>NZ_JBFBJB010000061.1:0-59098 GCF_040685895.1 Streptomyces sp. NPDC088124 | reverse complement strand
ACTGCGGAGACGACGCCCAGTACTCCGACGCCATGGTCCAGGCCGACGCCCTCGGCGAGTACCACTGCGGATCGATGAACACCGGGTACACCGTGGCCGCGTCGGACAGCATCTCCGCGTCCGGGGTCAGCACGAGGGCGTCACCCGTCGCGGGTACGGCCACCCCTACGGCCGCCAGCCTGCCCGACTCACCCGCACCGGGCTCCCGCGCCGCGCCCACGCCCTCCTCGACGGCCGTCCGCCGCCGCGCCGCTCCCGTACCGTCACCCGACGGGGTACTGGAGTCCCACATCATCGGCTTCGGCGCCTCGAACACCGCGCCCTGCGCACCCCGGTCGACCGCCGCGAGACCGCCCTCGGCCGTCTCCCGTACGTCCACGCCCTCCGAGGCCAGTTCGAGACGGAGCGCGGCCAGCTTCTCGCTCGCCGCCGCCTCGGCCGACTTCACGACGAGCAGCTGCGTGAAACCGTCCTCCTGCGCCCCCATCCGCAGATCGACCCCCGGCAGCACCTCCCGGTACGTAGCCGTGGAGCCGCTCAACTCCGGCGCGGGCAAAGCTCCGGGCCAGGAGAGCGCGACCTCACGCCCCGCCTTCTCCATCCGTACGAGCGGATCGTCGCCCCCGGACGAGAAGCGGATGCCCACAGTGGACACCTTCGGCGCGACCGACCCGTCGGAAGCCTTGGCCAGCTCCGTGTCGACGGGCCGCCAGGCGCCGTCGACACGGGCCCGTACCGGACGCAGATACTCCCGCGCCTCCAACGCGCCCTCGGGGGTGGCGAACACATCACTGTGCTCACCCCGCAGGGCCCCGACCTCGACCTGCCTGCCTAATCGTTTCGCCTCGGCGAGCGCGCCGTCCGTGGTGGCCTCCGCGGGGGCCTCGTCCGGATTCCGGCCCTCGTCCGCGGCCGACGCCGAAACGGCAGGAGCAGACGTCGGGCGCGCGGCGGCGGGCAGAGCGCTCAGCGGGACAAGCCCCGCCGCCAGCACGACGGCGAGCCCGCACACCAGCCCTCCCGCGTACGGCGGCCCGCGCCTGCATCTCCTGTTCCGGACATCACGATTTCCCCACACCCCACCCATGGATCCCCGCCCCAAGCGTCACAGGAAGTACACAACTTCGCAGAGTTAAATGCCGTGTGCACAGGGTTGTCAACGGAGATCTTTGGGGTCATCCGGTCCGGAGTGGGGCGAACCCGTCAGATGCCCTGCCAGTCCGGCTTGGACGCGAACGTCGCGCGGAAGTAGTCGGCCAGCTTCAGGCGGGAGGCTGCCGCCTCGTCCACGACCACCGTCGCGTGCGGGTGGAGCTGGAGCGCGGACGCGGGTACGAGGGCGGCGACCGGGCCCTCGACCGCCTGGGCCACCGCGTCGGCCTTGCCCTCGCCCGTGGCGAGCAGGACCAGGTGGCGGGCCTCCAGGATGGTGCCGATGCCCTGGGTGATGACGTGGTGCGGCACCTCGTCGGGGCTGTCGAAGAAGCGTGCGTTGTCGGCCCGGGTCTGCCGGGTCAGGGTCTTGATCCGGGTGCGGGAGGCGAGCGAGGAGCAGGGCTCGTTGAAGCCGATGTGGCCGTCCGTGCCGATGCCGAGGAGCTGGAGGTCCACCCCGCCGGCCTCGGCGAGGGCCCGGTCGTACGCCTCGCACGCGGCCTGGACGTCCTCGGCGCCGCCGTCCGGGCCGAGGAAGGCACTCGGGTCGAGGCCCAGCGGCTCGACGACCTCGCGCAGGACGACGGAGCGGTACGACTCGGGGTGGCCCGGCGGCAGCCCCACGTACTCGTCGAGCTGGGCTATGTGCGCGCTGGAGACGTCGACCGTGCCGGCCCGGACCCCGGCCGCCAGTGCCTGGTAGACGGGCAGGGGGGTGGAGCCGGTGGCCACGCCGAGGAGGGCGTCGGGCTTGCGGCGCAGCAGTGCGGCGATGCTGTCGGCGATGAGTGCGCCACCCGCGGCGGCGTCCGGGACGATGACCACTTCCACGCTGGGCCCTGCCGATCTGATGGTGAGGTCTTTTGTGGTATAGACCAATTCTAGCAGAGGGGGCGGCGCCGGTTCCTGAATCCTCGGCGAAGGGCAGGCGACGAAGAGGGAGGGAGGACCGGAAGGGAGGGGGGATCCCGGTGGCGGGGCCGCCCGGGGCCTGTTCGACTGGACGACGGGGGCGTGAGCGACTGGAGGGCACCCAGCATGTCTGCCGCGTTTCCCGCCGGGCCGAGCGAGTACGCGGGCCGCGTCATGTCCGCCGAGGTGCTGGAGCAGCCCGCCGCGCTGCGGCGGCTCCTCGCGGACGGGGCGCCCGGGATCCGTGAGGTGGCGGGCGCCGTCGCGGCGCGGAGGCCGCGCTTCGTCCTGCTCGCGGCGCGCGGCACCTCCGACCACGCGGCGCTGTACGCGAAGTACCTGCTGGAGATCAGGCGGGGGCTGCCCTGCGGGCTCGCCTCCATGTCCACCATCACGGCGTACGGCACCCGCCCCGACTTCACCGGCGTGCTCTTCGTCGGCGTCAGCCAGTGGGGCGGCTCGCCCGATCTCGTGGCCGCCACCTGGGCCGCCCGGGAGGCGGGCGCGATCACGCTCGCGGTGACGAACAACCCGGACTCGGCGCTCGCCGCCGTGGCCGAGTACCACATCGACGTTCTGGCGGGCGCGGAACGAGCGCTGCCGGCCACCAAGTCGTACACCGCCTCGCTGCTCGCGCTGTACCTCTTCACCGAGAGCCTCGGCGGCGCCGACGGGGCGGGGGCCGCCTCCGCCGTGCCGGATCTGGCGGACGAGATCCTCGCCCGGGGCGCGGAGGTGCGGACGCTCGCCGCCCGCTACCGGTTCGCCGGGCGGATGGTCGTCATCTCGCGGGGTTACGGCTATCCCACGGCCAGGGAGGCGGCCCTGAAGCTGATGGAGACCAGCTACCTCCCCGCGCTCGCCTACTCCGGCGCGGATCTGCTGCACGGCCCGCTCGCGATGATCGACAACGGCTCGCCGGTGATCGCCGTCGTCCCCGAGGGCACGGGCGGCGAGGCGCTCCGCCCCGTCCTCGACCGGCTGCGCGGCCGGGGCGCCGATCTGTGCGTGGTGGGCCCGGCGGCGGAGACCGCGCGGGCCGCGGCGGGGTTCGTGCTGCCGGTGGAGGGGGTGGGGGAGGAGCTTCAGCCGATCCTGGAGATCCTGCCGCTCCACCGTCTGGCCTACGAGATCTCCGTCGCCCGCGGCTACGACCCGGACGCCCCGCGCACGATGGCCAAGACACCCGAGTCGAGCTGAGTGGCCACTGGGTCCTGGAGGTCCTGGAGCCTGGGGGACCGGGACCCTTGGAAACACCCGCGGGCCGCGGCGCCGCGACGGGACCCTCAACCCGTACGGCACCGCAGCCCGGAGTTGCTACGGCCGACGGGTGTGCGGTCCCGGCGGCCGTTGGGAGAGGTTCCGCCGCAGTCAGGGCAGAGAGCGCCGGCACCTCGTTCCACCCTCCTGTGCGGGGAGGGCGGAAGCCTGTCGCACCATTCTGGACTAGACCATTCGGAGGTGTCCATGCCCGCGGCGCGTACGGTGAGCCTAATTCGCCGCCTACCCCTCAGTACAGACCAAGGGCGTCCCCGATCCGGACCGGGGGTCGCACCTGAAGGGTCTGATCCGTCCCACGGGTACGCTCGCAGGTGTGCCCTCCATGAACGATCTCGTACGCCAGCACACAGCCCTCGGTGAATCCGACCTGGAGTGGCTGCATCTGCTGGTCTCGGAGTGGCAACTGCTCTCCGACCTCTCCTTCGCCGACCTCGTCCTCTGGGTCCCGACCCGCGACGGCACCCGCTATGTCTCCGTCGCCCAGATGCGGCCGAACACCGGGCCCACCTCCTATCAGGACGACATGGTCGGCCACCTCGTGCCGCGCGGACGCCGGCCCCTGCTGGACGCCGCGCTCGACGAGGGGCGGATCGTCCGGGAGGGCGACCCCGAGTGGCGTGAGGAGGTGCCCGTACGGGTCGAGTCCATCCCCGTACGGCGTGAGGGCCGGGTCCTCGGGGTCATCGCCCGTAACACCAACCTGCTCACCGTCCGGACCCCGAGCCGGCTGGAGCTGAGCTATCTCCAGTCCGCCTCCGACCTGGCGCAGATGATCGCCGCCGGTTCCTTCCCCTTCCCCGGCCAGCAGGTCGACATGGACGCGTCACCCCGGGTCGGGGACGGGCTGATCCGGCTCGACGCCGACGGGGTCGTCCAGTACGCCAGCCCCAACGCCCTCTCCGCGTATCACCGGCTGGGACTCGCGTCCGACCTGGTGGGACAGCACCTCGGCCGGGCCACCGACCAACTCGCGCCCGCCCGCGGCCCGGTGGACGAGGCCATCGTCAAACTGGCCAGCGGTTACGCGCCCCGGGAGACCGAGGTCGAGGGCAACGGCGGGGTCATCCAGCTCCGTACCATCCCGCTCAAGCCGAAGGGCACCCGGATCGGCTCGCTGGTGCTCCTCCGGGACGTGACGGAACTCCGCCGCCGGGAGCGTGAGTTGATCACGAAGGACGCCACCATCCGGGAGATCCACCACCGGGTGAAGAACAACCTCCAGACGGTGGCGGCGCTGTTGCGCCTCCAGGCCCGCCGGATGGACTCGGTGCGGGGCCGCGAGGCGCTCAACGAGGCCGTACGGCGCGTCGGTTCCATCGCGATCGTCCATGAGACGCTGTCTCAGAATCTGGATGAGCGCGTCGAGTTCGACGAGATCGCCGACCGTGTCCTCGCGATGGTGGCGGAGATCTCGCCCGGCAAGATCCTCTGCCGGCGTACCGGACGGTTCGGCATTCTGGACGCCGAGGTGGCCACCCCGCTCTCCATGGTGCTCACCGAGATTCTGCAGAACGCGCTGGAGCACGCCTTCGACCCGGGAGAGGAGGGCCGGGTGGATGTCTCCGCGGTCCGCAGCGGTGACTCGCCGGCGAAGAAGAACCGGCGCACGGGCACCTCGGGCCCGTCGGACACCCGGCTGCTGATCACCGTCCAGGACGACGGGCGGGGGCTGCCCGAGGGATTCGATCCGCACCGGGCCGGGAATCTCGGGCTCCAGATCGTCCGGACCCTGGTGGAGGGCGAGTTGGGCGGCACCTTCGACATGGTGCCCGCGCCGGTGCGCGGCACGCGCGTCCTGCTCGACATTCCGGTGGAGCCGCAGAAGTAACCGCGGAAGCGGGTGGGTCACCGTACACAGCATCGAGCCCCGGACCGTTCTACGGTACGGGGCTCGGTTCGAAGCTCACTATGCGATGCGCATCGGGGGGTACTGCGCGCTGCGGTTCGGGGGCGGGTCTATGCGTACACGCTGTACGCTCCGCCGCCTGAGGCTGTTACACGGGTGGTTCAGGCGGTCGCGTTACGCGCCCGGTTACGAGCGGCGCGACGCTTCATCGCGCGGCGCTCGTCCTCGCTGAGTCCACCCCAGACGCCGGAGTCCTGGCCGGACTCGAGCGCCCACTGCAGGCACTGCTCCATGACGGGGCAGCGACGGCAGACGGCCTTGGCTTCCTCGATCTGCAGCAGCGCAGGACCGGTGTTGCCGATGGGGAAGAACAGCTCGGGGTCTTCCTCGCGGCAAACGGCGTTGTGACGCCAGTCCATGGCTGCTACCTCTCTTGGTATTACGTGCAGGTTGCTTGTGAATGTGAACGCTTTCACGAATCCCTCGACAAGGGAAGGGTCGACCGCCGGGAAACCTGGCGGAGTCCTTGGTTTGAGGAGGGGTTCTGGTGCTCAGGGAGGCCGGTGTTGCGGGCCGTCCCGAGCGCCATGTAGAGATTCGCAAACCTCGGCGGCGGATACAACCCCTTCTGGAAAGTTTTTTTTGATTCCTCGGTGTCGACTAGGTCACAGCCGTACTTCCATGGGGTGGATGGCAGCCTAAACGTTCGAGTGAAAGGAGTTTTGCCTCTTCCGCTCACACAATCACACGCAGTGCACGGCGAACGCCTGTGAACGTCACGCTCGTACGCACTCCGAGATGGTCGCCGTCCATCTGGAAGGGGAGGGGTGCCTTGGAATGCAAGGTGAAGTCGGTCAGGTCGTGCAGGGATACGGCATGGCGCCCGTGGGGGCCCCGCTCGGGGGTCGAAGTGAGCAGTTGTGTCCCATATACGGCCGCCGCCGAAGTGGACATTCTGGTCAGTCCGAGGACGTCGAGCGCCGAGTCGAAGGATGCCGTGGGGGACGAGTACAGCGGTCGATTCCCCAGGTAAGTGTAGGGAGCGGTGTTGCAGATTATCGACAGGACGAGATCTTCGACCGGATCCTCACCGGGCCGCTCCAAAGTGATCAATCCGTGGCGGCGATGCGGTTCTTCGAGGAACTGGCGTATCACCTGGCGCACATAGAGGGCGTGCGTCGAACGCTTTCCGCGCTCCCGGTGCTGTTCGACCCGGCCGACGACTCCCGCGTCGAATCCGAACCCCGCGTTGAAGGTGAACCAGCGGGACGGCACGGCTTCGTCCTCCGACCCCGGGGTCCCGGCCGCCAGTCCCAGGCCGACCGTACGTTCGCTCTTCTCCTCCAGCGCCTGGAGAATCGCGCCGGTCGCCTCCACCGCGTCGTTCGGCAGCCCGAGCGCGCGGGCGAAGACATTGGTGGAGCCGCCGGGGACCACCGCGAGGCGCGGCAGCCGCTCGGGGTCCGGGCCGTTGTGCAGCAGACCGTTCACGACCTCGTTGACCGTGCCGTCCCCGCCCAGGGCCACGACCAGCTCGATGTCGTCGGAGTCGGCGGCCCGCCGGCCGAGGTCGCGGGCGTGCCCGCGGTACTCCGTCGTCACCGCCTCCAGCTTCATCTCGCTGGCCAGCGCGTGGATGAGTACGTCTCGGGTGCGGGCACTGGTGGTGGTTGCTGCCGGGTTGACCACGAGGAGTGCGCGCATGCCGAGCAGATTACCGGCCGGGGGGAGACGGGTCGTCCCCGGGCGGAACGCGCCCGGCGCCCGGCACCCCGGCGGCGTACCCGGCGCCGGATCCGGGCGTGGATCCGGGGGCCGATACCCTGCAAGGGTGAGCAGAGCGACGCAGCCAGAGCCCGCCCCCGGACCGACCCCGCGCCCCACCCGGCTGACCGCCGCCGCGGCGGTCAGCGGTCTGGAGGCCCTGGCGCTGTTCGCCGGCGGCGCGTATCTGCTGGTGATGGGGCTGCTCGGCCGTCCCGACTCCCCGCAGCAGGCCGAGATGGGCGGGGTGACCCTGATCGCGCTCGGCGTGATCCCGCTGCTCGCCGCCCGGGGGCTGCTGCTGCGCCGCGGCTGGAGCCGGGGGCCCGCGCTGATCACCCAGATCATGGCGCTGCCGGTCGCCTACACCTTGCTCACCTCGGACGGCGCCGGCATCCCGGCCGGGATCGTGCTGGCGGCCGTCGCCGTGACGGGGCTCGTCCTGCTCGTCAACCCGACGACCACCGAGGCCCTGGGGATCCGCGGCCCGGCCGGCGACGCGTAGCCCGCGCGGCGGGAGCGTGTCCTGTCCGCGGGAGCGGGGCCTGTCCGCGGGAGCGTGACCTGCCTGCGGGAGCGGGGCCTGTCCGCGGGAGCGTGACCTGTCCGGCGGGGACAGGTCCTTCCGCTATTCCTCCACGAGCAGCCGCTCGCGCAACTGCGCCAGCGTGCGCGCCAGCAGCCGCGAGACGTGCATCTGCGAGATGCCGACCTCCTGCGCGATCTGCGACTGCGTCATGTTGCCGAAGAACCGGAGCAGCAGGATCCGCTTCTCCCGCGGCGGCAGATCCTCCAGCAGCGGCTTGAGCGACTCCCGGTACTCGACGCCCTCCAGCGCCTCGTCCTCCGCGCCCAGCGTGTCCGCCACGGCCGGTGACTCGTCGTCCGTGTCGGGGACGTCCAGCGACAGCGTGGAGTACGCGTTGGCGGACTCCAGGCCCTCCAGGACCTCCTCCTCCGAGATGCCGAGCCGCTCCGCCAGCTCGTGCACCGTCGGTGATCTGCCGTGCTGCTGCGACAGCTCGGCCGTCGCGGTCGTCAGGGCCAGCCGCAGCTCCTGGAGGCGGCGCGGCACCCGTACCGCCCAGCCCTTGTCCCGGAAGTGCCGCTTGATCTCCCCGACGACGGTCGGTGTCGCGTACGTCGAGAACTCGACCCCGCGCTCCGGGTCGAAGCGGTCCACCGACTTGATCAGCCCGATGGTCGCCACCTGCGTCAGGTCGTCCAGCGGCTCGCCGCGGTTGCGGAAACGGCGCGCGAGATGCTCGACCAGGGGCAGGTGCATCCGGACGAGCTGATTGCGGAGGGCCGCCTTCTCGGGCGAGCCGTCCGGCAGTTTGCGCAGTTCGACGAACATCGCCCGCGCGCCGCTGCGGTCGTGCGGGTCGTGCCGTGGCTCGCTCCGCGATTCACCCCGCGATTCACCCCGCGGTTCGCTCCGCGACTCGTTCCGCGGCTCACCCTGAGGTTCGTTCCGCGGCCCGTTGTCCGGTCCGTTGTCCGGCCCTCTGCCGGGTCCGTTGTCCTGTCCGCTGTCCTGTCCGCTGTCCCGCTCGCTGTGCTGCTCGCTCATAAAGGCCGCCCGCTCTGCCTGCGCCCGCTCTGTCCGCGTCTGGTCCGCCGCGGCAGTCTGGCCGTCAAGTCCGTCCTCCGGATGGGGACGGGCCTGCTGCTCGGGGATCCCCGCGGGGGCGAGCACCGGTTCCGCCGGAACCTCGTGCCCTCCCCGCGGCTCTGGTGGGATGCGCCCCTCGTCACGCACCGGACCGTCCCCGTTCCTCACGCCGGCCCGGGTCCCGCGCCGCGCTGTTTGTAGAGGCTGATGGTGACCGTACGGTCGTCGGCGACCGTCGACTCGACCTTGCCGGCCAGTGCGGAGAGCACCGTCCACGCGAACGTGTCGCGCTCGGGGGCGCGTCCGTCGGTGGTGGGGGCCGACACGGTCACTTCGAGCGAGTCCTCGATCAGTCGGAAGACACAGCTGAGAACGGAGCCCGGTACGGCCTGCTGGAGCAGGATCGCGCAGGCTTCGTCCACCGCGATGCGGAGGTCCTCGATCTCGTCGAGGGTGAAGTCCAAGCGCGCCGCGAGGCCGGCCGTGGCCGTACGCAGCACGGACAGGTAGGCACCCGCAGCGGGCAGCCGGACTTCCACGAAGTCCTGGGTCCCGGGCTCGCCTGCGATCTGGGACACCCTCACCTCCAAGGTGGCACAAGCTCTTCAGGGCTCCGGACAGGGCGTGTCGAGGAGCCTTGCGGTACGTGTCATTACGTAGCCGGTCTGGGGGGCGACGCTATCGCGATCCATAGTGCCGTGTCGCCGGGACCCCCATCCGCTACGGTCACTCATGGTAAGCATATGACCACGGAAAGTGGCTAGGGGTCTGCGGCATCCAATTGAGAAGAACCGGCGGAGGGTTGACGTACCCAGTCGTCAGACGATCGAACCGTCGACAAAGCACCAGCGCCAGCTCTCGCCCGGCTCGAAACTTCGCATCACCGCGTGTCCCGTCCGCTCGAAGTGGAGTGTCGCGTGCCGGTACGGCGACGAATCACAGCACCCGACGTTTCCGCACTCCAGACAGAGCCGCAGTTGGACGGGGTGGCTGCCGGCGGCCAGACACTCCGTGCAGGTGTCGCCACTCGGCGTGGGCTCGGGGTGTGGAAGTTCCGCGATGTGACTGCACTGGCTCATGATGGCGAGATTACGACGTACGCCCGCGCGCGCACGACCGAAGCACGACAGACGTGCGACAGGAGTGGGTGCGAGGCGGGAGTACGCGCACGACAGAAGTACGCGCACGGCAGAAGTGCGCGCACACGACAGGAAGACGGAGCCGGGATGGACGTACTGCCGCTGATCGCACTGGTGGCGTTCAGTGCCGCGATCGCCGGGGCCGCCCGCCGGACACCGGTGGCCGCGCCGCTGCTGCTGGTGGCGGTCGGTCTGGGTGCCTCGTACGTGCCCGGTGTGCCGGATTACACACTGGATCCGCACGTCGTGCTCCCGCTGATCCTGCCGCCCCTGCTCTACACCGCCGCGGTGGACAGCTCGTACCTCGACCTGCGGGCCAACATCCGGCCGGTGGCGCTGCTCTCGGTCGGATACGTCCTCTTCGCGACGATCGCTGTGGGCTGGCTCACCTATCTCCTCGTCCCCGATCTGCCCCTGACCACGGCGCTGGTGCTGGGCGCGGTCGTCGCGCCGCCCGACGCGGTGGCGGCCACCGCCATCGCCCGCAAACTGGGGCTGCCGAGCCGGATCACCACCATCCTCCAGGGTGAGTCGCTGCTCAACGACGCCACCGCCATCACCGCCTTCAAGGTGGCGCTGGCCGCGGCGATCGGCGCCGGGGCCAGCTGGGCGGGCGGGGTCGAGGAGTTCGCGCTCGCCTCGCTCGGCGGTGTCGGTGTCGGACTCGTCCTGATGGTCCCACTGCACTGGCTGCGCACCCACCTCACGGAGGCGCTGCTCCAGAACACACTCTCGCTGCTCATCCCCTTCGTCGCCTACGCGGCCGCGGAACAGGTCGGCGCGTCCGGTGTGCTCGCGGTCGTGGTGGTGGCGCTCTATCTCGGCCACCGCTCCTGGCAGGTGGACTTCGCGACGCGGCTCCAGGAGGCCGCGGTGTGGAAGATGGTCGCGTTCGTCCTGGAGTCGGCGGTGTTCGCGCTCATCGGGCTCCAGCTGCCCTTCGTCCTCAAGGGCCTCGGCGAGTACGGGGTGACCGAAGCCGTGCTGTACGCCCTCTGGGTCTTCGTGGCGGTGGTCGTCGTCCGGTTCGTCTGGGTCTATCCGGCGACCTTCCTGCCGCGTCTGGTCTCGGCGCGGATCAGGGAGCGTGAACCCGACACGAACTGGAAGGCGCCGCTGATCGTCGGCTGGGCGGGGATGCGCGGTGTGGTGTCACTGGCCATCGCCTTCTCCATCCCGCTGGTGACCCAGGCGGGCACACCGTTCCCCGGACGCAACCTCGTGCTGTTCCTGACGTTCACGACGGTCATCGGCACACTCGTCGTCCAGGGACTCACACTGCCGCCGTTCATCCGGCTGTTGAACGTGTCGGGCCGCGACCGGCAGGCCGAGACGCTCGCCGAGGCACAGGCGCAGAGCGAGGCGTCCACGGCGGCGGAACGGCGGCTGGACGAACTCCTCGCCGACGAGCGGAACACCCTGCCGGGGCCGCTCGCGGACCGGCTCCGTACGGTGCTGGAGCGGCGCCGCAACGCGGTGTGGGAGCGGCTCGGCTCCGTCAACGCGATCACCGGGGAGTCGGCGGACGACACCTACCGGCGGCTGTCCAGGGAGATGATCGAGGCGGAGCGCACCGTCTTCGTGGAGCTGCGCGACCAGCGGCGGATCGACGACGAGATGCTGCGGACGCTGCTGCGCCGGCTGGACCTGGAGGAGGCGGCGGCGTACCGGGAGGACGGCTCGGAATGAGCCGCCGGGTCTGGGTCTGTATCCACACGACAGGCCCTACGGGGCGGACGGTTCCGGGGCGCCGGTGATCACCGCCGCGACCGCCGTGCCGGGCGGGAAGGCGCCCTCCGCCGCCAGGGTGGTGACCCCGTACAGCATTTTGGCGACATAGAGACGTTCCACGGCGAGCCCGTGCCGGTCCTCGAAGTCCCGCGCGAAGGCGTCCAGCTCGGGCGGGACCCGGGCGAAGCCGCCGAAGTGGAAGCGGTCGTCGAGGTGCCAGTCGCCCGCCGGTCCCGCGAAGGCGGCGCGCTGGAGCCCCCGTATCTCCCCGTCCAGGAAGCCGCCCCGGAGCACGGGGAAGCCGAGGGCCGTGCGCCCCGGCCCCAGGGTCCCCGGCCCCAGGGTCCCCGTCCCCAAGGTCCCCGGCTCCGCCCCGGCGGTGGGGTCCGGCGCGAGTCCCGCGGCGAGCCCCGCGAGCGTGCCGCCGGTGCCGCAGGCCACGGCGACGGTGCCGGCCGCGCCGCGCAGCTCCCGGCCCAGCTCGGCGCAGCCCTGCGCGGCGAGCGCGTTGCTGCCGCCCTCCGGCACGACGTACACCCGGCCGGGGTCGAGGCCGGCGCGCCCGAGCAGCGCGGCGACGACGGCGGGCTCCGCCTTGCGTCGGTATTCCGCCCGGTCGACGAAGAGCAGCCGCATCCCGTCGGCCGCGCACCGGGCGAGCGACGGGTTCCGGGGCCGGTCGGCCAGCTCCTCGCCCCGTACGACACCGACCGTGGCGAAGCCGAGGAGCCGGCCGGCGGCGGCGGTCGCGCGGAGGTGGTTGGAGTACGCGCCGCCGAAGGTGAGCAGCGTGTGGCGGCCCGCGTCGGCGGCGGCCCGCAGATTGGGCGCCAGCTTCCGCCATTTGTTGCCCGGCAGCTCCGGGTGGATCAGGTCGTCGCGCTTGAGGAGCAGGCGCACGCCCCGGCGCGCGAAGCGCTCGTCCTCGACCTCGTGCAGCGGAGAGGGGAGCCGCGGGCGCAGAGCGGCGAGCGGCGCGAGAGGGGTGGGCGGCGGGGTCACGTTCCCATTGTCGGCCGGGGTACGCGCCCGGGAATCCGCGCGCCCCCGAAGTGCGCCGTTGGGATGAATTTGCGCGTGTTGTGCCCAGTATCGGGCCGTTCAATCCCACTCGTTTGTGTAATGGCGACTGCACGCCACGTGATGGAACCATTCTTCTCGCAGGTCGTACATGATCGAAAGTTTCGAGAGGAAGACTTCATGTCGGTTTCGGTTGGTGACGAGGTCCGGGCGGCACAGCCGCCCCAGCAGAGCCTGGGGACGGACGCCGCTCGGAACCTGGCGACCACCACCAAGTCGGCGCCGCAGATGCAGGAGATCACCTCCCGGTGGCTGCTGCGGACGCTGCCGTGGGTCCAGGTGCAGGGCGGCACCTACCGGGTGAACCGCCGGCTCAGCTACGCGGTCGGCGACGGGCGGGTGACGTTCGTGCAGACGGGCGACCGCGTCGCGGTCGTGCCGGCCGAGCTGGGCGAGCTGCCCGCCCTGCGGGAGTACGGCGACGAGGAGGTGCTGGCCGAGCTGGCGCGCCGCTGCGAGCAGCGGGAGTTCGAGCCCGGCCAGGTACTCGCGGCCGCCGGTGACGCGGCGGACCGGGTCTTTCTGCTGGCACACGGCCGGGTGGAGAAGATCGGCACGGGTCCCTACGGGAACGAGACGGCGCTCGAAGTGCTGGCCGACGGCGCGTACTTCGGCGAACAGGCCCTGGTGGACGGGGAGGCCACCTGGGACTGGACGGCACGCGCGGCCACGGCGTGCGTGGTGCTGGTGCTGACCCGCCAGGACGTACGGAACCTCGCGGAGCGCGAGGACTCCCTGCGCCACCACCTGGAGGCGGCGGCCTCCGTACCGCCGCAGCGGACCAACACGTACGGCGAGGCGGCCATCGACCTGTCCGCGGGGCATGTCGGCGAAGCGGTCGTGCCGCACACGTTCGTGGACTACGAGCCGGCGCCGCGCGAGTACGAACTGAGCGTCGCGCAGACCGTTCTGAAAATCCACAGCAGGGTCGCCGACCTCTACAACCAGCCGATGAACCAGACCGAGCAGCAGTTGCGGCTCACGGTCGAGGCGCTCAGGGAGCGCCAGGAGCACGAGCTGATCAATCACCGCGAGTTCGGGCTGCTGAACAACTGCGACTACGGCCAGCGCCTCCAGCCGCACGACGGGGCGCCCAGCCCGGACGACATGGACGAGCTCCTGTCGCGCCGCCGCGGTTCGAAGCTGTTCCTCGCGCATCCGCGGGCCATCGCGGCCTTCGGCCGTGAGTGCAGCAAGCGGGGGCTCTACCCGGGCACCGTGGAGGTCTCCGGCACCCATGTGCCCGCCTGGCGCGGAGTGCCGATCTTCCCGTGCGACAAGATCCCCGTCTCGGATGCCAGGACGACCTCGATCATCTGCATGCGTACGGGCGAGAGCGAGCAGGGGGTCATCGGCCTGCAGCAGAGCGGTATCCCGGACGAGATCGAGCCGGGCCTGTCGGTCCGCTTCATGGGCATCGACGAGCAGGCGATCATCTCGTACCTGGTCACGGCGTACTACTCGGCGGCCATCCTGGTGCCGGACGCCCTCGGGGTGCTGGAGAACGTGGAAGTGGGCCGCCGGCGGTGAGGTGAGCCGCCGCGTGGATGGCGTGGCGTGGCTCCGTACAACCGCATCCCCAGGACCGAGAGGAAGGTGACCCGTGACCATGACCAGCACCGGTGCCGCCACCGAGGGCCACGAGGCGGTGGCCCTCCTGGAGCGCACCCGCGCCGAGGTCGATCCCGAACTGCGCGCCGCCGTCGAGTCGTTACCCGCCTCCATACGCGGGGTCGCGCAGTACCACTTCGGCTGGGCGCGGCCCGACGGCACCCCGGACCCGGGGGGTACGGAGCGGGCCGGAAAGGCGATCAGGCCCGCGCTCGTCCTCGCGGCGGCCCGCTCGCTCGGCGGGGACCCGCGCGCCGCCGTGCGGCCGGCGGTCGCCGTCGAGCTGGCCCACAACTTCACCCTGCTCCACGACGACGTGATCGACGAGGATCCCGTACGCCGCCACCGCGCCACCGCCTGGACGGTGTTCGGCACGGTGGACGCCATCCTCTCGGGTGACGCCATGCTGGCCCTCGCGGTACGGCTCCTCGCGGAGGATCCGCACCCGGCGTCGGCCGCCGGCTCGGCGCGGCTCGCGTCCTGCGTGATCGAGCTGTGCGCGGGCCAGCAGGCGGACTGTGCCTTCGAAGCCCGCGATCCGCGCGAGGTCTCGCTCGACGAGTGCGTCGCCATGGCGACCGCCAAGACCGGTGCCCTGCTGGGCGCTTCGTGCGCCCTGGGCGCGCTCTACGCCGGCGCGGGGCCCGAGCAGGCCGAGGCCATGGACGCCTTCGGCCGGGAGGCGGGGCTCGCCTTCCAGCTCATCGACGACCTGATCGGGATCTGGGGCGACCCGGGGCGTACGGGCAAGCCGGCCGGTGCCGATCTCGCCGCCCACAAGAAGTCGCTGCCGGTCGTCGCGGCGCTGGCCTCGGGCACTCCGGCCGCCGGGGAACTGGCCGAGCTGTACCGGCGGCCGATGGACGCCGAGGCGGTGCGGCGCGCCGCCGACGCCGTCGAACGGGCCGGCGGCCGGGACTGGGCGCAGCACGAGGCGGCCGAGCGGATGGCCCGCGCCGTCCAGCAGCTCTCCCGGGCGGTCCCCGACCTGGCGGCGGCGGGCGATCTGCTCTCGCTCGCGGAGTTCGTCACCCGCCGGAGTCGCTGAGAGCCCCGAGCGGCCTGCGAAAGCCGGTGGTTGACGCGCGATCAGCTGCGTAGGGTGGGCCGGGGACCAGGGGAAATTCCGGCATCAGGGGGATCGGTATGCGCCGACTGACGTACTTCATCGCGGTGTCCATCGACGGCTTCATCGGCGACCCGTCGGGGGACGCGAACTGCTTCATGCCCTTCGTGGATGAGGCGTTCTTCGCGTATCTGAAGGCCGAGTACCCGGAGACGCTGCCGACCCATGGCCGGAAGCCCCTCGGCATCGACGACCTGGAGAACCGGCGCTTCGACACCGTCATCCAGGGGCGGGCCAGCTATCAACTCGCCCTGGACGCCGGTGTCACCAGCCCGTACGCGCATATGCGGCAGTACGTGGCATCCCGCACCCTGAAGGAGAGCCCGGACCCCGCGGTCGAGATCGTGGCCGAAGATTTGGCCGGAAAGGTCCGGCAACTCAAGGCGGAGGGCGGCGGGCTCGGCATCTACCTCTGCGGCGGAGCCGACATCGCCGGGCAACTGGCGGACGAGATCGATGAGTTGATCATCAAGACGTATCCGCTGGTGCTCGGCTCGGGGATGCCGATGTTCGCGAAGGATTTCGCCATCACCGAGTTCACGCTGGAGTCCGTGCGGGCCTTCGAAAACGGAGTACTCGTCAGGAACTACGCAAGGAAGCGGTGACCCCTGCGGCAGCGGCGGTTCCGCTACCGCTACAGTCCGCGCCATGGAAGCGGAACCGACGGATTCATGGGCGGGCTGGTACCGGGACCGCCAGGGGGCGGAAGCGATCACCCTCACCTCGGGGGGACAGCAAGTACGCACGCAAATCAGGGGAGTTGAGTACGAAGGGGCGGATTTCGCCGTACTGGAAGCGGTGGGACCGGACGGGGGCGGGGTGCTGTCCTCGTGCGTCATGGAGTGGGACATCCCGCTGTCCGTCAGCTCCGACGGCGCGGTCGAACAGGCCACGCTGAGCTGTCTGCTCGCGCTCGGCGAGCGGGAGGGCGGCGGGCCGGTCGGGCGCGCGGAGCTGAGCCTGACCCTGCACTGCGGCGGGACGGCGTACGCGTCGGGGATAGCCGGGAGCGGGTTCGAGGAGGCGCTCGGCCGGATCAGGCGACAGCTCCCGACGAACACGGAGCTGTCGGACCGGCGGCTGGTGGGCGCGTCCTGACCCGCCGGGGTCCCGGGACCCGGGACCCCGCGCCCCTGACTCCCCGAGCCGCCGGGGTCGGTCGCCGGAGCGAGGGAACACGGAAGGGGCGTCCCGTGGGGGGTGGATTCGGGGGACGCCCCTTCGCGTGCCGTGCTGCGGGAAAGGTCAGGAGAGCTTGGCCAGCGCGGCGGCCAGGCCGTTCGCCCAGAGGCTGTTGACCCGGGAGCGCTCCGCCGCGTTCGGCTGGGCGTTCTGGCAGGACGTGCCGGGACCGCCGCCCGACATCAGCTCGCTGCACGGGCCCGAGTAGTGGTCGGGAAGACCGAGGACGTGCCCGGTCTCGTGGGCCGTCACCCGCGTCGAGTTGTACTGCTGGTTCTGCGCGTAGTCCAGGAAGATGTACCCGGAACCGTGGCCGTTGGTGCTGGCGTACGAGCCGCGCGGGTCATTGCCCTCGCGGTAGGTGAAGTCGACGCCGCTGGTGCCCGCCTGGAGCTTCACGTTGGAGACGGCGCTGTTCCAGATCGAGGTGCTCGCGGCTATCTGGCTCGCGAAGCGGGGCGCGGCCGAGGCGTTGTAGACCACGGTGACGGCCTGGATGCCGGGGTTCGCGGCGCGCTTCTCGGCGACCGACTTCACGACGGCGTCGAAGAACGCCTTGTTGTTCGCCGCCTCCTCCTTCGAGCCCTCGTACGCGGCGTACGAGGTGGTCCGCGCGGCCGACGCGGCGTCGGGGTCGGCGGCCGACGCGGTCGGGGCGAGGGCGAGGGCGCCGACGAGCGCGAGGCCGAGGCTGACGGCGGCGGAGGCGGCGCGCTTGGTGTGTCTCATGTGGGGGGCTCCTGTTTCCTGATTCGTCCGGGCCGTCCGGGCTGTCCGGGTGTCGGTGCCTTCCGGCTCTTCCGGCTCCCTCGGCTCGTCCGGGTCGGTCCGGTGAACGGGTTCGGGTTACCGCAGAGTCTCGATGAGTTCGCCCCGGCGCGGATGATGTCAGCCGCCGATAACACCAACGCATCACCCCGCGTGGATACCCGGCGGTATTTCTTCGAATCAGGCTCCAATTACAGTGTTTTGACCATCTGGTGTGGCTCAGAAGGCCGTTCTACTCTCTGGGCATGGAGCTGGAGGTGAGACACCTGCGCGCCCTGTGCGCCATCGCCGACACCGGCAGCCTGCACAAAGCGGCACGCCAGTTGGGGATGAGCCAGCCGTCCCTCACGACGCAACTGCGGCGCATCGAGAACGCGTTGGGGGCCGAACTGTTCGCCCGCGAACGCACCGGCTGCCGGCCGACCCCGCTGGGGCGTTCCGTCCTGAGCCGGGCACGGCCGCTCGTCTCCGGGATGGCCACGCTGGTCGCCGAGGCGCGCGCGGCCGCCGACCGGGGCGCCGGGCCCCGGCTGCGCGTCGGCTCCACCGCGAGCCGCGCCCTCGCGGGCTGGCTGCGCAGGCTGCGGCACCGGCTGCCGGGCACGGACATCTCACTGCACATGGACGTCTCGCCGAGCGCGCTGCTGCGGATGGTCGCGGCGGGCCAGCTCGACGTGGCCTTCGTGCACGAGGTGGAGGGCTGCCCGCTGGCCGTCCCCGACGGGCTCACCCGGCGCGTACTGGTCGAACGCGAACCGCAGTTCGTCTCCATGGCCCGGGACCACCCCGCGGCGGCCAGCCAGGTCGTGGAACTGGCCGATCTCGCCGGGGACCGCTGGATGGTCGATCCCGCGGTCGACGGCGAATGGGACGGACTGCGCCGGGTGCTGGGCGCGGCCGGGCTCAACCCCCGGGTGGTGCACGGCGATTACCTCACCGCGGCGCAGCTGATCGCGGTCGGCGAGGCCGTCGCCCCCTGCCAGCCCACCTCGGGCCCGCGCGACGACATGGTGATCCGGCCACTGCGGGACGACCCGCTGGCCGTACGGCTGCTGCTCTTCTCCCGGTCCACGGGCTCCGGCCACGCGATCGGCGACGGCGACGTCCTCGGCCAACCCGCGGTGGCGGCCCAGGTGTTCGCGGACCTGGAGGCGGCGTACCGGGAGGCGGCGCTCCGGGCGGTGGACTACCGGCGCTGGCTCACCCGCCACAAGAGCCCCCTGCTGCACGCCCCGGCCGCCTGACCGAACCGTTCAGCGGTACGCATACGGCCGGTCGGGCTGAGCAGGGCGGGGTGTTCAGCCGTATCCCCAGGTGAACACCGCAGGGGCGACTTGAGGAGCGATTTGAGATGGCCCACCGCTTGACCGTGCCCGGCCTCTTCCCGCCGCCGGACTATGCCCACGCGGCCATCGTCGACACGGACCGGCGCCTGGCCTTCCTGGCCGGTGCGGTCCCGCTCGACGGCGACGGCAAACTGGTCGGCCCCGACGACTTCGTCACCCAGACGGAACAGGTCCTCACCAACCTGGAGAGCGCCCTGGCGGCCCTCGGCTGCGGCCTCGGCGACGTCGTGTCCACCACGGTCTCCGTGGCCACCTCGGACCCGGCGGACCTCAGCCGCGTCTGGGAAGTCGTCCGCGCCGGCGGCCTGACCCTGGGCCCGCACGCGTCGACCCTGCTCGGGGTGGCCTGCCTGGGCTACACGGGCCAGTTGGTGGAGATCACGGCGGTGGCGGAGATCCCCTGAGCGGTCCGGGATCCCCTGAGCGGTTCCGGGATTCCCTGAGCGGTTCCGGGCGCGAGGGGGGAGACAGAAAGCCGGGCGGAGAAAACCGCACCCGGACCGCGAAGGCCGCCGATGTCGGCGGTCCCACGGGCCGGGTGCGGACCGGTGAGTGGAGTGACCCGCGGGAGGCGGGCCGACTCGCCGGGTGAGTCAGGCCTTCTTGGTCTCCCAGAAGATCTTGTCGATCTGGGCGATGTAGTCCAGAGCCTTCTGGCCCGTCGCCGGGTCCGTCGACGCCTTCGCGGCCGAGAGGGCCTTGAGGGTGTCGTTGACCAGCTGGTGCAGCTCCGGGTACTTCTCGAAGTGCGGGGGCTTGAAGTAGTCGCTCCACAGCACCGAGACGTGGTGCTTGGCGAGCTCGGCGCGCTGCTCCTTGATGACCGTCGCGCGAGCCTGGTAGTGGGGGTCGTCGTTGCCGGCCATCTTTTCCTGGACGGCCTTGACCGACTCGGCCTCGATACGGGCCTGGGCGGGGTCGTACACGCCGCAGGGGAGGTCGCAGTGGGCGCTGACCTTCACCTTGGGGGCAAACAGGCGGGAGAGCATGGAGCTGTCCTTCCTCGTGATCGTCTTCTCAGGTGGGACATTACTCCGTGAGAAGAGGTATTTCGCGAGTGCCCCCTTGGGCTTAGGACAAAAGTCCGGGGTCACCATGGGACCGGTGGCGGAACGTACCGTGGGACCGGGAGGTGCCGTATGACGGAACTGGGGCAGGAGCCGGGGGCGGGGCCCGAGCGGGTGCCGGGGCGGGAGCCCCGGGTGCCGTGGGGGATCGCGGAGGTGACCGGGCCGTCGATGTATCCGACCCTCAGGCACGGCGATCAGCTCCTGGTCCGCTACGGAGCCCCGGTCAGGGCCGGGGACGTGGCCGTGCTGCGGCATCCGCTCCAGCAGGACCTGCTCATCGTGAAGCGGCTGGTCGAGCGGCGCGACGGCGGATGGTGGGTGCTCGGGGACAATCCGGGCGCCGAAGGGGACAGCCGGGTGTTCGGGACGGTGCCCGAGGAGCTGCTGCTGGGGCGGGTCAGGGTGCGGTACCGGCCGCTGGGCGGTCAGCGTTCGGCGCGCGCGGTGGTCTCCTGGCTGGTCAGCGGGGTGCGCCCGGTGCTCGCCGGTCGCTCGCCCGTCGGGCGCCTGTCGCTCTCCAGGCGCTTGCGGGCCCGGTAGGCGGCGACGTTGGCGCGGGTCGCGCACCGGTCCGAGCAGTAGCGGCGCGAGCGGTTGGTGGAGGTGTCGAGGTAGGCGTTGCGGCACGGCGCCGCCTGGCAGAGGCCGAGCCGGTCCACGCCGTACTCGGTGAGGTGGAAGGCGAGGCCCATCGCCGCGGTCGCCGCGTACCCCGCGGTCGCGTTGGACGGGTGCTCCGCCAGGTGCATGTGCCAGCGGGGCTTGCCCTCGGCGTCGAGGAGGTCGTGCCCGGAGACCTGCGGGCTGACGGGGAACTCCAGCAGCAGGGAGTTGAGCAGGTCCACCGCCTGGGTGGCCTCGCCCGAGTCGGCGGCGCTGAAGACGGCCCGCAGCCGCGCCCGTACGGAACGGAAGCGCGTCACGTCGGCGTCGGTGGCGCGGCGGGCCGCCTGTGAGTTGGGTCCGAACAGGGCGCGGACCGCCTCGACCGAGGTCAGGGTGTCCGTACCGCGGGCCGGTTCCTCGGTGTTCACCAGGCGTACGGCATAGTCCGAGTAAGAGGCCAGTTCCACTTGTAGTCCTTACGGAAGCGGTCTAGGTTCTGGAAGGCGAGAGCGGTAATGACTGGATACGGTTCTAGGGTATTACCGGGGTGTGGGGGAGGGGGTCCATGACGGGGACGGGGACCGAGGGGAACGGAAGAGGCGCCGCGACCGGACCGGGAGGAGCGCTTCCGGGGCATGCCGGACATGGTGGAGGCCACGGTGGGCCATGGACCGCGGGTGCTGGACCTCGCCCGCGGTACGGGAAGTATCACGGACAGAGTGCTGAAACGGTTCCCCCGTGCGGTGAGTACCGGTGCCGATCTCGATCCCGCCCTGCTCGCCGTCGCCCGCGGCTCCCGCGCCGGGGCCGGCCGGGCCGGCCCACCCTTCGCCACCGCCGACCTGAGGGACCCCGGCCGGCCGCTGCTGCCGCCGTACGCGATGTGGGGAACGCCAAGGACCGGCGGAGCCGGGCGTGCGCTCCGGCACCTCGTCACGGGCCGCGCCGAGGGCGTGGGCGCCGTCGACCGGCCGGGGTGGTGGGAGCCCGGACTGCCGTTCGGATCACGCGAGCGCTTTTCTCGTGCTCGTGCTCGCGCTCGTTCTCGTGCGGGAACGGTGTGTGTCGTGGGTGCGCCGGATGTCGTGGGTGCGCCGGGTCTCCGGCCGGCGCACCCCTGGGGTCAGAGGACCTTCGACAGGAACGACTTCGTCCGCTCGTGCTGCGGATCCGTCAGTACGTCGCGCGGGTGCCCCGACTCGACGACGACGCCGTCGTCCATGAAGACCAGCGCGTCGCCCACCTCGCGGGCGAAGCCCATCTCGTGTGTGACCACGATCATCGTCATGCCGTCCGCCGCGAGATCCCGCATCACGTCCAGCACGTCGCCCACCAGCTCCGGGTCGAGCGCCGACGTCGGCTCGTCGAAGAGCATCAGCTTGGGCTCCATCGCCAGCGCGCGGGCGATCGCCACGCGCTGCTGCTGGCCGCCGGAGAGCTGCGACGGGTAGTTGGCGGCCTTGTCGGCCAGTCCGACCCGGTCCAGCAGCCGCTCCGCGCGGGCGCGCGCCACGGCCTTCGTCTCGCCCCGGACCTGGACCGGCGCCTCCATGACGTTCTCGATCGCCGTCATGTGCGGGAAGAGGTTGAAGCGCTGGAAGACCATGCCGATGTCCCGGCGCTTCCTGGCGACCTCGCTCTCCTTCAGCTCGTAGAGCTTGTCACCCTTCTGGCGGTACCCGACCAGCTCCCCGTCGACGTAAAGCCGACCGGCGTTGATCTTCTCCAGGTGGTTGATGCACCGCAGGAAGGTCGACTTGCCCGAACCGGACGGGCCGATCAGGCAGAACACCTCGCGCGGCGCCACCTCGAGGTCGATGCCCTTGAGGATGTGCGCGGCGCCGAAGGACTTGTGCACGGACTGGGCCTGCACCATGGCGTTCATGAGGCCGCCTTAGGGGCTCGCCGAACCGTTGACAGAGGGGACAGGGCCGACAGGTTCTTGACGACCTTCTGCCAGGGCGTGAGCGGCAGCGAGCGGCTGGAGCCGCGCGCGTAGTACCGCTCCAGATAGAACTGCCCGATGCTGAAGACGGTGGTCAGGATGAGATACCAGGCCGCCGCCAGGAACAGCATCTCCGCCGCGGCGCCCGAGGTCTGCCCGATGTCCAGCGCCGCTCTCAGCAGATCGGGATACTGCACCGCCGAGACCAGCGAGGTGGTCTTCAGCATGTTGATGACCTCGTTGCCCGTCGGCGGCACGATCACTCGCATCGCCTGCGGGATTATCACCCGCCGCAGCGTCTTGCCCTGGCTCATGCCGAGCGCGTGCGACGCCTCGCTCTGGCCCTCGTCGACGGAGAGCAGGCCGGCCCGGCAGATCTCCGCCATGTACGCGGCCTCGTTGAGGCCGAGCCCCAGCAGCGCCGTCAGGAACGGCGTCATGAACGAGGACCAGTAGTCCTTGTAGATCGGTCCGAGGTTGATGTACTGGAAGACCAGGCCCAGGTTGAACCAGACCAGCAGCTGCACATAGACCGGCGTCCCGCGGAAGAACCAGATGTAGAACCAGGCGAGGGAGGACGTCACCGGGTTCTTCGACAGGCGCATCACCGAGAGGATCACGCCCAGCACCACACCCATCAGCATCGCGAGGACGGTGAGGAGCAGGGTGTGCCAGACGCCGGAGATGATCCGGTCGTCGAAGAAGAAGTCGGGGATCGCCGCCCAGTTCACCTTGCCCTGCGAGAAGGCGTAGACGAGGGTCGCGAGCAGCGCGACGGCGACCGTGCCGGCCACGTACCGCCCGTAGTGCCGGACCGGGATGGCCTTGATGGCCTCGGGTCCGGCGGCCGGCGGGTCGGCGGGGCCCGCCTTTTCGATGTCAGTAGTCACAGAAGATTGCCTCTCAGCGCCCCGGTTGCAGGACTGGTGCCAGGACTGGTTTCAGCTCCGGTCCCGGTCACGAACCGCCGTTGAGCTTGGCCTCGGTGACGGCGCCGGCCTCCGCGCCCCACTTCGCGAGGACCTTGCCGTACTCACCGTTCTCGATGATCGTGTTCATCGCCGTGAGGAGGGCGCTGGAGAGCTGCTTGTTGTCCTTGGAGACCGCGATGCCGTACGGCGCGGAGTCGATCGTCTCGCCGACCAGCTGGAAGTCGTTGCCGCCGCCGGAGGTCTTCACCGCGTACGCGGCGATCGGGGAGTCGGAGGAGCCGGCGTCGGCGCCGCCGCCGCGCAGCCGGGTCTGGGCCTGCTGGTCGTTGTCGAACGACTCGAAGGTCAGCTTCTTGCCGGCCGGGCAGGTCGCCGCCTGCTTCTTGGCGGCGTCCTCGGAGACGGTGCCGCGCTGCACGACGATCTTCTTGCCGCAGAGGTCGGCCCAGGTCTTGATCCCCTGGTCCTTGCCCTTCGGCGTGTAGATGGACACACCGGCGGTGAAGTAGTCGACGAAGTCGACCCCCTCGCCGACCTTCTTGCCGTCCTCGACACCCTCCTGCCGGTCCTTGGTGTCGGTCATCGCGGACATGGCGATGTCGTAGCGCTTGGCGCGCAGGCCGGTGACCAGGGTGTCGAAGGTGGCGTTCTCGAATTCGAACTTCACGCCGAGCTGCTTGCCCAGCGCGGCGGCGATGTCCGGGTCGATGCCGACCGTCGCGCCGCTCTTGTCCTTGAACTCCACCGGCGCGTAGGCGATGTCGGAGCCGACCTTGACGACGCCCTTGCTCTGGATCTCCTTCGGCAGCTTGTCGAAGAGGGGCGCCTTGGCGGTGCCGGCCGACGAGGAGGCGGACCCGCCCGTGTCCGAACCGCTCTTCGTCTGATCGCCGCAGCCGGTCAGCAGCAGCGTCCCCGCGACCGCGATCGCGCCGACCGCGGCCATCCGGGACTTCGCGGTGGTGGTACGACAGGTGCTGCTTGCGGTCATGATCAGGGTCCTCCGGCGGATGAGGGAAGCTGCCAATGGCCGAGCACGCGTCTTCGAGTGTCGCGACCTAGTGTGATGAGTGGCATCTTGCCATTCGGACGGTCCACTCAAGGGCGCCGGGCATGTCAAAATCGGGTAACGGGAGATCCCCACGACTCGACAAGGCAGCCCATCACAGCCGGACCTTCTGTCGAAGCACCTTCTTGCGGCCGTAGAATCTTCGGTCCGCATCCCTTACTGGGCATGATTCATGTCGTTTTCCTGAAGTGTCGGCAATATCCGGCATTACTTCCGCATAAGCGGCTATGAGTCATCTCACCGTGAGGGACCGCGCGCGGACACCGCTGCGGCGCGCGTGTGCGACGCGCCCGCTCCGTACGTACGTATGTGCAGGTACGGAAGGCGGTGCCCACCCACTCCTCCTCATCCGGGGAGTGGACACCCTCAACCGATGAAGACAAAGGGGTCACCCACATGGCAGCGGAGATCGTCAATCATCGTGACGGCGGCGGAGCCGTCGACGGCGGCGTGGCCGGGGCGGAAGGTTCCTCCGAAGAGCCCTTCGATCCGGCCTTCGCGCTGCACCGCGGCGGCAAGATGGCCATCCGGGCCACGGTGCCCGTGCGGGACAAGGACGACCTGTCCCTCGCGTACACACCCGGCGTGGCCAAGGTCTGCAGCGCGATCGCCGAGCAGCCCGAGCTGGTGCACGACTACACCTGGAAGTCCCAGGTCGTCGCCGTCGTCACGGACGGCACGGCGGTGCTCGGGCTCGGTGACATCGGCCCGGAGGCGTCGCTCCCCGTGATGGAGGGCAAGGCCATCCTGTTCAAGCAGTTCGGCGGGGTGGACGCGGTGCCGCTGGCGCTCGCCACCACCGACACGGACGAGATCGTCGAGACCGTCGTCCGGCTGTCGCCCTCCTTCGGCGGGGTCAACCTGGAGGACATCTCCGCGCCGCGCTGCTTCGAGATCGAGCGCCGGCTCCAGGAACGGCTGGACATCCCCGTCTTCCACGACGACCAGCACGGCACCGCCGTGGTCACCCTCGCCGCCCTGCGCAACGCGGCGAAGCTGACCGGGCGCACCCTCGGCGAGCTGCGCGCCGTGATCTCCGGCGCGGGCGCGGCGGGCGTCGCCATCGCCAAGTTCCTGCTGGAGGCGGGGATCGGCGATGTCGCCGTCGCCGACCGCAAGGGCATCGTCAGCGCCGACCGGGACGACCTGACCGACGTCAAGCGCGAGCTGGCCGCCCTCACCAACCGCGCGCGGCTCTCCGGCTCGCTGGAGAGCGCGCTCGCCGGCGCCGACGTCTTCATCGGCGTCTCCGGCGGTACGGTCCCGGAGCCCGCGGTCGCCTCGATGGCGCCCGGGGCGTTCGTCTTCGCGATGGCCAACCCGAACCCCGAGGTCCACCCGGACGTCGCGCACCGGTACGCGGCGGTCGTGGCGACGGGCCGCAGCGACTACCCGAACCAGATCAACAACGTGCTCGCCTTCCCGGGGATCTTCGCGGGCGCGCTCCAGGTGCGGGCGTCCCGGATCACCGAGTCCATGAAGATCGCGGCGGCGGACGCGCTGGCGGACGTCGTCGGCGACGAGCTGGCCGCCGACTACGTCATCCCGTCGCCGTTCGACGAGCGGGTGGCACCGGCGGTGACGGCGGCGGTGGCCGCGGCGGCCCGGGCGGAGGGCGTCGCGCGCCGCTGATCGTCTCCGTGACGGGGGCTCTCCGTGGCGCGGGCTCTTTGTGACACGGGCTCTTCGTGACCGGGACTCTTCCTGACGGGGATCCGTCAACGGGGCCCCGTCGTATACGACGTGAGCGCCGGGCGGGCCGTGACCGGTCCCGCCCGGCGCTTTCGCGTGCGCGGGCGCACGCGGCAGCACAAGTGCCCGCGCCGGCGCGAAAGTTCGGCATGCGGCCTTCACGGGTTCATGTGGGGCTGCTGGGATACCTGGCGTCGACTACGACACCAGGAGGCGCATGTGAACCTGCTCGTGAACGGGGATGCCGAGAGAGGGCCGGGAGGGGACGCCGAACCCGTGCCGTCGGTCGACGGCTGGACGGTGCGTCAGGGGGCGCCCGCGCTCATCGCGTACGCCCACGGCAACGGCTATCCGACCGCGGGTGACCCCGGCCCCGCCCGCCGCGGCAGCCGGTTCTTCTCCGGCGGCAACAGCCCGCGTACCGCGCTCACCCAGGACGTGCCGCTGCCCGCGACGGGCGCGACCGGCCGGGCCGCCGTGGACGCGGGACGGGTGCGGTACGCCGTCTCCGCCTGGCTCGGCGGGTACGCCACGCAGGAGGACGGCGCCAGGTTCTCGGTGGAGTTCCGCGACGGCCGGGGCACCCCGGTCGCGCTCTCCGTGCTCGGCCCGGTCACCGCCGCGGAACGGGGCGGCCGTACGGCGCTCGTGGAGCGGACCGCGGAGGCCGCCGTACCGCCCGGCGCGCGCTCCGCGCGGGTGCTGCTGGTCTTCACCCGGACCGGGTCTGGGACCTCCAACGACGGTTACGCCGACGCGCTGTCCCTGACGCTCCGCGCGGCGGCCCCGCTCCACACCGAAGGGGTGCGTCCGTGAACGCGACGAACGGACTGAACCGGCGCGATCTGCTCAAGGCCGCCGGGGCCGCCGGAGCGCTCGGCACCGTCTGGCCGCTGAGCGCCGGACTCTCCCCCGCGCAGGCCCGCGAGGCCGCCGGGGCGCTCGGCTCGACGTACGACGCCGCGCCGTTCACCCTCGGCGTCGCCTCGGGCGACCCGCGGCCCACGAGCGTCGTGCTGTGGACCCGGCTCGCGCCCGAGCCCTTCGCCGAGCCCGGTGAACAGGCGCTGCCCGAGGTCGCCGAGGTGCGGTGGGTCGTCGCCGAGGACCGCGCGCTGCGCCGGGTCGTCGCCCGCGGCACGGTCCCGGCGTCCGCGACGCTCGCGCACAGCGTCCACGTGCCGGTGACGGGGCTGCGCCCCGGCCGTACGTACTGGTACGCGTTCAGCGCGCTCGGCCGGACCAGCCGCACCGGCCGGACCAGGACCGCGCCCGCCGGGCGGGTGCCCTCCGTACGGTTCGCCACCGCCAACTGCCAGAACTACCCGCAGGGTTACTACGCGGCGCTGCGCGGAATCGCCCGCGAGCGGCTGGACTTCGTCATCCATCTCGGCGACTACATCTACGAGTACGGGCCCGAGGGCGGTGACTCCGTCCGCGACAACAACGGCCCGATGATCTACACCCTCGCCGACTACCGCAAGCGGCACGCCCTCTACAAGGGCGACCCGTCGCTGCGCGCGGCCCACGCCGCCCACCCCTGGTTCCTGACCTGGGACGACCACGAGGTCGCCAACGACTACAGCGGTACGGGCGGGGGCGCGCCGTTCCTCCAGCGCCGGGCCGCCGCGTACCAGGCGTGGTACGAGCACCTGCCGCACCGCGACGCGGGGGACGGCGAGGGCGACGGTGCCTCGGCCGCCCTGCCGGACCCGGAGATCCACCGGGTGCGCCGCTGGGGTGATCTGCTGGAGCTGGCCGTGCTCGACCTGCGCCAGTACCGCTCCGCGCAGAACCTCCCCGACGGCACGATCCTCGGCGCCGGGCAGAAGGCGTGGCTCAAGCGCACCGTCGACCGCGCCCCGGACTCCTGGCACATCTGGGCCAACTCGATCATGCTCAGCCAGCTGCGCGGCTCGCCCGGCGGCCGGTTCATGTTCACCGACCAGTGGGACGGCTTCCTCGCCGAGCGCAAGGAGGTCCTGGAGCATGTCCGTACGAGCGGCCTGGAGGACCTCGTCGTCCTCACCGGGGACTGGCACTCGGCCTTCGTCGACGACATCCGGCCGGACTACGACAACCCGGAATCGCCGGTCATCGGCACGGAGTTCACGGCGCACTCGGTGACCTCCAGCGCGTACGACGCGCAGTGGAACGCGGCGAACGGGCCGCTCATGGGCCGGGCCAATCCGCACCTCCAGTACTTCGAGGGCAACCGG
The DNA here is from genome assembly GCF_040685895.1 of Streptomyces sp. NPDC088124. Lineage (NCBI taxonomy): Bacteria > Bacillati > Actinomycetota > Actinomycetes > Kitasatosporales > Streptomycetaceae > Streptomyces > Streptomyces sp. NPDC088124. Next base: position 31,009 of record NZ_JBFBJB010000061.1, on the reverse strand, counting down.
TACGGGTACGACGTGTACGAGGTGACGCCGGAGCGCTTCAGCACGCACATGCGGGTGATCGAGGACCGCCGCGACCCCGACTCGCCCGTCTCCACCCTGACCACCTTCCACGTCGACCGGGGCACGGTGGGCGCGTACGAGGACCCGGCGACGAGGAACTCGCCCGCGCAGTACCGCAGGGACTGAGCGGGAGGACCGGCCCGGCGGGACCGGAGGACGGGACGTGTGTCACACGTGTCATCGGGTCCCCGGATCCCGCCCGCCGCCCTATCGTCGGGGCATGTTCGCCGCCTACGCAGCCCACACGGACTTCGCCCACCCTCTCGACGGCCTGGAGCTGGGCGAGCGCCCGGACCCCGAGCCACGCCCCGGCTGGACCACCGTCACGGTGAAGGCCGCCTCCCTCAACCACCACGATCTGTGGTCGCTGCGGGGGGTGGGCCTCAGCCAGGACAAGCTGCCGATGATCCTCGGCTGCGATGCCGCGGGACTGGACGAGAACGGCGACGAGGTCGTCGTCCACTCCGTCATCGGCGGGGGAGACCACGGCACCGAGCCGCGCTCGATCCTCACCGAGCAGTACCAGGGCACGCTGGCGGAACGCGTCACCGTACCGGCCGCCAATGTCCTGCCCAAGCCCGCCGAGCTGACCTTCGAGGAGGCCGCCTGCCTGCCGACGGCCTGGCTGACCGCGTACCGCATGCTCTTCACCAACGCGGGTGTACGGCCCGGGGATTCGGTCCTGGTCCAGGGCGCGGGCGGCGGGGTCGCCACGGCGGCGATCGTGCTGGGCACGGCGGCGGGGCTCCGGGTGTACGCGACCAGCCGCCACGCGGCGAAGCGCGCGCGGGCGGTGGAGCTGGGCGCGGTGGCGGCGTACGAGCCGGGCGCGCGGCTGCCGCACCGCGTGGACGCCGTCATCGAGACGGTCGGCGCGGCCACCTGGTCGCACTCCGTCAAGTGCCTGCGGCGCGGCGGCACTCTGGTGATCTCGGGCGCGACGAGCGGCGACCGCCCCGACCACGCCGAGCTGACCCGGATCTTCTTCCTGGAGCTGAAGGTGGTGGGCTCCACGATGGGGTCCCGGGACGAGCTGGAGGACCTGCTCTCGTTCTGCGCGCTGAAGGGGGTGCGGCCGGTGATCGACGAGGTGCTGCCGCTGGACCGGGCGCGGGAGGGCTTCGAGAAGATGGCGGCCGGTGAGCTGTTCGGGAAGGTGGTGCTGACGGTCTGAGCCCTCAATCCTGTCAATCAGGGTTGACGCTCGCGCGCTTGTCAACGTAGATTGACATGTATGACCGAAGCGACGGATCTCGCCGAGCGGGCGGGCGACCGCGACCCCCGGGTCGGGCTGAGGGCGGTCGCCGCGCTGCGGCGGCTGCTGGAACGGCTCGAATCCGTACAGGTGCGCAGCGCCCGGAATCAGGGCTGGTCGTGGCAGGAGATCGCGGACGAGCTGGGCGTCAGCCGGCAGGCCGCGCACAAGAAACACGGGAGGCAGTGATGTTCGAACGGTTCACCGAAGGTGCGCGCGACATCGTCATCGGCGCGGTCGGCCACGCCGACCGGGCCGGCGCGGCCACCGTCACCGAGGAACACCTGCTGCTCGCGATGTTCGAACAGGAGGGCACCCGGGCGTCGTTCGCCTTCGCCGCCCTGGGGCTGGCCGGCCGCCGCGCCTCGGTGGAGCACGCGCTCCGGGACGCCCGGCGCAGGGGCGGCCTGTCGAAGGCGGAGACGGAGGCGCTGGCGGGGCTCGGCATCGACGTGGACGAGGTCGTCGCGCGGGTCGAGGAGAGCCACGGGGAGGGCGCGCTGCGCGTCGCGGTGCGGCGCAAGCGCCCACGCTGGTCGAAGCACCGCCCGTTCACCCCCGGCGCGAAGGCCACCCTGTCACGCTCCCTGCGCATCGCCCTCGGCCGGGGCGACCGCGCCATCGGCGACGGACACCTCCTGCTGGCGCTGACGGCCCGCCCGGGCGTGGTGTCGGAGGTCCTGGCGGACCACGGCGCGACGTACGCGACGGTGGAGCGGGCCGTGTTCGGCGCGGCGGAGGGCGACGGCGGTGCCCCGGGCAAGATCGATTCCGGGGAAACACCGTAGGCATTGTCAGTGGTCGTCCCTAGGATGGTGGTCAATTCCGAGTCCTTCTCGGCGGCGGCGCGCGGTGCACCCGTGCGTCCGTCGCCGGGGCCAGGGCCGGGTCCATCGCGATTCGTGAGGGGGGGACCCCGCGATCGCCCGACCCGCGACCACGGCTGCCCTTGCGAGCCGTGCGGTCGCCCCACGCATCCATGAGCCCTGACGCGCCCGAATTCTCCGTACCCGAATCCGTCTCCGAGCCCGCGCCCGAGGTCAACACCTTCCAGGTGGACCTGCGGGGCCTCGTCGACCTGCTCTCCCACCACCTCTACTCCAGCCCGCGCGTCTACGTCCGCGAGCTGCTGCAGAACGCGGTGGACGCCGTCACCGCGCGCCATCTCCACGACCCCGGCGCGCCCTCACGCATCCACCTCGTCGCCGACGGCTCGTCCGTCGTCATGGAGGACTCCGGCATCGGCCTGACCGCCGACGAGGTGCACACCCTGCTCGCCACCATAGGCCGCAGCTCCAAGCGTGACGGACTGGAGAACGCCCGGCAGGAGTTCCTCGGGCAGTTCGGCATCGGGCTCCTCGCCTGCTTCGTCGTCGCCCGGCGCATCCGCGTCGTGTCCCGGTCCGCCCGCACCCCTGGGGAACCGCCCGTCGAGTGGCTGGCCCGCGACGACGGCTCGTACACCGTACGGACCCTGCCCCACGAGGCGCGGCCCGAGCCGGGCACGACCGTCCACCTCGAACCGCGGCCCGGCGCCGAGGAGTGGGCCGACCCGCGCCGGGTCGCCGAACTCGCCGCGGACTTCGGCTCCCTGCTGCCCCACGAGGTCACCTTCACCGGCCCCGACGCCACCGGCCGGCCGCTGACCGAGCGCCCCGCCGCCTGGGACCGCCCGTACCCCACCCCCACCGCGCGGCGCGTCGCGCTGGCCGGGCACTGCGCGCGGGTCTTCGGCTTCACCCCGCTCGACTCCATCGACCTGGACCTGCCCGTCGCCGGAGTACGCGGCGTCGCCTATGTCCTGCCCTCCGCCACCAGCCCCGCCCAGCGCGCCGCCCACCGCGTCTACCTCAAGGGCATGCTGCTGACGGACCGGGCCGACAACCTGCTGCCCGACTGGGCGTTCTTCGTCCGCGTCGTCCTCGACACCGACACCCTGCGCCCCACCGCCTCCCGCGAGAACCTGTACGACGACGACACGCTCGCCGCCGTACGGGAAGCGCTCGGCGTCCGGATCCGCGGGTGGCTGGCCGAGCTGGCGGCGGGCGACCCGGACCGGCTCGCGTCGTTCCTCTCCGTGCACCACCTGGGCGTCAAGTCCATGGCCAGGTACGACGCCGAGCTGTTCGCGCTGATGCTGCCGTGGCTGCCGTTCGAGACCAGCGACGGCCAGGTCACCCTCGACGAGTTCGCCCGCAGCCACCCGCGCATCCACTTCACCCGGACCGTCGAGGAGTTCCGCCAGGTCTCGCCCATCGCCGCCGCGCACGGCCTCGGCGTCGTCAACGCCGGATACACCTACGACGCCGACCTCCTCGCCCTGCTCCCGGCCATCAGGGAGGGCGTCACCGTCACCGAACTCGACGCCGGAGCCGTCACCGCGCACCTCGACCCGGTCGACCCCCAGCGGGAGCTGGCGCTCGCCGCCTTCCTCGCCACCGCCAGGACCCGGCTCGACGCGCTCGGCTGCGACGTCGCGCTCCGGGCCTTCCACCCGCTCACCGTTCCCGCGCTCTTCCTCGACGACCGCGAGGCCCGCCACGAACGGGACCGGGCGGCGGCCGAGGAGAACGCGGACCAGCTGTGGAGCGGCATCCTGGGCGCGCTGCGCGGCTCCGCGCCCCGCGCCAGGCTGGTGCTCAACCACAACAACCCGCTGGTCCGCCGGATCGCCGCCCTCACCGACGCCGAACTGACCGGCACCGCCGTCGAGTCGCTGTACGGGCAGGCCCTGCTCATGGCCCAGCGTCCGCTGCGCCCTGCCGACACCTCGCTGCTCAACCGGGCCTTCCTGGACCTCCTGGAATGGGCCACCCACCCGGTCGCGGCACCCGCCGACGCCCCCCGCGCCGCTCACGAGGAGGGCGACCAGTGACCGCCGAACTCTCACCCGAGGACATCCGACGCGCCCTCTGGGAGAACGACTCCGCCCCCAACGGCCTGGCGCGCAACGCGCGTGGCGAGGAACTCGTCGCCGCCGCCGAGCGGACCGGCGACCCCGACGTGCTCCGCAGGGCGCTGCTCAGCCTCGTCCAGGCGTACGAGTACAGCACCGAGCGCGGCAAGATGCTCGTCCCCTTCGCCCGGCTGCTCCAGGAGTGGGACCGGGACCCGTCCGGCTTCTCCGGCGCGGACACCCACACCTTCCACTGGGTCTTCAAGTGGGCCAGCTCCGGGATGCTGACCCTGCCCGAGATGCCGCTCACCACCATCGAGCACTGGCTCACGGAGATGGAGCGCCGCTACCGCACCGCGGGCTTCACCGAACGCGCCGTACGCCAGGCCGAGTTCGAACTCGCCGACGACAGCGGCGACCCGGAGCGGGCGGCGCGCGCCTTCGCCGCGTGGACGGCCGCGGAGCGCGACCGGATGGCCAACTGCCACGCCTGCGAGCTGAACGACCAGGGCAGTTACCGCGTGCGGCAGGGCGACGACGAGAAGGCGCTGGAAACGTGGGAGCCGGTTCTCGCCGACCGGCTGCGCTGCGCGGAGGAGCCGCACCGGACACTGGCCCAGTCGCTGCTGCCGCTCGTACGCACCGGCAGGCCGGACGAGGCGCGCTCCCACCACCTCAAGGGGTACCGCCTGGCCAGGGGCAACGAGAGCCTGCTGCCCTCGATCGGCCTGCACATCGAGTTCTGCGCGCTGACCGGCAACGAGGGCCGCGGTCTCGAAATCCTCGCCGAGCACGGGGCGCACCTGGACTCGCACGGCAACCCGTGGGCGCGGCTCCAGTTCATCGGGGGCGTGCTCACCCTGCTGCGCCGGCTGCCCGCGCTCGGCCTGGGCGACCAGCCGGCCGTACCGGGCGCGGTCGCCGGTGAGCCGCGCACCGTGGCGGGACTCCTCGCGCTGCTGGACGACGAGGCCACCGCGCTCGCCGCCCGCTTCGACCTGCGCAACGGCAACGACACGGTCTCCGCCCGGCTGGCCCGCAGGCTCGCCGCCGCGCCCCTGGTGGACGCCCTGCCCCTGGGGATCCGCGCGCCCCGGTTCACCCCGGCCCCGGCGGGGGCGGCGGCGGTACGGGAGGACGCGGCGCCCGCCGTGACGGTGACGCGACTGGCCCGGGAGGCCCGCGAGCTGCGCGGCCAGGGGCACCCGCGAGCGGCATCGGTATGGGACCGGATCGAAGCCCTGGTATCGGCGCGGACCACCGCGGAGCCGGGCACGACGGAGCCGGGCACGACGGAGCCGGGCGCGACCGAGGCAGGCGCCACGGAGGCAGGCGCCACGGAGCCGGGCGCGCTCGAACCGCTGCTCGTCGCGGAGCTGCTGGAACACCGCGCGCTCCGCGCCGGGCGCGCGGGCGATCCGGGTGCCCGGCCGCTCCTGGCGGAGACCGCCGCCGCCTACCGGGCCGCCGAGGAGCCCGGCCGGGCCGCCCTCGCCGAACTGCAGATCGTCTTCGCGGCGGCGCAGAGCGGTGAACCGCCGGAGGAGATACGGCGCCTGCTCGCGACCGCCGCGGCATCGGCGGACGCGCTCGACCCCGGGGAGCCCACGCGCACGCGGCGGATCGCGAGCGTCGTACTGAGCGAGGCACGGCTCGGCGCCGTACTGCGGCACCAGGAGAGCGGCCACGACCCCGCCACCGCCGAGGCCGATCAGGCGCTCCTCGACGCGGACCTCGCCGGCTTCGTCACCGCGTTCGGCGGCCGGGACGCCGAGGAACCGGCCGCCGGCCTCGGGGATCTGCTCGCCGGCGCCGAGAAGCAGCGGGCGGAGCTGGCCTGGGGGGCCGGGGACGGTGAGCGGGCCGAGGCGCTCTTCGCCTCCGCCGCACGGCGCGGCACCGCCGCCGGCCGCCCGTGGGACGCCGCGGAACCCCTCGCCCGGCGGGCGGCGCTGCTCATGGCGCTCGGCCGCGAGGAGGAGGCGGAGGAGGCGGCGCGCGCCGCCGTGAGGTACGGCGCGGAGCTGACCGACCCGGACGAACTCGGCCGTCTCAGACTCACCCTCGCCGACATCCTCTACCAGCAGTACGGCAAGGAGGCCGAGGCCGCGGAGTACGCCCTCGAAGCCGCGCACTGGCTCGACGAGGCGGGCGAGTCGGCCGGCGCGGGGGCCTACGCCCGGCTGCTCCTCGCCCAGGCGTACGCCGAGACGGGGCGCCCCGCCGAGGCCGCCGAGGTGCTGGAGTCGGCCCTGCCCGACCTCCTCCGCCAGGGGGAGCCGCGGGCCGTACGGGCACGGGAGGCGCTCGCCGGGATCCTCCGGGCGCTGGGCGACCAGCGGGGCGCGGCCGAGCAGTATCTGCTCGCCGCCGAGGTGGCCAAGGGCTGGGAGAACCAGCAGCCGCACGCCCGGTTCGCCACCCTCGCCGCCGAGTGCCTGTCGGGCGCGGGGCTGCGTGACGAGGCCGTCGCCGCGTACCACCGGGCCGTCGAGCTGTGGCAGGAGACCGGCGAACCGGTCGGCGCCGCGCGGGCCCTGCGCTCCGTCGCCTGGCTGGAGGTCCGGGCGGGGAACGCGGACGCCGCGAAGGAGCTGATGGCCCGGTCCCTCGTGGCCGTCGAGGGCGACGGCGACGAGCTCCTGCTGGAACGGGCCCGCGGCTGGTACCAGACCGGCGAACTGCTCCTCGACCTCCTCGACGCCGACGACGACTACGACGATGAGGACGATGAGGACGCCGCCGTCGACGACGAGGAAGGTGACGACGCCGACGGACAGGCCGGTCGGGAGGGAGACGGGGAGGCCGACGGCGTCCGCGAGGAGGCGATCGGGCTGCTGGAGCAGGGTGCCACCGCGCTCGCCGCGCTCGGTGTCCTGGACGAACGGGTGCGCTGTGTCGTCCGTGTGGCCTGGACCGAGCAGGAGCTCGGCCGGCGGGAGGCGGGGGCGCGGCGGCTGCGCGCCCTCGTCGAGGAGGTCGCCGCGACGGACACGGACGAGGCCCGGGCCATGGTGCCCCGTCTGCGGAACACCCTGAAGCACCTGGAGTCCTGAGCAGGAGAGGGTGGGGGCGGCGGTGTGCCGCCCCCACCCTTCCCGGGCTCAGAGCCCGTCGCGGACCATCGCGGCGACGATGCGGACATGCCGGTCGGCCGCCGTGTTCGAGAACTCGTTGTCGTAGTTCAGACCGTAGGGCCAGAAGTGCCCCCCGCCGGTGGACAGCGTCGCGTTCGCGCCGTCGTACTGCTTGACCAGGGCCGTGGCCTGGGCTCCGCGCCAGGTGCCGCTGCCGCCGAGGGAGGACCAGCCGCCGCTCGTGCCCACGCCGATGGTGTGGGATATCTCGTGCAGGGCGGTCCGCTCGGCCATGTAGCCGCGGTTGCTGCCGAAGCGGATCGTCCCGTTGATGTTGCCGTCGGCGGTGGGCACGCCGGGCTCGTAGCGCACGGTGATGGCCTTGCCCAGGTCGCTGAGATTGTTGTAGCGGGACACCGCCGCGTTCATCGCCGCCGTGATGCGGTTGTACGCGTCCTGCTGGTCCGCGGTGGGATTGCTCGCCCGGACCAGGGTCCAGGTGATGTCGGCCGCCGCCCGTTCCACGGAAGCGGAAGCGGAAGCCGGAGCGAGGGCGGTGGCAGGCGCGGCCGGTGGCGCCGCCAGTGCCACGCCCGGCCAGCTCAGCGCGACGGCCGCCAGGCCCGTGACCAGCGCTCTCGGGCGCCGTTTCACGGTCCTGCGCTCGGCGCGCTGCGGAGTCGATAAGGGAGTCATCGCGGCTTCCTCCTGTGTGGGGGGCCGTTCGGTGCGGGGGAGAGGGCGTGACCGGACGGTGGCGTCACACGGCGAGATGAGGGCACAAGTCCCAACAGATTCACCGGTGTTGATGCCACACAATCCGTCACTTCCGAACGGTGTCGCCCACCAGTATCGGGCCGGGAAGAGACACGTCAAGGGAGTCCGCGTCTCCTCCCGCCCGTCCGCCCGTCACTTCTCCGGGGTGCGCAGCAGCGCGCCGATGCGGACCGCCGCCGTCGACAAGTGGCTTCTGGCCTCGTCGAGTTGGGCGTCCGTGACCCCGTGGTCCCGGGCCGCGTCGCGGATGTCGTCGCGGAAGCGGTCCAGCAGCCGGTCCAGATCCCGCGCCGGGTCACCGGACCCCGGCACGTCCTTCGCCCACTCCGGGGCGTCGTGCGCGGACTCCCGGGCGTCTTGCGCCCCGGCCGCGTCGTCCCGCGTCCCGGCCGGGTCCGGCTTGCCGAACGGGGGCCGGGCCGAGCCCGTCAGGCCGCCGAGCTGGCCGGCCAGCTCGGAGAGGCCCTCGCGCAGCCCTGTCGGCCAGTCGCCCCGTACGAAGTGGTCCTGCACCTGGTCCTGGACCTGCTTCGCGATGCGCTGCATCTCCTGACGCGCCATCTCCTGGGCCTCCCTGGCCTGGCGGCGGGCCTGCTGGGCGTCCTCGCGGGCCCGGCGGGACTCGTCCTTCGCGCGGCGGGCCTGCTCCTTCCACTCCTGCTTCGCGCGCTTCAGCTCCTCCTTCGCCACCCGCCAGGACTCGCTGTCCCCCGGGGGCACCTCCCCGTCGCCCGCCCCGTGGGACCGGGAACCGGACGCCGTACGGGTCCTGGAGGCGGCCGCCCGCATCTCGCTGCGGAGCTGGCCCGCCGCACCCCGTACGTCCTCGCGGATCTCCGCGGCCAGTTCGGAGACCGACTCGCGGATCTCCAGCTCCAGATCGGCCAGTTCGCCGCCGCGCCCGGCCAGCTCGGCGCGGCCCGCCTCGGTGATCGAGTAGACCTTGCGGCCGCCCTCCGTGGCGTGCGTGACCAGGCCCTCGGCCTCCAGTTTGGCCAGCCGCGGATAGACCGTGCCGGCGGACGGCGCGTACAGGCCCTGGAAGCGCTCCTCCAGCAGCCGGATCACCTCGTAGCCGTGGCGCGGCGCCTCGTCCAGCAGTTTGAGCAGGTAGAGGCGGAGTCGGCCGTGGGCGAAGACCGGGGGCATGTCAGAGCTCCTTCGTCAGGGCGGGCGCCGCGTCAGCCGGACCGTCGTCCTCCGACGGTGGTTTTCTGAGCAGGGCGATCGAGCCGGACACCGTGTTCGCCTTGAGGGTCCCCGCGCCCGCGCCCAGTGTGCCGGTGATCTTGTGGGCGCCCCACCGGCCGCTGACCCGCAGATCGTCGAACGCGTTGGTCACCGCACCGCTCGCCGTGTTCGCCTCGACCTGCGCGTCCGTGGGATGCGGCAGCCGGATCGCGACCTCGCCCGACACGGTGTTGAGACTGATGTCCGTGGGCCGGCCCGCCGGGTCGAGGTCGACGACCATGTCGCCGCTGACCGAGTCGGCCCGTACGGTCGACCCGGAACCCTCCACGACCGTCAGGCTGCCCGACACGGAGTGGTAGTGCAGGCTGCCGGTGACCGCCTGGGCCTCCAGGTCGCCGGAGACCGTCTCGGCGCGCACCTCGCCCGACAGCCCCACGAGCGTGGTGCCCCCGCTGACCCCGCGCACCGCCGTACGCCCCCGGATCCCGGTGACCACGGCCTCGGCGCCGACGACGCCCACCTCCACCTCGGTCCCGGTGGGCACGGCGAGGGAGACGACCGCGCTGCGCCCCCGGCCCTTGCGGTCGAGCCAGTTGAGCAGGGACTTCCAGGGCAGGTCCGCGTAGGCGACGGTCAGGGTCGAGCCGTCCAGGGTGACGATCAGCGGCGGGCCCTCGACGCGCGAGATCTCCAGCCGGGTGCCGCCCGGCCGGTCGGGCAGGGCCTCGTCCGTGCCGACCACGTTCACCGCGCCGTTGACGACGCGCACGTCCAGTCTGGTCACCGGGTCGTCGAAGGTGAGCTTCTCGGACCCGGCGACTTCCCACGTCGACTCTGCCATGGTGCTGACCTCCCGGGGCCCGGCTTCACGCAACATATCGCGTCTCCTGAAGAACACGATATATCGCGGTTACGGGAAGTCAAGGCCGGACGGCGGAACGGGTCGTTCCGTGGGTCGTCAAGCGCTCGTATCGAGGCAAAGTGGCCTAGCGTAAGGGCCATGAACGCGACATCCGCAGGTGCGCTGCTGCTCTGCCGGGCCGAGCCCGCGGTGGTGCGGCCCGCCGCCCATCTGCTCCGCGAGAAGCTGCTGCTGGCCCCGGCCGGGCTGGGCTGGAGCGCGCTGGTCCCGGAGGGGAAGCCGTGGCTGGACGGTACGGATACGGTCGACCGGGTGGTCGCGGGGTGGGCCACCGCGCTCGCCGTCGGCGCCAACTGGCCGGTCCTCGCGCTGTGGTGGGACCCCGACCGGGCGGGGTACGTCCTGGCCGCGGGCTTCCGCCGTACGGTCGGCTACACCTGGCTCGCGGACGGCACCGCGGCCGGCGAGGACGAGGCGATGCGCACGTTCGCGGCCCGGCTCGGCCTCGACCCCGTACTGGACCTCCAGGCGCTGGAGCCGCTCACCCTCGGTGACCCCGAGGCCGACTCCAGGACCCGGCTGCTCGCGCTCTCCGCGTTCCTCACCCGCACCGGCCTCATCCTTCCGGCGGGGCTCACCCCGGGCGAACCCGCCGACCGGCTGCGCGAGGTGGCCCGGGTCCAGCCGGGGGCCGAGCAGATCGAGTGGGCGGGGTGGCGCGACGCGGTACGGGCCGAGCTGGACGCGGTGGAGGGCGGGCCGCTCGGCCCCTGGCTGCACGGGCCGCGGGCCCGGCTGCTGGGCGCCGCGCAACTCGCGGCCGGCGCCCCGCTGGCGGTGTGGGCGGTCCGCCGCCGCAGCGCCGGGTGGGCCTTCGCCGCCGCGCTGCTGATCACGCAGGGCGCGCTGGGACTGACGTACGACCGGCTCCGTAAGGCCGGGGAGTGACGGCGCGGGGAGTGATGGGACGAGGAGTGACGGGCGGGACGGGGCGGGGCCGGTGAATCCGTACCCGCTCGACCGCGCCCGGTGAACCCGTACCCGCTCGACCGCGCCCGGTGACCCGGTGACCCGGCTACTCGTCCTCGTCGTCCTCGTCGTCCAGCCGGGCCAGCCAGGTCGCCAGGCGCTCGACCGGCACCTCGAAGTCGGGGTTGAGGTCGACGAACGTGCGCAGCTGTTCGGCCAGCCACTCGAAAGTGACCTCCTCCTCGCCGCGCCGCTTCTCCAGTTCCTCGATCCCGCGGTCCGTGAAGTACATGGCAATCAGCCTAATGCCTGGTCACCGGCGGTGAGCTCGCGAGAACCGTTCGGCCACGAACAGCCGTCCTCCCTCATGTGCCTCGCTTCGGTGCCGTACGGCCGCTAACCTGCGGGGAATTGGGGGAAATGAGGATGTCATGGGTGACGGAGAGGCCAATGTCACGCGCATCGAAATGCCGGACGGCACACCCGTCTGGGCCCGGATCTCGGGTGCCGAGGAGCTGAGCCGCCCCTCCGGGGGCCTCGTGTACTCGGACACCGGATTCGCCGACCAGGTACAGGCCCGGGTCGAGAGTCTGCAAGGCGTCGTGACCAGCGTCGCGCGTTCGCTCGTCGGGCCGCTGCGCGCGGTCAGGCCCGACGAGGTCAGTATCGAGTTCGGGATCGAGCTCACCGCGAAATCGGGGAAGGTCGTCGGGCTGCTCGCCGACGGCGAGGCCAAGGGAGGCATCAAAGTCACGCTCACCTGGACCGGCGGGGGACCGCCCGCCGATCTGTCCGCACCGCCGCTGGTGCCGCCACAGGCCCAGCCGCACGCCGGGACGCACGCCGGGGTGCAGCGGCCGGCCGCGCCGCCGCCACCGCCGGCCGTCCCAGCCGTACCGCCGCCGGCCGTCCCGCCCGTACCGCCGCCGGCCGGGCCCCCCGCGCCGCCATCGGCCGTCCCGCCCTTACCGCCGCCGTCCGGTCCGCCGTCGCACGGGCGGACCTCCGGGGGCGCGTCCCCCGGCGCACCGGCGCATCCCGACGGGTTCACGCCCCCGGCCGGGAGCGGAACATGATCGACGGAATGGGAAGGATCGCGCAGGGAGGCACGGAGGACACCCGCGGTGCGCTCCGCGACCTCGTCATGGCGGCGACCGTGCGCATCCATGGCCCGGACGGCGGGTATGTCCCTGACGGGCCGGGTGGAAGCTTCCTGGGGAGCGGCTTCTTCATCGCCCCGAGCTGGGTTCTCACATGTGCGCATGTGGCACTGCAGGGGGAGGGGCGGGACGTGACAGTGGTCTTCGAAACCGGTCCCCGCAGCGGCGAGACCTCCGTGCCCGGCACGGTGGTCGCCGCGCTGCCCGAGCCGGCCCCCGGGACGTCGCCCGGCGGCGGGGGGTGGCCCGCCCCCGATCTCGCGCTGGTCCGGCTCCTCCGGCCCGTCGAGCACGCCTGCGTGTACGTGACGGAGCGGCCCGCCGCGTTCTTCGGCGGCGGCTCGGTGCTGTACTCCGGCTGGACGGAGGTGGGCGGCCGGATCAAGCGGCTCAGCGGGCAGTTGTCGGTCCAGGGCACGGTCGGCGGCTGGTCGGAGCCGGAGGACGAACAGGTGCGGCTCGGCGGGGACGTACTGCCGCCGGGGGTCTCCGGCGGACCCGCGGTCGACCTGGCGCGCGGCGAGGTGGTCGGCGTACTCAAGTCCCAGCTCGTCGGCGGCATGGGCGGCACGTCCATCGGGATCGAGCGGCTGCGCTCGCTGCCGGTGCCCGCCGCGATGGCCGGGTCCGAGGCCGACGACGACTACCAGGCGGTCTTCCACGCCCATGACCGGTACCACGCGGACCGGCAGCTCGCCCGCGTGGACACCGGCTGGACCTGGGCGGACGTCCAGACCTCGCTCGACGCGGGCGCCGACCGGGCGCTCAGCCCGCAGCAGCGGATCCTGCTGCTCGGCAGGCTGGCCGCGCTGCCGCCGCCGGTCTCCACGCACAGCCTGCTCGATCTGCTGGTACGGCTCCCGGGCGTGCACCGCGTGGAGCGCTATCCGGCGCCGCGGAGCTGGCGGGACGGGCTGGGCGCGCTGTACGAGACGCGCGGCGGCGGCGCCGCGCTCGAACTCGTCCTGCGCTACTGCATGAGCGTCATCGCCGCCGAGCGCCCGTACGTCAACGGGGCGACCGCGGCGGCCGAGGAGGCGCTCTGGGACTGGGTGAAGTTCGTCGCCGACGACCGGCTCTCCCGGGACTTCCGCAACGAGATCGCGCTGCTGTGGTCCGCCACCCGGTACCGTACGGACCGCGCCCAGCGGCGTGCGGCCCCGGCGTACGGGGAGCGGCCCCGCGCGGGCGAACGCCCCTTCGTCCTGCTGGAGCTGGAGCCGCGCGGCTGGGAGCGCGACAGCTACGACTGGCGCGTCGGGGTCGCCCGGCACAGCGGGGAGGTGCTGCCCGTCGCCGAGGACAGCAGGGGCACCCCCGGCAGCGCGCTGCACACCCGGCTCACCGGTTCGCTGGCGGAGGCGTTCCGGCGGTGCGACGAGCCGGACAGCCCGGCCGTCCTCCAGGTCGCCGTCGTCCAGCAGCAGCTCGGTCTGGAGGTCGAGGGCTGGCGGCTGGCACCGGACGAGCCCCCGCTCGGCACCCTGCGCCCGGTGGTCGTGCGCTGCTCCGACCGGGAACCGCCGCTCTCCGAGGAGGAGGCCAGGGAGCACCGGACACGCTGGACCCGTGCGGCGCAAACCGCGGTACGCGCCGAGATCGTCGACTGCGAGGACGGATTGCGGGTACCCGTACCCGAGGAGGAGCTGCTGCGCTCCCTGGCGTACGAGGCCGTGCCCGTGCTCTGCCGTTACGCGGTCCGCCCCGACGGCGAGACCGCGGCGGGACTGGGCCGGGTCGTACGCGGCGGCTTCCATGTGGCGCTGCTGCGGCGCGGTGAGAACCGCCCCGAGGCGGTCTGCGCCGAGTTCCACCGCCGGGCCGTGCACACGGTGGCCGAGGCGGGCGGCGCGGAGCAGTTGCCGCGGCTCCTGATGGAGCTGCGCCAGGGCGTGCACGCGGGCCGTGCGGAGACGTTCTGGTCGGACGGCGTGGCGCTGTTCTACGACGATCCGCACCATCCGCTCCCCGGATCGGGCCTGTTGCTGGAGGCACCTTGAACGGCCTTGTCCGGCCCGGCTCCTGGCGAACCCTTACGGGGTCCGCCGTAGATCGCTACGGTGAAGCACCTTCGGCGGCTGCCGCCCCCGTCGGACGAGTGATGACGAGGAAATCACCATGAGTGAACCCAGCGAGTGGCTCATCTACCGAGGGGCCGGCGAACCGCACGACGGCATCGGCCAACTGCCCCCGCCGCCGCCCTGGCGGGACTTCGCCGGGCGCGGCGACACCTGGCCGGCGGGCGGGCACGACGGCAACGGCGGCGGTGACGGCTCCGCCGACCGGCGGCTCGGCGGCTACCGCCACGAGGCGGAGCTGCACCGCCCCGGCGCCGAGGAGCTGGAGATGATCAACGCGGCGCTCTATCTGCGCCGTCCGCTGCTCGTCACCGGCAGCCCCGGCGCGGGCAAGTCCACCCTGGCCCACTCCGTCGCCCATGAACTGGGGCTCGGCCGGGTGCTGCGCTGGCCCATCGTCAGCCGCTCCACCCTGCTCGACGGGCTCTACCACTACGACGCGATCGCCCGCCTCCAGGACGTCCAGCTCGCCGCGCACAGCGCCGCGGCCGGCGCCGGGGCGGCGGCGGGGCAGGACCCGTCGGCGGACATCGGCAGCTACATCCGGCTCGGCCCGCTCGGCACGGCGCTGCTCCCCTCCGAGCAGCCGCGCGTCCTGCTCATCGACGAGCTGGACAAGAGCGACATCGATCTGCCCAACGACCTCCTCAACGTCCTGGAGGAGGGCGAGTTCGGCATCCCCGAGCTGGAGCGGATCGCGGACCGGCTGCCCGACGGGGAGGCCGAGGTCCTCACCGACGACGGCAGGAAGGTGCGGATCAGGGGCGGCCGGGTGCAGTGCCGCGCCTTCCCCTTCGTCGTCCTGACCAGCAACGGGGAGCGCGACTTCCCGGCCCCGCTGATGCGCCGCTGCATCCATCTGGAGCTGGGCCGCCCCGACCACCAGCGCCTCGCCACCTTCGTACGGGCCCACCTCGGCGACGAGGCGGCGCGCGCGGGCGACGATCTCATCGCGCACTTCCTGGAGCGCTCGCGCAGTGAACTGATCGCCACCGACCAGCTGTTGAACGCGATCTACCTCACCGACGCCGCGGCGCCCGCGGGCCGTGACCGACTCGCCGACCTGCTCATCCAGCGGCTCGACCGACCGAGGTGATGCGCTGATGCCCGACGTCACGGGGCGCCACGGCCCGGCGGGCGAGCCGGACCCCCGCGTGGCGGATTCCGGCGTACCGGACCCGCGCGTGGCGGATTCGGACGTGCCGGACCCGCGCCTGCCGGACCCGCGCGCGGTGGATCCGCGTGTACCGGACCCGGGCGTACCGGACCCGGACGCGGCGGACCCGGGCGCGGTGGACCCGATCGCCGGGGAGCCGATCGCCGGGGAGCCGCGGCCGTACGACAGTGCGCGGCTCGCCGCGCTCGTCGCGCGGTTGCGCGGTGCCGGGCTCGACCCCGATGCCGAGCAGCTCTGCGACGTCCTCTGGCTCGCCCAGCAGACACGCCGCGACCACGACACACCCCCCGGCGGCCCCCGCGCCGTCCCGCCGGGGAACGACAGCGGTCCGGAGGCGGAGCCCGGGTCCGGCCCCGGTGCCAGCGGTACGGAGGGGACAGAGGAGCCCGACGCGGCCGACGGGGCCGCGCCGCCGCCCGCCCTCCCCGTCGAGGACCCCCGCGTCACCCTCTACCCCGTACCGCGCCGCGACGGACCGCGCGCCCGGCGGGGCGGCGGACGGGGCGGCGGCGCCACCGCGCTCACCCTGGGCGTACCGGCCGCCCCCGCGCTCCCCGCGCCCCTCGAACTCCAGCGCTCCCTTCGTCCGCTTCAGCGGTACCGGCCCGCCGCGCCCCCACTGCGCCGTACCCTTGACGAGGTGGCGACCGTAGAGCTGAGTGCCCGCGCCGGCGGGCTGATCATTCCGGTGTTCCGAGGAGTCTCGCGCGGGGACGCGATTCTGCAGTTCGTCCTGGACGCCTCGTCGTCGATGCGCGTATGGGAACGGCTCTTCGTCGAACTCCAGCAGATATTCGGCCAGTTGGGCGCCTTCCGGGATGTGCAGACCCGCTATCTGCACCAGGGGCCCGACGGCGCGCCCGCCGTCAGCAGAAGCCCCGACCCGGCCGCCGCGCCGCTCAGTTCGGCCGACCGGCTCAGCGACCCGACCGGCCGCCGCGTCACCGTCGTCGTCAGCGACTGCGCCGGCCCCCTCTGGCACAGCGGGCGCGCCCACCGGCTGCTCCACCAGCTCGGCCGCCAGGCGCCCACCGCCGTCCTCCAGCCCCTGCCGCAGCGCATGTGGAACCGGACCAGACTGCCCGTCACCTACGGGGTCCTCTCCCGGGGCGAGGGCGCGGCCGGCGCCGCCGTGCTGAAGGTCGGCGGTGACGCCGCCACCGCGCCCGCCGCCCGCCCCGGCTCCCTCGCCGTGCCCGTGCTGCCGCCCGTCGCGGGCGCGCTCGGCGCCTGGGCCCGGCTGCTCTCCGGCACCGGCGCGGGACGCATCTCCGGCGCGGTCGGCTGGGTACGCGCCGACCATCCGCCGGCCCCCGCGCCGCGCCCCGGCGAGCGGATGTCCTCGCTCCAGCTCGTCAGCCGCTTCCGCTCGGCCGCCTCCCCGGTGGCCGGACAGCTCGCCGTCTATCTCGCGGCGGCCCCGCTCTGCCTGCCGGTGATGCAGCTCGTCCAGCGCACGATGCTGCCCGACTCGGGCCCCTCCGAACTCGCCGAGGTACTGCTCAGCGGACTCCTCTCGCGCAGCAAGAGCGACGGCCCCGCGGATCTCGACGGGGCGTGGTACGAGTTCGCGCCCGGCGTGCAGGAGGCGCTGCTCGGCCCGCTGGGCCGGGACGAGGCCGTCCTCGTACTGAAACACTGCTCCGAGTACATCGAGCAGCGCTTCGGCCGCGGCGGCCCCAACTTCCCCGCGCTCGCCCTCGCCCAGCTCGGCAACGAACGCCGCGGCCCGCTGCTGCCCAGCGGCGACCCGGACGAGGACGCCGAGTTCGGCGGGGAGTTCGACGGCGCGTTCGGCCGCCCCTTCGGCCCGGACGGCCACGGCGAGCACCGGGACGGCGACGGCCGGGGGCCGCGCGTGCCGTCCCCGTTCGCCGAGGTCGCCGCCCGGGTGCTGGAGCAGTTCATGCCGCTGCCGGAGCAGTTCGCGGCGTACGGGCCGGGCGGCTCGGGGCCCGGCTCCGCGACGCAGCCGGTCAACGCGGCCGTCGAGAGCGCCCGCGAACTGACCGCGCAGTTCGAGTCGGACAGCATGGTCCAGTACCTGATCGACGCCGTACAGCTGCTGCGCGGCGCCACCGAACGCGAGACACCCGGCGGCTCCGACCCCGAACTGTGGGCCGAGTTCGCCCGCTGCCTGCTGCGGCTCTGGGAGGTCCAGGGCGGCGGCGAACTGCTCGGCGAGGCGGAGCGCGCGGCGGAACGGGCCACCGCGCACCCCAGGGCAGTCCGCGAACGGGCCGTTCTGGCCAAGGTGTTGCACGCCGCCGCCGACGACCGGCGGCGCCACGGCGACCGGCACGGCGCCCTCGAACTGCTGCGCCGCGCCGACCGCGAGTACACCGTCGCCTGCGCGGCGCCCGGACTCGACCCCGGCGAGGCGCTGCGGCTCACCCTCGACCGGGTCCGCGCCCTGGAGGCGCAGTGGCAGCTCGGCGGGGACAGCGCGCTGCTCCAGGGGGCGATCGGCATGCTGGAGGCGTTCGCCGACGTCTGGCCCGACCAGGAGAACCGGCCGCCGGGGCTGCCGCTGGCGCACGGCAGGACCCTGCTGCGACTCTCCGGCGCGACCGCCGACCCCGAACAGGCCCAGGTGTACGCGGCCCAGGCGGCCCGCTCGCTGCGCAAGGCACTCACGCCGGGCGGCCACACCGTCGGCACCCAGGCCCGGATCCTGCTCGACCTGGTGGACGCGCTGCTCCACTCCGGCGAGGGCCTTGAGGAGGCCGCGACCCTCGTCGACCAGTCGCTGGTGACCGTACGGGACGAGCGGCTGCTCGCCTCGCTCCGGATCCGCGCGGGACGCGTCAGGGTGGCCCGCTACGAACGCGCCGGGAACCCGGACGACGCTCATGAACTCGACGAGGCCGCCGAGTTCTTCGCCCGCGCCGCCCGCTCCACCGCCCGGGACTCCCGGGCCCACGCGGACCTCCTCGCCGAATGGGGCGCCACGCTGCTGCGCCGTGCCGGACTGCCGGACGGGGCGCCGCACACCGGCGCGGCGGTACGGGTGCTCCGTGACTGCCGTACGGAGACGGCCACCGGCACCGCGCGCCAGGCGGAACGGCTGCTGATGCTGGGCCAGGCGCTGATGCTGCGCCACCGGATCAACGACGACCGGGTCGATCTGCGGGAGGCCGAGCACCTCTTCGGGCTCGCCGCACAGGAGGCCCGCGACCCGCTGACGGCCGCGCGCTGCTGGCTGGAGCTGGGCCGCTCCCACTTCGACGCCTACCGGACGCTGCAGCGCCCGGCCCGGCTCGACGACGCGGCCGAGGCGTTCCGGGACGCGGCGGACGCGGCCAGGACCGCCGAGGAGGAGCTGGAGAATCCGCGGCAGCGACAGGAAGCCGTCGCGTTGCGTGCTGCGGCCGGCCATTGGCGGGGTAAGACCTATGAGGAGGCGGGCCGGCCCCGGGCCGCGCGTGAGGCGTACCGGGCGGCCCGCACGGAGTGGCGCAAGCTGCCGGACGGCGGCGGCGAGCCGGCCCGATCGACCGCGGCCCGGCTGGCCGAGCTGGACCGCTGACAGGCGCGCGGTGCGCGCCGTACGACCTGACGGGGAGGCGTGATGACCGAGGCGGCGCACGGCCGGGAGCACGACGACGCAGAGCGTGGGCGGGAGGGCGGGGGCGCGCCCTCCGCCCCCCTCGGTACGGGCACGGCCGGTGAGCTGCCGGATCTGCTGGGTCTCGACCTGGCGGCCCTGCGGACCCTCGACCACCCGGTGCTCAGCGAGGTGGTGGCGGACCTGCGGGGCAGGGCCCAGCAGCCCAGGGAAATGCTCTGGGGGTTCAACAACGCGTTCTGAGTGGGGCGTTCCGGGGCAGTACCTTCTGCGCAAGGAGTTCGGGCGGGCCCCGCCACGGGCCGTCCGACGACGCCGTACAGCCGTACAGCAAGGGGGTGCGGAGTGTCCCGACCGGGGATGCCGCGCACCCCTGAGCCCGTCCGGGGCGGTCGGCGCGTACCCTTCGCGCAGTTCATCGTGAAGGTCCACGGCCGCTGCAACCTCGCCTGCCGCTACTGCTACCTCTACGCGGGACCCGACCGCACCTGGCGCACCCGCCCCGCCGCCGCTTCGCCCGAGGTCCTGGACCGCACGGCCGACCGGATCGCCGAGCACGCCCGTACCCACGGGCTGCGCGAGACCGCCCTCGTGCTGCACGGCGGGGAGCCGCTGCTCGTCGGTGCCGCCCGGCTCGGGGCCTTCGCCGACGCCGTACGCGACCGGGCGGGCCCCTCCCGTACGGTCCACGCCACCGTCCAGACCAACGGCACCCTGCTCACCGAACGCGCGGTCGCCACCCTCGCCCGGCACTCCGTACGGATCGGCATCAGCCTCGACGGCGGGCTGCCCGCGCACAACGCCCTGCGCACCGACCACGCGGGACGCCCGTCCTTCGCCGCCGCCGCGCGGGGCGCCCGGCTGCTCGCCGAGCACCGTCCGGAGGCGTACGCGGGCCTCCTCACCGTCGTCGACCCGCGCACCGACCCCGTCGAGCTGTACGAATCGCTGCTGGAGCTGCGCCCGCCCGCGCTCGATCTGCTGCTGCCGCACGGCAACTGGAGCAGCCCGCCGCCCGGACTGCCCGCCGCCGGAGCCGGGGACGCGGACCCGCCGCCCGGGCGGCCCGGACGTGGGGATCCCGTCCGTGGGAATCCCGGCCACGGGGATCCCGGCCGCGCCACTCCGTACGGCGACTGGCTGGCCGCCGTCTTCGACCGCTGGTGGGGGGCGGGCCGGCGGGAGACCCGGGTGCGGCTCTTCGAGGAGTGCCTGGCACTGCTGCTCGGACTGCCGGGCGCCACCGAGTCCCTCGGGCTCGACCCGGTCAACGCGGTGGTCGTCGAGACGGACGGCGCGATCGAGCAGGTCGACTCCCTCAAGTCCGCCTACGACACGGCCGCCGCCACCGGGCTCGACGTACGGAACCACTCCTTCGACGACGCCCTGCGCCACCCCGGGGTCGCCGCCCGGCAGAGCGGCGCCGCCGCGCTGGCCGCCGCGTGCCGCGCCTGCCCGCTGCTCACGGTCTGCGGCGGCGGCCACTACGCCCACCGCTACCGCGCGGGGCACGGCTTCACTCAGCGCTCCGTCTACTGCGCCGACCTGGAGCGGCTGATCCGCCATGTCGCCGCCCGGCTCACCGAGGCCGCCGCGTCCGCCCCCGCCACCCGCGCCGCCCCCGGGGCCCTCCGGTGAGCCCCGTCCCCGAGGGAGCCCTGCGCGAGCTCGGCCGCACCGAAGGCGGCGCCGAGGCGCTGCGGCTGCTCGTACGCGACCAGCACACCCGCCGGCTCGTCCTGCTGCGGGCCCTGCTCGACGCGGCGGCCGACGCCCCGCCCGCGCGCCGCCCGCCCGCCGCGCTCGCCCGGCTGCGCGACGACTGGGCCCTGCTGGAGGCCGCCGAACGGGCCGACCGGACCGCCGTACGGACCGTGCTGCTCTACCCGCTGGCCGGCCCCTGGGCGCAGCGCTGTCTGCACGGACTGACCACCGGGGGACCCGACGGCGGCGACAGTCCCGAACTCCGCGCCGATCTCGACCACTTCGGCGCCCTTGCCGCCACCGCCGCGATCCGCGCCCGGCTGCCCTTCACCGGTCGGCTCACCGGCCGCGGCGGGGTGCTCGTGCTGCCCGCCCTGGGCGCCCTGCGCACCGGCCGGGACGAACCCGTACCCGTCGATGTCACCCTGCGCGGACCGGAGTTGACCCTGCGCCAGGCGGACGCGGCGCCCGTCACGGTACGCCTGGACACCGAGGACCCGGCCGGCGCCGGCGCCGCCGTGGACGCTCCCGGCGCCGCCCGGAGCGGGGACCCGCGCTGGCTGCCCGTCCTCGCGCTGCCCCCGGTACGGCCCGGGGCGGCCCCCGTGCCGCTGGACGACATCGACCCGTACCGCACCGCGGGCGCGGCGCGGCACGGGCTCTCCGCCGTCACCCGCCTCGACGCGCGGCACCGTACGGCGTGGGCGCGCTCCTGGGCCGAGGTGGAGCCGCTGCTGCGCACCGGCGGCCCGCACCGCGCCGAGGAGACCGCCACTCTGCTGCACTGCCTCGTACCGCTCGCGCCGCCGCCCGGATCCACCCCCGCCGGGGGCGGCCCGGCGCAGTGCAGCGGCACCCGCCGCGAGGCGTTCGGCGCGGTCCTCACCAGCCGACCCGCCACCGCCGCCTCCTTCGCCTCGACGCTCGTGCACGAGCTCCAGCACACCAAACTCGCCGCGCTCGCCGCCCTCACCCCGCTCCACCACGAGGACGCCGCGCCCCGGCACTTCGCGCCCTGGCGCTCCGACCCCCGCCCCTTCGACGGGCTGCTCCAGGGCGCCTACTCGCACATCGCCCTCGCCGACTACTGGCAGCGCCTCGCCCTCGCCGCGGACCGCCTCGCCGTCCGCGACCAGGCGTGGGCCGAACACGCGCGCACCCGCGAACAGGTCGGCGCGGTGCTGCCCGTGCTCGCCGGCTCCGGGGCGCTCACCAAGGAGGGCCGGGTCCTCGTCAACGAGATGATCGCGGTGTACCACCGGCTGGCCGACCACCCGCCGCCACCGGGACACCGCGCGCGGGCCGCCTCCTACGTCCGTACGGCACGGATGATCTGGCGCCAAAGGAACGCAACGTGAAGCGGCGCGCACAAGGATGGATCCGAGCCGGCCGGGGGTATGTTAAAAGGGCGTATGACGATGCAGGGAGACGGTCGAATGCCCGGAGGACGTAAGCCAGTTGGATCAACCGGGCCCCGGTCGGTCACGATCAGTTTCGCCGGGTACAACCGTCCCTGGGCGGCCTGGATCGGCGACCGTCTCGAACGGCGCGGACTCTCCGTCTCCTACCAGCGGTGGGACCCGCAGGACAACATGACACTGACGCAGTGTCTGCGCGACCTCCTGCTCGCCCCGGGCCCCGTCCTCGTGGTCGTCAGCCAGTGGTACTTCCAGCTCGGCCCGCGCGGCCACGACGAGTGGAACAGCGCGCTGCGCGAGGTCGTCGCCGCCGAGCGCGACCGGTTCTTCGGCGTCTCCGTCACCAACGAGGCGGAGAAGCTGCCCAGCGCCGCCGCCGTCTTCGCCGCCGTCGGTCTGGACACCGTCGGCGAGCAGGAGGCCGAGCGGCGGCTGCTGACCCAGCTCGGGCTGTCCACCGAGGGGCCGCGCGAGCGCGAGCCCGACGGGCCCCGGCGCGGCCCCCGTTACCCCGGCGAGTCGCCCGACATCTGGGACGGCGTGCCCCGCCGCAACACCCGCTTCACCGGCCGCGAGCCGCTCCTCGACGCCGCCCACCACGCGCTCCAACAGGCCGCCAGAGGCGCCGGGGTGGTCACCCTGCACGGCATGTCCGGCGTCGGCAAGACCCAGCTCGCCGCCGAGTACGCGCACCGCTTCGGCGCGGAGTACGACGTGGTGTGGTGGGTCTCCGCCGACAAGCGCGTCAGCTGCCGCCAGCGACTCGCCGCGCTCGCCCCGGCCCTCGGCCTGGACACCGGTGTGGAGTACGGCGAGCGGCTGCGCGCCGCACGGGACGCCCTGCGCCGCGGCGACCCGTACAGCCGCTGGCTGCTCATCCTGGACGGCGCCGACGAGCCGGACCAGATCTGGGACCTCGTACCGAACGGACCCGGGCATGTGCTGATCACCGCGCGCAACCCGGAGTGGGGCGAGCACAACAGCTCCCTGCTGGAGGTGCGCGTCTACGACCGGGTCGAGTCGGTGGCGTTCGTCCGCCGCCGCGCCCCGCGCCTCACGTACGACGAGGCCGACCGGCTCGCGCACGCGCTGGAGGACCTGCCGCTGCTGCTCGACCAGACGGCCGGCTGGCTCAACGACTCCGACATGTCCGTCGACGCCTACATCAACCTGCTCAAGGACGGGGTCGACCAGGACGTCGTCCGGATCTCCAGCGACTTCCCGCTCGCCTTCCAGACCGGCTGGTCGATACTGCTCAACAAACTCCGCGAGACCGTCCCCGAATCGGTCGACCTGCTCCGCCTGTGCACCTTCTTCGCGCCGGGCGCCATCCCCGTACGGCTGGTGCGCGACCTGCCGCCGGAGACCCTCCCGGAGAAGCTGCGCGGCCTCGTCGACGACCCGGTGCGCTGGGCGCGCGCCATCAACAAGCTGCGGCAGTACGCGGTCGTCCGGGCCGCCGGGGTCGGCGAGCGCGAGGTCCACGACGCGGTCAACGAGACCTCGCCCGCGGGCGCGGCGGGCGACTCGCTCTACATGCACCGCATGGTCCACCAGATCGTCCACCTGGACATGCCCTCCCAGGACCACGCCGAGTTCATCGAGGTCGTCCGCCGCGCCCTCGTCGAGGCGGACCCCGGGCGGCCCACCGACACCCGCCTGTGGCCCCGGTACGCGGAGATCACCCCGCACCTCAAGTGGGCCGACGTGCTGAAGAGCACCGACCCCGCGATGCACACCCTGGTCCTCAACTGCCTGCGCTACATGTACCTTTCGGGCGAGTACCGGGCGGGCATCAACCTCGGCAGGCGCGCCCTGGACACCTGGCGGCGGCTCCTCGGCGAGACCCACCCGAGGATCTGGGACCTCAGCTACCACTACGCCAACCTGCTGCGCGCCGTCGGCGACTACGCCGGTACGGAGGCCATCGAGCGCGCCGCCGTGGAACACCTCCGCGAGGAGCGCGGCGAACAGGACCTGGAGCATCTGCGGGCGGCCGGGGGACTCGCCGCCGACCTGCGCGGTCTCGGCCGGTACGAGGAGGCGTACGAGATCTCCCGGGGCCTCCTCGCCTCGTTCCGCGAACTCCTCGGCGAGCAGGACTCCCGTACCCTCAACGCCCAGAACAACCTCGCCATCTCGCTGCGGCTGCTGGGCCGTTACGAGGACTCCCTGGACCTCAACCGGCGCACCCTGGACGCCCGCAGGCAATTGCTCAGGCCGCGCCACAGCTGGACCCTCTACTCCGAGATCAACTACGCGACGGACCTCAGGCTCCTCGGCCGCTACAGCGAGGCCGAATCGATCCAGTCGCAGAGCACCCGCGTCCACCGGACGGTCCTCGGCCGGGACAACCCGCAGACCCTGCGCGCCGAGTTCAACCTGGCCCTGTGCCTGTACCGCTCGGGCGAACGGGGCCGGGCCGGGGCGCTGTTCACCCAGGTCCTGGAGAGCTGCGAACGCGTCCTCGGCGAACGGGACCCGCTGACCATGATGTTCGCGGCCGGCCAGAGCTGCTTCGCCCGGGAGCACGGCGACATCGACCGGGCCAGGGACATAAGCGAGCGTGTCATCGACGGCTATGTGACGATGCTGGGCGAGGGCCATCCGTACGTCGCGGGCACCCGCTCCAACCACGCGCTGATCCTGCGCAACGTCGGCGAACGAGACCAGGCCCTCGACGTCACCGAGAACGCGCTCACGGACATGTCGGGCGCCGTCGGCGAGACCCACCCCTGGACGCTGGGGTGCGCCATCAACACGGCGGCCCTGCGCAACATCACCGGCGACGCGGAGGGCGCGGCCACCCTCACCGGCGAGACCGTCGCCCGGGCCACCGAAACCCTGGGCCGTACCCACCCGTTGACCCTCTCGGCCCGCATCGCGCACGCCGCGGACCTGCGCGGGCTGCGGGACGCGCAGCGCGCCGAGAAGGTCGAACAGGAGGCACTGGACGACCTGGTGGCCACGCTGGGCGCGCAGCACGTCCACACGGTCGCGGCCCGCTCCCGCAACCGCCCCTACTGGGACTTCGAGCCGCCGCTGACCTGACGGTCCGGCCGCTCGGGTCGCGGCGGTGCCGTTACTTGCCGACGGTGACTGTGGCCTCATCGACGGCCGCGGTGTGCTGGGGGTCGCCCGCGTACCGGACGGTGTAGGTGACCTGTCCGGTCGTGCGCGGGCGGTCCGTGAACCGGAAGGTTCCGTCGGCGGCGACGGTGAACCGGCCGAGGGTGACTCCGGAAGGGGATCCCGCGTCCGTGCGGGTCACCTCGACGGTCGCCGCCGCGGTGTACGGCTCGACGGCCCACAGGCTCCCGGTCACCGTCAGCTCCTTGCCCCTGACCGCGGTCGACGGTGCCTGGAGGCTGAGGGTGCTGTCCGTCTTGCCGCCGTCCGGGAAGACGTGCAGGGAGGGGACGATGTCGCCGCCCACGGCGAAGAGGCGGTTGTCGTCCGGCGCCCACGCGAGCCCGTCACGCTGCAGCTCGTCCGTGTAGTACTCGCGCAACCGGGAGAACGAGTCCGGGCGGAAGGTGTTCACGGTGGAGTCGGAGGACCCCGTGGCAACCGTGCCGTCGGCGGCGACGGCCACCGCGTTGGGGAAGTTCCAGCTGGAGTAGGCGCCGTTGGCGGACAGGTCGGAGACGCGGACGACCTGGTGGTCGGCCGGGTTGTTGGCCGCCGTGACGATGTTCTGACCGTCCCCTGTCACGGCGAAGTCGTTCAGGAAGGACATCCCGGGGTTCTGGGTGAACAGGCGCCTGACCCGTTCCCGCAGACCGGTGGGTGTGGCCTCGTAGACCGCGAGCGTGGCGGGACTGACGCCCTCCTGACCTGCCACCAGGACGTCCGGATCGGCCGGGGACGAGGCCAGCGACGGCGCGTAGTACCAGGGGGTACCGGCCGGGTCGAGGGTGACGACGGGATCCGTGCCGGAGAGGTCGAGCGAGCCGATGCCGCCGCCGCTGCCGACCGCGTAGCCGAACCACAGCTTCCCGCCGGCCAGGGCCAGGTTCCTGGGCGAGGTGTCCTCTCCCGTCGGATACCGGCCGGTCTCGGTCAGCGTGCTGGTGCTGATCGCCGATATCGCACCGGCCGACGACAGGGCGACGTAGACCTCGCTGGAGTCGGCCGAGAGCGCGAGCCCCGTGGCTCCCTCCTCCGCCGTGATCTGTCCGACGACCGCCCCGTCGTAATCCGTGACGACAACGCTGCCGCCCTCCGGGTCACTGATGAACACCCGGTCGTGTACACCGTCGACGACGATGTCCCCGAAGGAAGTCACCGGCAGCCGCGTACCGCCGTCCGCCACCGCGGGCGGTGCCGTGATGCCGAGCAAGGAGACGGATCCCGCGACGACGGCCAGCGCGGTGAGCAGGGCAGAACATCTGAGACGCATGTTATCGGCCTTCCAAGTGGACACACTGGCCGGAAAGTTCCGGCCGGCACCACGAACGTTATGACAGGCCACTGACAATGAGCTCCACGGACCGGCGCCGGCCGGTCACGCCGCGCGGCCGGTCGCCGCGGTTCCGGGTTCGGTAGGATTCGCGGGTCTTCGTACCGGGGGAGAGATCATGATCGAGGGCCGTGGCGCCGAAGGCGCCCACTACAACGCGGACTTCACCGCCGATGCCGACGGTGTCGCCGGGACTGCCGGAGCCGCCGAGGCCGCCGGCGCCGTGGAGGAGCGGGCCGTGGTCCAGTTGGTGTACCGGCCGGGGACCGCCGACACACTGGCCGGTCTGCGGGTCCGCGAGCGGATCAAGCGGACCGGGCTGCTGCTGCGGGGCGTGTTCCTCGCGCTGTGGGCAGCGCATTGGCTGCTCACCACCGTGGGCCGTGGGAAGGTCGACGGCGTCTCGACACTTCTCTTCCTGCTCATCGTCGCCCTGACGTGGGGGTATACGCGGCTGCAGGCCGCCCAGGTGCAGCGGATCATCGGATGGCAGGGCGAGTACCGCGCCACCGTGTCCGCGGCCGGGATCACCTGCAGGAGTGACCACAGCACGCTGATCCAGAAGTGGTCCGTCTTCCAGGGCTACCGGGAGACGGCGGGGCACTTCGTCCTGCTCAGCCGGGACCCCAACATCATGTGTCTCGACATCCTGCCCAAGCGGGGAGTGCGGGAGGCCGACGGCGTCGACCGGCTGCGGGCCCTCCTGGACGAGCACACCACGCGCGTGTGACGGCCGGCCGTACGGCGGAGGGCCCGGCCCCGCGGTCGGTTGCCGCGGGGCCGGGCCCTTGATCCGTACAACAGGTGAGCGAGCGGTCAGGCGTCGAAGACCTCGTTGACGAGCTGTGCCTGCTCCGCCTGGTGGCGCTTGGCCGAGCCGACCGCCGGGGACGAGGAGTGCGGGCGCGAGATGCGCCGCAGTCGCTCGGCGCCCGGGATGTCGGCGCCGACCGCCAGGTCCAGGTGGTCGATCAGGTTGAGCGCGATGAACGGCCAGGCACCCTGGTTCGCCGGCTCCTCCTGCGCCCACAGGTACTTCTCGGCGTTCGGGAACTTGGCGATCTCGGCCTGGAGTTCCGCGCCCGGCAGCGGGTACAGCCGCTCCAGGCGGAGGATCGCGGTGTCCGTGACGCCGCGCTTCTGCCGCTCGGCGTCCAGGTCGTAGTAGACCTTGCCGGAGCAGAAGACGACCTTGCGGACCGCGTCCGGGTCGACACTGCTGTCGCCGATCACCGGGCGGAAGCCGCCGCTGGTGAACTCCTCCACCGAGGACGCCGCCGCCTTCAGGCGCAGCATCGACTTCGGGGTGAAGACGACGAGCGGCTTGTGGTGCGGGTTGTGGACCTGCCAGCGCAGCAGGTGGAAGTAGTTCGACGGCAGCGTCGGCATGGCGATCGTCATGTTGTTCTGCGCGCACATCTGGAGCAGGCGCTCGGGGCGGGCGGACGAGTGGTCCGGGCCCTGGCCCTCGTAGCCGTGCGGCAGCAGCAGCGTGACGCCGGAGGTCTGGCCCCACTTCTGCTCGGCCGACGAGATGAACTCGTCCACGATGGTCTGCGCGCCGTTGACGAAGTCACCGAACTGCGCCTCCCACATGACCAGCGCGTCCGGCCTGGCCAGGGAGTAGCCGTACTCGAAGCCCATCGCCGCGTACTCGCTGAGCAGCGAGTCGTAGACGTTGTAGCGGGCCTGCTCGGCGGTCAGGTACTGCAGCGGGGTGTAGTCCTCGCCGGTGCCCTGGTCGACCAGGACCGCGTGGCGCTGGCCGAACGTGCCGCGGCGGGTGTCCTGGCCCGAGAGGCGGACCGGCGTGCCCTCCATCAGCAGCGAGCCGATGGCCAGGGTCTCGCCCATGCCCCAGTCGATCGTGCCGTCCTCCACCGAGGCCGCGCGACGCTGCATCTGCGGCATCAGGCGCGGGTGGACGGTGACGGTGTCCGGGATGTTGACCTGCGACTCGGCGATCCGCTTGACGACCTCCTGGGAGACCGCGGTCTCCACGGCCACCGGGAACTCCGCCTGCGCGTCCGGGACCTGGACGGGACCGGCGTGCGAGGTGGCCTCGCGGACCTCCGCGAAGACCTTCTCCAGCTGGCCCTGGAAGTCCTGGAGCGCCTGCTCCGCCTCTTCCAGCGTGATGTCGCCGCGGCCGATCAGCGACTCGGTGTAGAGCTTGCGCACCGAGCGCTTCTTGTCGATCAGGCGGACCATCTGCGGGTTGGTGAACTGCGGGTTGTCGCCCTCGTTGTGGCCGCGGCGGCGGTAGCAGATCAGGTCGATGACGACGTCCTTGTTGAACGTCTGGCGGAACTCGAAGGCGAGCCGTCCGACGCGGACGACGGCCTCCGGGTCGTCACCGTTCACGTGGATGATCGGCGCCTCGATCATGCGGGCCACGTCCGTCGCGTACATCGACGAGCGCGAGGACTCCGGGGCGGCGGTGAAGCCGACCTGGTTGTTGATCACGACGTGGACCGTGCCGCCGGTGCGGTAGCCGCGCAGCTGCGACATGTTGAGCGTCTCGGCGACGACGCCCTGGCCCGCGAAGGCCGCGTCGCCGTGGAGCGCGAGCGGCAGGACCGTGAAGTCCGTACCGGCCTTGTTGATGATGTCCTGCTTGGCGCGGGCGATGCCCTCCAGGATCGGGTCGACCGCCTCCAGGTGCGAGGGGTTCGCGGCCAGCGAGACCTTGATCTGCTCGCCGTCCAGACCGGTGAAGGTGCCCTCGGCGCCCAGGTGGTACTTGACGTCGCCGGAGCCGTGCATCGACTTCGGGTCGAGGTTGCCCTCGAACTCCCGGAAGATCTGGGCGTACGACTTGCCGACGATGTTCGCGAGGACGTTGAGCCGGCCGCGGTGGGCCATGCCGATGACGACCTCGTCGAGGCGGGACTCGGCGGCCGAGTCGATGATCGCGTCGAGCAGCGGGATGACGGACTCGCCGCCCTCCAGCGAGAACCGCTTCTGGCCGACGTACTTCGTCTGGAGGAACGTCTCGAACGCCTCGGCCGCGTTGAGCCGGCGCAGGATCCGCAGCTGCTCCTCGCGCTCCGGCTTGGAGTGCGCGCCGCGCTCGATCCGGTCCTGGAGCCACTTGCGCTGCTTCGGGTCCTGGATGTGCATGAACTCGATGCCGGTGGTGCGGCAGTACGAGTCGCGCAGCACGCCGAGGATGTCGCGGAGCTTCATCATCGACTTGCCCGCGAAGCCGCCGACGGCGAACTCGCGCTCCAGGTCCCACAGCGTCAGCCCGTGCTCGGTGATGTCGAGGTCGGGGTGCTTGCGCTGGAGGTAGTCCAACGGGTCCGTGTCGGCCATGACATGACCGCGGACGCGGTAGGAGTGGATCAGCTCGAAGACCCGGGCGGGCTTCGTGACGTCCTCGTCGTGCGAGGCGTCGATGTCCTTGAGCCAGCGGACCGGCTCGTACGGGATGCGCAGCGCCTGGAAGATCTCGTCGTAGAAGTCGTTCTCGCCGAGGAGGAGCTGGCTGACGATCCGCAGGAACTCGCCGGAGGCGGCGCCCTGGATGACGCGGTGGTCGTACGTCGACGTCAGGGTCATGACCTTGGAGATGCCCAGCTTGTTCAGGGTGTCCTGCGACGTGCCCTGGAACTCGGCCGGGTAGTCCATCGAGCCGACGCCCATGATGACCGACTGACCGGGCATCAGGCGCGGCACGGAGTGCACCGTGCCGAGGCCGCCCGGGTTGGTCAGCGAGACGGTGACGCCGGTGAAGTCGTCCATCGTCAGCTTGTTGTTGCGGGCGCGGCGGACGATGTCCTCGTACGCCTGCCAGAACTCGAAGAAGTTGAGCGTCTCGGCCTTCTTGATGCCGGCGACGACGAGCTGGCGGTCGCCGTTGGGCTTCACCAGGTCGATGGCGAGACCGAAGTTGATGTGCTCGGGCTTGACCAGCGTCGGCTTGCCGTCGCGCTCCGCGAAGGAGTAGTTCATCGACGGCATGGCCTTGATGGCCTGCACCATCGCGTACCCGATGAGGTGCGTGAAGGAGATCTTGCCGCCACGCGCGCGCTTCAGGTGGTTGTTGATGACGATGCGGTTGTCGAAGAGCAGCTTCACCGGGACGGCGCGCACGGAGGTGGCCGTGGGCAGCTCCAGCGAGGCGTTCATGTTCTTCGCGACGGCGGCCGACGGGCCGCGCAGCGTCACGTACTCGGGGCCCGCGGGCGCCTCGGTGGCCGGAGCCGCCTTGGCCGGGGCCGGCTTCGCGGGCGCCGCGGCGGGCTTCGCGGGCGCCGGCCGGCACGAGGTTCCCGCACCAAGGGTTCCAAGACCGGCAAGGGGCTGCGCATCGAGCGGATCCACACGACCCCCGGCGTGCATCCGTACGA
>NZ_JBFBJB010000060.1:0-59374 GCF_040685895.1 Streptomyces sp. NPDC088124 | reverse complement strand
GGCCAGCGTGAGTCCCGCCGGGCCTCCTCCGACCACACACACGTCCGCGGTCAGCTCAGTTGTCATCGTCAGGCTGCCTTTCAGAAGGACAGTAACCGGTTCGAGGGCGCGCAGCATGCCGGTGGTCACGACGATCCGGCCGCGGCGGCCGGGCAGCGCGTACGCGTCGGGCCGCGCGTCCCGCAGGACCGCCAGCTCGGCGCTCCCGCCGCCGGCCGCCGCCCTGGCCCGGCGCAGCTCGGCGCGGTTGTAGCGGACCGCGGTGGCCAGTGCGCCCGTACGCCACAGCAGCAGGCAGCCGGCGGCCGAGGCGAGCGCGACGGTCAGCGCGGGCGGGCCCGCCGCCAGCGGCCGGACCAGTTCGCCGAGCAGGGCCACGACGGGGACGTACGACGCGCCCGGGACGACGAGCAGCGCCAGCGCGGCCGTGCTGCTCACGGCCAGGACGAGCGCGGTGGCGGTGAGCAGCCACGCGGCGTGACGGGGGGCGAGCGGGGCGGCGGCCCGGCGCGCGGCGGGCACGGCGAGGAAGGGCATCAGCAGGGGCACCCAGACGACGGAGGTCACGCGGTACCGCCGTCCAGGAGGGAGCGGAGCAGCTGTTCGTCCTCGTCGTTGAGCTGGGAGACGAACCGGGCCAGGACCGCGCCGCGGTCCTCGTCCTTGGCCAGCTCGGAGTGCATGCGGCGGGCGGTGAGTCCGGGGGCGTCCTCGGTCGGGGTGTACGCGTAGCCGCGCCCGGCCCTGACGCGGGTGACGCTGCCCTTCTCGTACAGCCGCGACAGGATGGTGGTGACGGTGGTGCGGGCGAGCGACCCGCCGAGCTCCTCCTGGACCCTGCCCGGTGTGAGCGGCCGGTCCGCGGCCCACAGCGCCGCCAGCACACCGGCTTCCAGCTCGCCCGCCGGACGCCGTTCCGGGCTCTCCTCGCCCATGGGAACGCTCCTCCCACTTCTTTCGTCTACAGTGAAGTAGACCGTCTACAGATCTGTAGTCAATCAGGTCTGCAGTCCATCAGATCGTCATGCAGGACATCCCTGTCCCCCCATCCCTGTCCACCATTATGGGAGCAGCTCTTCTATGGCCGTATCCGCGTTCGCGACGATGCCGCTGGCCGTGAACCTCCTCGACGCGGGATCCCTGCTCGCCGCGTTCGGTGCCCTCGGCATCGCCGTCGTCCTCTTCGCCGAGACCGGGCTCCTGGTCGGCTTCTTCCTCCCCGGCGACTCGCTCCTGTTCACCGCCGGGCTGCTCAGTGTCCCCGGCGGCCACGGCTCCGCGCCTCTCGCGCTGGGGCAGGTGCTCGTCGCCTCGGTCGCCGGGGCACTCATCGGCGCCCAGACCGGCTACTGGATCGGGCGGCGCGGCGGCCGGGCCCTGCTCGCCCGCAGCCGGGCCCGCAAGCTGCACGAGGCGGCGGCCCGCGCCGAGGAGCTGCTCGACCGGTACGGCCACGCGAAGGCGATCGTGCTGGCCCGTTTCGTGCCGCTCGTACGGACCGTGCTCAACCCGCTCGCCGGCGCGCTGAACGTGCCCGCCCGGGTCTTCACCCTCTGGCAGGTCACGGGCGGTGTGCTCTGGACCGTCGGTCTCGTCCTCGCCGGGTACGCTCTCGGCTCCTCCGTGCCCGATGTCGAACGCTATCTGCTGCCCCTCGTGGCGCTCGTGGTGCTCGTCTCCCTGGTGCCGGTTGCCCTGGAGGTACGGCGCTCCCGCCGGACGGCCGGGGAGGGCACACCCGTCGCCCCCTCGGCGGAAGAGGGGTCGCGGTGACGGCGTCCGCTCCCGCCGCGCTCCCCCACGGCGACCGGTGGTTCGACGACGGGCTCTACACCTCGGTGACCGATGTGGCCCACCACTCCCCCGGCTGGCTGGACACCGCGGTCTCCGTCTGGTCGACGTACGGCCTCCTGCTCTTCGGCGCCCTGCTGCTGGCCGCGTGGTGGCGGGCCCGTCCGAGCGGTTCGGCCCGGGCGACGCTGGCGCTGGCCGCGCCCCTGGTCGTCCTGACGGGCTTCGTCGTCAGTACGGGGCTCAAGGCGCTGCTGCGGGAACAGCGGCCCTGCCAGACCCTGCACACGGTCACGGTCGAGGCATGTCCCGCCCTGGGCGACTGGTCGCTGCCCAGCAACCACGCCGTGCTCGCGGCGGCGGTCGCCGCCACCCTGCTCTTCACGGACCGCGGGCTCGCCGCGCTCGCCGTCCCGGCCGCGGTGGCGATGGCGGCCTCGCGGGTCTGGGTCGGGGCGCACTATCCGCATGACGTGGTAGTCGGGCTGGCCGTGGGGGCGGGCGTGGCCTGGGCCCTGATGGCGGGGGCGCGCCGGACCACCGCGCCGGTGGCCGAGCGGCTGGGCACGACCCGGTTGGCGCCGCTGGTGGCCAAACGGTGAGCGCGCCGGGGATCCGCCCCCGGCCGGCCCGGCTGCCGCCGCCGGCGGCCGTCGCCGCCGCGCTCTGCGCCCTGGCCTTCGCCGCGCTGGCCGTGGCCGTGGCCGTCCGCCACGGCGCCCCGTTCCCGGTGGACCGGAGCGCGCTCGACTGGTCGGTGCGCCACCGCCCGCCGGTCGCCACCGCCCTGGCCAGGGCGGTGACCGCCACCGGCACCGGGGTCCTCCCCTATCTGGGTGCCGTGGTGGCCGGGGTGCTCGCCGGGAGCGGCGTCCGGCGTCGGCTGTACGGGGCGGTCGCGGCGCTGCTGTTCCTGCTCACGGGACAGGCGGTGCGGTACGGCCTCGTACTGACGATCGCCCGGCCGCGGCCCCCGGTGGACGACTGGGCCACGCACGCGTCCGGGTACGCCTTCCCCTCCGGGCACACCACGACCTCGGCCCTGGTGGCGGGGGCGCTGATCTGGGGCGTGGCCCGGGCGAGCCGGCGCCGGGCCCGCGGTCACTCCCGGTCCGCCGGGTGGCCGTTCGCGGCGTATCCGCTCATGGTGGTCCTGGGCTGCTGGGCCGTGGCCGTGGGGCTGAGCAGGATCTTTCTCGGGGTGCACTGGGCCACCGATGTGCTCGGGGGATGGCTGTTCGCCGGCTTCTGGCTCGGTCTGGGGGCGTCCCTGGTCACGAGAGGGCGTCTCGGGGCGGTGCCGGGCGGCCGATGAGTCCGGGGGCCGGACACGTCTACCCCTACAGACCCCCACACCCCCCACGACCAACACCTACGACGCGAACGAAGCACGCGAGGGAAGGACGGAGCCATGTTCGGCAGGAGCGAGGCGTTCAGCGGGTTCGCCGTCGACGACATCGGCAAGGCCCGGCGGTTCTACGGCGAGACGCTCGGCCTGGAGGTCACCGAGGAGTACGGCCTGCTCCGCCTGCGGCTGGCCGGCGGCACGACGGTGCTCGTCTACCCCAAGCCGGACCACACCCCGGCGACGTTCACGATCCTCAACTTCCCGGTGGCCGACATCGACGCGGCGGTCGAGGAGCTCACCGCCCGGGGCGTGCGCCTGCAGCGCTACCCGGGGATGGACGCGGACGAGAAGGGCGTCTTCCGGGGCGGCGGCCCGTACATCGCGTGGTTCACGGACCCGGCGGGGAACATCCTCTCCGTGCTGCAGGAGCGCTGACCTCCCGGCGCCCCGGCCTCCGCAAGCGCTCCCCGCACCGCCGGACCGGGGCCCGCGCCGGATCAGAGCTTGAGGTGCATGATGTGCAGGCCGACATAGCCCTCCGTGGGATGCCGGAATCCCTCGGGGAGCGTGCCGAGGATCTCGAAACCGAGCGAGCGGTACAGCTTCACGGCGTACGTGTTGGTCTCGACGACGGCGTTGAACTGCATCGCGCGGAAGCCGGCGGCGCGGGCCCAGTCGACGGAGTACGCGCAGAGCGCCCGGCCCACGCCGCGCCCGGCGTGCGCCGGGTCGACCATGTAGCTGGCACCGGCGATGTGCGAGCCGTTGCCCATGTGGTTGACGTTCATCTTCGCCGTGCCCAGGACCGTACCGGCGTCGTCCACGGCCACGACGGATCGGTTCGGGGCCGTCATCAGCCACCAGTCACGGCCGTCGGTCTCGCTGAGCCCGGTCGGATAGGTGAAGGTCTCGCCGGCCGCGACGATCTTGTGGAAGAAAGGCCAGATGGCGGGCCAGTCCTCGGGGGTGGCTTCCCTGATCAGCATGGGGACATGATGCCGGTCGGCTCCCACGCGACGACAGCGGTTTTCGCGCGGCCACCGGCTTTCGGCACGGGCCTCGGCGGTTCGCGCCGGCGATCCGGCGCCGCCCTGGAAATCTGGGGTACACGTGAGCGGAGCGGCCGACGCCGCACCCGCGCGGTGGCCGGCGGACGAGAAAGCGGGACGGACATGTTCGAAGCGGATGACATCCGGGAGTGGCGGGGCCACGACGTGGTCGACGCCGAGAAGCGGAAGATCGGCTCGCTGGAAGCCGTCTATGTCGACACGGCGACGGACGCCCCGTCGTTCGCCGCGGTCACGGTCGGGCTGCCGACCAAGCGGCGGCTGGTCTTCGTACCGCTGGCCGAGGCCACGGTCGGCCCCGGGTACCTGAGGGTCCCGTGGGACAGGAGGCTGGCCAAGGAAGCCCCCTCGATCGACACGGACGGCGAACTGCTGGCGGAGATGGAGCCCGGGATCTTCGCCCACTACGGGCTTCCGTACAGCACCGGCGCGGGCGGCGAGCGCAGGCTCGGCCGGCGCTGAGGAGCCATCCGGGGGGCCGTCGGCGCAGCGCTGCGCGGGAGCACCCGGTACCGGGGTAGGGACGGGACATGACCCGGCAACGTATCGGTGGGCGGCGGGAGAGACACCGGTTCACCGCCCTGCCCCGCGAGACGGCGTCGCTCGCCGTGCTCGCCTGGAACCGCGGGCGCGAGATGGAGCTGATGCACCGGGCCATGAGCTTCGCCGCGCTGGGTTTTCTGACCCTGGTGCCGCTGCTGATCCTGGTCGCCGCGGCGGACCCCGCGAGCGGGCAGGGTTTCGCCCGCTGGCTGGGGCAGGGGCTCGGGGTCTCCGCTTCGTCGCAGCAGGAGATCCAGCAGTTGTTCGGCCGGCCGGGGCAGGCGCTGCAGCGGACGACGGCCTTCGGGCTCGCCGCGCTCGCCGCGTTCGGGCTGACCTTCGGCGGCGCCGTGCAGACGGGGTACGAGCGGGTCTGGGAGCTGTCGACCGCCCGCTGGCACACGATGTGGCGCCATGTGGTGTGGCTGGCTGCGCTCGTCGCCTTCCTGGTGGTGTTCGTCAATACGCCGGTGACGTCCAGTTCGGTCGTCGTGCTGACGCTCGGCACGGCCGGTGATCTGGTTCTGACGTTTCTCTTCTTCTGGTGGTCCCAGCGGGTGCTGCTCGCCGGCCGGGTGCGCTGGCGGGCGCTGATACCGGGCGCCGTCGCGACCGCCCTGGGCCTGCTCGGGCTCCGGATCTTCTCCCGGGTCGTCTTCTCGCCGCTGATCGCCTCGAACGCCGTCACGTACGGCCCGTTCGGTACGGTGCTGGTGCTCCAGTCCTGGCTCGTCGGCGTCGGGTTCGTCGTCTACGGCGGCTCGCTGGTGGGCCGTCTCTGCCACGAGAACCGCACCCACCAGCGGCTGCGCCGGGCGCTCGCCGCGGCGGGACCGGCCCCCGGCGCGGACCCGGCGCGGGACACGAACGACGGGTGACGGCCGGCGGCCGGTCACCGGCCGCCGACTGGTGACCGCTGACCGCTGACGCGAAGGGGCGTGCCGGGCATCGCGCGGCACGCCCCGGCTCACCGGCGTTCGGGGAGAACGGCCGTCAGAGGTCGAACTCGCTCGGCGCGATACCCACGGCGAAGCACGCCTCGCGGACGACGGCGCGCTCGCTGTCGTCGAAGTCACCGTCGGCGCCGCCGATGACGATGCCGATCTGGATGACCGCGCGGGCCTCGGTGGGTTTCTTGGCGACCTTGCCGATGGTCTGGAGCACGCCGACCTTGCCGAAGTCGAAGTCGGCGGTGAGCTTCTGGCAGTAGTCGTTGAACCGTGTCTGGAGGTCTTCCGCGGGGAAGTTCTGGAGCACGTCGTTCGTCATGATCAGCGCGGCGACCCGCTGGCGCTCCGAGGGGTCGATGGAGCCGTCCGCGGCGGCGACCAGGGCGCACATGGCCATGCTGGCGTCCCGGAAGGCGCCGCTCTTGAGGTCGTTCTTCTTCGCGTTGAGCTGCGTCTGCATCGATGACGCGGAATCCTTGATGCGGTCCCACAGGGCCACGTGACTACTCCTGGTCGGTCGGGTAGGTCGGTCGGATGGATGGATCGGACAGGTGGTGCCGGCGGTCCGGCCGGTCGGCCGGCCGGACCGGCCGGGGTCAGAGGTGCGGCGCGACGGCGGGCATCAGGTCCTGGAAGGTGCGCCCCTCGGCGGGGCTGCCGATGGCGGACATCTCCCAGCCGCCGCCGGAACGGAACACCTTGGCCATGATCTGCGCGGTGTGGCCGCCGCCGCCGGTGAGGGTGTAGCGGGCCAGTTCCTGGCCGTTGGTCTCGTCGACGAGCCGGCAGAAGGCGTTCTCGACCTCTTCGAAGGTCTGGCCGGTGAAGGAGTTCACCGTGAAGACGATCTGGTCGACGTGGACGGGGACCCGCTGGAGGTCCACGACGATCGACTCGTCGTCGCCGCCCTGGCCGGCGCCGCCGACCCGGTTGTCACCGGTGTGCCGCACGGAGCCGTCGTCACTGGTCAGGTGCTGGAAGAAGACGACGTCGACGGCTTCCTTGCCGGCGAAGAGCAGCGCCGAGGCGTCGAGGTCGATCTCGCTGGCGGTCAGCCGGGCGAAGAAGCCCTTCTTGGCGGCCTGCCAGCCGAGGCCCATGCGGACGGTCGTGAGTTCACCGCCACCGGACTTGGTCAGGCTGATCTGCTGGCCCTTGGAGAGGTTGACGCTCATCGTTCACTCCTGGTGGTTGGTGCCGGCGCGGCCCCGGCGCGGGGTCCTGACGCGGTCGTCGGGGACCGGGGCCGGGTGCGGGGTGCGGGGTCGGGCCCGGACGCGCGGGTCAGACGTTGACGCCGTAGTCGGCGGCGATCCCGGCGAGACCGGAGGCGTACCCCTGGCCGATGGCGCGGAACTTCCACTCCGCGCCGTTGCGGTACAGCTCGCCGAAGACCATCGCGGTCTCGGTGGAGGCGTCCTCGCTCAGGTCGTAGCGGGCCAGCTCGGCGCCGCCCGCCTGGTTGACCACCCGGATGTACGCGTTGCGCACCTGACCGAAGCTCTGGCCGCGGGACTCGGCGTCGTGGATCGACACCGGGAAGGCGATCTTCGACACACCGGCGGGCACGGCGGAGAGGTCGACCTTGACGGTCTCGTCGTCGCCGTCGCCCTCACCGGTCAGGTTGTCACCGGTGTGCTCGACGGAGCCGTCCGGGCTCTTGAGGTTGTTGTAGAAGACGAAGTGCTGGTCGGAGACGACCTTGCCGGAACCGTCACACAGCAGGGCGCTGGCGTCCAGATCGTGGTCGGCCCCGGTGGTGGTCCGTACGTCCCAGCCGAGAGCGACCAGAACGGCGGTCAGACCGGGAGCCTCCTTGCTCAGTGAGACGTTGCCGCCCTTGGCGAGGCTCACACCCATGTTGCTTCCTTTCGTCCGTGCGGAACCGGCAGATGTCCGGAACCGGGCACACAGGACGTACGGGACGCACCGGCGGCCACGGCGCCGTATGACACCATCGTAAATCTACAGCACTGTAGAAATGAGCTGGTGGTTAGGATGCCCCGGCGCCAGGGCGGCTGGGGCGGCAGCGTGGGAGGAGGCCACTTCCGTGGTCGGAAACGCCGGGAACACCAGAAACACCGGGCCCGTCGGGCAGACCGGGCACGCCGGGTACCCCGGGGAGCGCGACGGCCTCGGCGAGCGCCGGGACCTCGACGACCGGGGCTCCCGTACCCGCAGGCGCGGCCAGGGGCAGCTGGAGGCGCAGGTGCTGGCCGTCCTGGGCTCGGCGACCACCCCGGTGGCGGCGACCTGGGTGCAGGAGCGGCTCGACGGCGAGCTGGCCTACACCACGGTGATCACGATCCTCACGCGCCTCCTCGGCAAGCAGGCGGTGACCCGTACCCGCTCCGGCCGCTCGTTCCTGTGGACGCCGGTGGCGGACGAGGCGGGGCTCACGGCGCTGCGCATGCGCCGGCTGCTCGACGAGCGGGACGACCGCGACGCGGTGCTCTCCAGCTTCGTGTCGGCCCTCTCGCCGCACGACGAGCGGGTGCTCCGCTCGCTGCTCAGCGCGGCCGACGCCGCCGGCGACACCCTCGCCGGCGGGACGGACCGGTCGGCCGCGGGCGAAGCGGAGAATTGACCGATGGGTGTCTTCGTCTTCCTCCCCCTGGTCCTGCCGCTGACCGCGCTGCCGATCGCCCGCCTGGCCGAGCAGCATCTGCACCCGCGCAGCGCCGCGTGGCTGCTGACCTCCGTCGCCGTGGTGCTCGCCGCGTGCAGCACGTTCTGTCTCGGGCTGCTCGTGGTCGTCGGGACCGCCCAGCTGCCCGGGAACCCGCTGCCGGACAGCTGGTCGGATCCGGAGGTGCGCGCGGCCGTGCCGTACGACGAGGTGGCCGGCAAGACCGCGATCGTGGCGCTGCTCCTGGTCATCGTGGCGTGCGCGCAGACCGTACGGCGCCATCTGCGGTTCCGCTCGCGGGCCCACCGCGCGCTGGCCGGGCTGCGGGAGCTGCCGGGGTACGCGTCGGCGTACGCCGCGGCGCCCGGGCTCGCCATCCTGGACGACGAGCTGCCGTACGCGTACGCCCTGCCCGGCTCCCCCGGCCGGATCGTCGTCTCCACGGGCCTGCTGTCCTGCCTCGACCAGGGGGAACGGGCCGCTTTACTCGCCCATGAGCACGCTCATCTCGCCGGGCGCCACCACCGGCTGCTGCTGGCCGTACGGCTGGCGGGGTGCGCCAACCCGTTCCTGCGGCCGCTGGCGGAGGCGGTGACGTACAGCACCGAGCGCTGGGCGGACGAGGAGGCGGCGTACGCGACGGGCGACCGGCGTACGACGGCGCGCGCGGTGGGGAAGGCCGCGCTCGTCTCCCGCCGGATGTCGCCCCCGGGGCTCGCGACGTTCGCCTCGGCGGGTCCGGTGCCGCGCCGGGTGGCGGCGCTGCTCGGCCCCGTGCCGCCGCGCAGGAGCTGGCCGCCCGCGCTCACCCGGGCGGGGATGGCCGCGTATGTCGCCGCCGCGGGAACGGCGGCGTCGACCGTCTCCGCGCTGAACGCGGCGTCGGCGCTCTTCCTGGTCCTCGAAGCCGCGACACCCCTGTGACGACCTGGCGTCTTCTACACCCCTGTAGAAGCAGTAGAGTGCACGCGTCGCACTGGGCGGCGAACCGGCCCGTCCGAAGCTGGACGGAGCGGGGTACGGGGCACGGAGGACCAGCGTGGGCAGTCAATCCAGGGGGCGGCGCGGCCGCCAGGCGGGCAGCGGGCGGCGGGCCGCCCGGGGATCGGACCGCAAGGCGGGCCGCTCCCGACTGACCCGGCGGGGGCGAATAGCCGTCTGGACCGGCGGCGTGCTCGCCGTGGCGCTGATCGGCGTGGCCGGCGCCGGGACCTGGGTCTACCAGAACCTCGACGGGAACATCCACTCCGCGGACATCGACGGGAAGATCGGCGGCGACCGCCCGGTCAACTCCAGCCCGGGCTCGAAGAACATCCTGGTCGTGGGCTCCGACTCGCGCGACGGGGACAACGGCAAGTACGGCAAGGGCCTGACCACCATGCAGTCGGACACCCTGATGGTGATGCACCTCGCCGCCAACCGGGAGTGGGCCACGGTGGTGTCCCTCCCGCGCGACTCCTGGGTGAACATCCCGTCCTGCGACAAGGGCGACGGGACCACGTCGAAGCCCCACCACTTCAAGATCAACGAATCCTTCGCCATCGGAGGGTCCAGCGGCGAGGTCGCCGACGCCGCCGCCTGCACCATCAAGACCGTGGAGCAGAACACCGGGCTGCGCATCGACCACTTCATGTCGGTGGACTTCCAGGGCTTCAAGGGCATGGTCAACGCGCTGGACGGCATCGAGGTCTGCCCGGAGACGGCGATCACCGACGAGAAGGCCCACCTGGAGATGGAGGCGGGCTGCCAGACGGTCAGGGACGAGAAGGCCCTGGGGTACGTCCGCACCCGCTACAGCGTCGGCGACGGCTCCGAC
Organism: Streptomyces sp. NPDC088124; assembly: GCF_040685895.1. Taxonomy (NCBI): domain Bacteria; kingdom Bacillati; phylum Actinomycetota; class Actinomycetes; order Kitasatosporales; family Streptomycetaceae; genus Streptomyces; species Streptomyces sp. NPDC088124. Next base: position 49,230 of record NZ_JBFBJB010000060.1, on the reverse strand, counting down.
CTCGGGCGGATCGGGCGGCAGCAGGAGTTCATGGAGGCCGTGGCGGCCAAGGCGCAGGAGAAGCTGACCAGCCCGAACGCGCTCTACGGGTTCCTCGACTCGGCGACCAAGTCCCTCACCACGGACGAGACGCTGGCGGGCATCAAGCCGCTCACCGCCCTCGCCAACGAGATCAAGGCCGTCCCGAGCGACCGGCTGACGTTCCTGACCGTGCCGAACTATCCCCGCGAGGCCGACGTCCCGACGGACAAGGCCAATGTCGTCTGGCAGTATCCGCACGCCGGGAACCTGTTCACCGCCATGGCGCAGGACAAGGAGACCGACAAGGAGGAGCTGGAGGCGGCGACCGAGAACCCGGTCTACGCGAACACCGTGCGGGTGCAGGTACTCAACGGCACCGGCACCCAGGGGCGGGCCGCCGAGGTCGCCGACACGCTCCGTACGGCCGGCTTCACGGTCTCGTCGGTGGGGAACGCGCCGGAGTCCGCGAAGAAGACCACGGTCGGCTACCCGCAGGACCAGAAGGCGGGGGCCGAGATACTGGCCTCCCGGCTGCCGGGCAGCGCCGTACGGCAGGAGGCGGACGCCACGCCGGGCGTGGTGACCCTGACCGTGGGCCAGGATTTCAAGGCCCTCAGATGACCGGGCCGGCCCGGCGGACGAGCCTCCGGCCATGACGGACGCCGTGATCGGCGACCTCGCGGGCGACGTAACACGTGGCGTACGCCACATTGCATCGCTTTGCTATTCCTTTACCATTGGGCGACGGGGCATCTCCCCGTCGTCTCACCGCAAGAACATACGAGTCGAATCAACTGATCCAAGAAGGAGCTACGGTCCCGCAATGGGTGAGCCTCCCAGTACGAACCGTGCCATTCCCGTCCCGCCGAGCCAGGGGACGGAGGTGGCACGGTGACCGAAGTGCTCCTGCTGCTGCTCGCCCTCGCGCTCACCCTCGCCTGTGCGGTGTTCGTGGCGGCCGAGTTCTCCCTGACCACGATCGAGCGGAGCGAGCTGGAGCGCGCCGCCGCCGCCGGTGAGCGCGGTGCCGCGAGCGCCCTGGAGGCTGCCAAGCGGCTCACCTTCCAGCTCTCCGGGGCCCAGCTCGGCATCACGGTGACCTCTCTGGTCATCGGCATGCTCGCCGAGCCGTCCTTCGCCACGCTGCTGCGCGGTCCGCTGGAGGCCATCGGCCTGCCCGGCGGCGCGGTGCCCACGGTCGCCACCCTGCTCGGTGTCTCGCTCTCCACCGTCGTGCTGATGGTCGTCGGTGAGCTCGTCCCGAAGAACTGGGCGATCTCCAGCCCGCTCACGGTCGCCAAGGTCGTGGCGAGTCCGCAGCGCGGCTTCACCGCCGCGTTCGCCCCGCTGATCCGGCACTTGAACAACACGGCGAACAAGCTGGTACGGCGCTTCGGCCTGGAGCCCGCCGAGGAGCTGGCGTCCGCCCGTACCCCCGAGGAACTGGTCGCGCTGGCCCGGCACTCCGCGCGGGAGGGCGCCATCGAGGCGGACTCCGCGGAGCTGTTCGTACGGACCCTGCACCTCGCCGACCTGACCGCCGAGAACGTGATGACCCCGCGGGTGGACGTCCGGGCCCTGGAGGCACACGCCACCGCCACGGACGCGGCCCACCTCACCCTGGCCACCGGCCTGTCGCGCTTCCCCGTCTACCGGGACAGCCTCGACGAGGTCATCGGCACGATCCACATCCGCGATGTGCTGGCCCTGGACGAGGACCGGCGGGACCACACTCCCGTCACCGAACTGGCGACCAGCCCGATGCTGGTGCCCGACTCCCTCCCGGTGGACCGGCTGCTGCGGCGGCTGCGCGAGTCGCGGACCATGGCCGTCGTCATAGACGAGTACGGCGGGACCGCCGGCGTCGCCACGGTGGAGGACATCGTGGAGGAGGTCGTCGGCGAGGTACGCGACGAACACGACCCGGACGAGACCCCGGACCTGCTCCCCGGCAAGCCGGACGCCGAGGGCCGCCAGGTGTGGAAGGCCGACGGCTCCGTCCGGCTCGACCAGCTCGAAACGATCGGCTTCACCGCGCCGGAGGGCCCGTACGAGACGCTCGCCGGGCTGCTCGCGACCCGTCTGGAGCGGCTGCCCGTGCCCGACGACACCCTGGAGATCGACGGCTGGCGGTTCGCCGTGCTGCGCGTCGAGCACCACCGCGCGGACCGGGTCGGCATCACCGCCCCCGCCCGCGCCGCACAGATCACGGAGGACGCCCGATGACCGGCCTGCAGCTCGCCATCGGCGTGCTCACCCTGTTCACCAACGCGTTCTTCGTCGGGGCCGAGTTCGCGCTCATCTCCGTACGGCGCAGCCAGATCGAGCCGCTGGCCGTCAAGGGCAGCAAGCGCGCCAAGAACACCCTGTGGGGTCTGGAGCACCTCTCGGCGGCCATGGCCACCGCGCAGCTCGGGATCACCATCTCCTCGCTGGTGCTGGGCGCCGTCGCGGAGCCGGCCATAGCACACCTGCTGGAGCCGCCGTTCGAGGCGATCGGGGTGCCCGAGGCGCTGATCCACCCGATCGCGTTCGTGATCGCGCTGACCCTGGCGACGTATCTGCACATGCTCGTCGGCGAGATGGTGCCGAAGAACATCGCGCTGGCCGCCCCGGCGCCCACCGCGCTCGCGCTCGGGCCCGCGCTGGTCTGGCTGACCCGCGCGCTGCGCCCGGTGATCTTCGGGATCAACGCGTTCGCCAACTCCATCCTGCGGCTGCTGAAGGTCGAGCCGAAGGACGAGGTCGCCTCCGTCTTCACCGACGACGAACTCGCCCGGCTGGTCACCGACTCCAGCGAGGCGGGGCTGCTCGACCCGGCGGACGGGGAGCGGCTGCGTGACGCGCTGGAGCTGGGCACCCGGCCGGTGGGCGAGGTGATGGTCCCGCTGAGCCGTACGGTCACCGTCGACCACCGGATCACCCCGCGGGAACTGGAGCGCGCCGCCGCGTCCTCCGGCTTCTCCCGGCTGCCGGTGACCGGGCCCGACGCCACGATCCTCGGCTATCTGCACATCAAGGACGCCCTCGGCGTCGACGAGCGCACCGAGCCGTTCCCGCGGAGCGCGCTGCACGCGGTGGTCCGAGTCGAAATCGACACCCCGCTCGACGACACGATGACGGCCATGCGCACCGCCGGTACGCATCTCGCGGCGGTCACCGGGGACAAGGGGACCGTCATCGGCTTCGTCACCATGGAGGACGTTCTGGAGGAACTGGTCGGCCCGGCCACCGGCCCGCCGACCGCCGCGTAACCGCCGCGCGGACCGAACGAGCCGCGCTGCCACCCGCCCGCGCCGTCCCGTTCCGAACGGCAGGACGGCGCGACAAGCGGCCGGTGCCCCGCCCCGGGCACCGGCCGCTCCCTCCTATCCTTGTCGCCTGATCTTCCGACCTGGCCTTCTGACCCTGACCTTTCGACCTCACCTTTCGGCCCGACCTTTTCACCTGCCCTCCCGCCTCACCTTTCACCTGCCCTTTTTGCCTGCGCACGCGCAAGAAAACGAGTGTCCTCTGATGTACGACGGGACGAGTCGATTAGAGCCAGTGACTCTCGCCGCGCGCAGCCGGCGCCTCGTGGAGTCCACCGCCTTCAGCAGCGCGGTGTTCTGCCTGATCGTCGGTAACGCGTGCCTGCTCGGCATCGAGACGTACAGCGGCGCCGTACACCAGTGGCGCGCCGAACTGAAGCTCGCCGAGCACCTTTTCCTCGCCGCTTTCACCGCGGAGATCCTGCTGCGCGCCGCCTCCTACGCGGACCGCCCCAAGGAGTTCTTCCGCGATCCGTGGAACGTCTTCGACCTGGCGGTCGTCTCGCTGGCCCTCACCCCGTTCGCCCGCGAGAACACAACGCTCCTGCGGCTGCTCCGGCTCGCCCGGGTGCTGCGCGCGGCACGCTTCCTGCCGCAGCTGCGCATCGTGATCGTCGCCGTGGGCAAGAGCCTGCCGGGGACCGCGAGCTTCGTGCTGGTGGGCGCGCTGCTGCTGTACGTGTACGCCATGCTCGGCTGGGTCTTCTTCGCGCGCTCCGACCCCGAGCACTACGGGTCGCTCGGCCGCGCGGCGCTCACGCTCTTCCTGCTCATCACCCTCGACGGGCTGGGCGACGCGGTGCGCGGCGGTCTGGAGGTCTCCCGCTGGACCATCGTCTACTTCGCGTCGTTCGTTCTGCTGGGGTCGTTCCTCCTGGTCAACCTGTTGATCGGCGTGGTCATCAACTCCCTGGAGGAGGCGCGCGAACTGGAGGAGGAGCAGGAGCAAGCGCACGAGACGGCCGTCCCGGCGGGCGGTCCCGAGCAGGCGCAGGCCGTGCTGCTCGCCCGGATCGCCGCCGCGCGCCGCGCGCTCGACGAGGTCGAGGCCCAGCTCGCGACCGCCGGCACGCCCGACCGCCCTCTCCTCCGGCCGTCCCCGCCTGGCGCGTCCGTCCCGCGTGGCCCTTCATAGGGGAAGGGGAAAGCGTCCGATCGGGCGTTCGGGCGGAGGGTCGTATGGCGGTTCGCGGACACCGGCGCCTCGGATATCCGGTGGCGGCGGGGGTGTTCGCCGTCGGGATGGCGGGCACCACGCTGCCCACGCCGCTGTACGGGCTCTACCGGGAGCAACTCGGTTTCTCCGAGCTGATGGTGACCGTGGTGTTCGCCGTCTATGCCGTCGGGGTGATCGCCGTACTGCTGCTGGCCGGGGACCTCTCCGACCAGGTGGGACGGCGGCCCGTACTCCTCCTGGCGCTGGGGCTCTCGGCGGCCAGCGCCCTGTGCTTCCTCTTCGAGGGCGGGCTGCCGCTGCTCTTCACGGGACGGCTGCTCTCCGGCTTCGCCGCCGGCCTGCTGAGCGGTACGGCCACCGCCTGTGTGCTGGAGCTGGCGCCGCCCGGGCGGGAGGCGCGGGCGGGGCTGGCCGCGACGGCGGCGAACATGGGCGGGCTCGGCTGCGGTCCGCTGCTGTCCGGGATCCTCGCCCAGTACGCGCCGTGGCCGCTGGCCCTGCCGTTCGTGACCCATCTGGCGCTGGTGGCGGTCGCGTCCGTACTGACCTGGTTCCTCCCGGAGACGGTCGCCTCCCCGCGCCGGCCGCGGCTCCGCCCGCGCGGGCTCTCGCTCCCGCCGGGGATCCGCGGGGTGTTCGTGCCCTCGGCGCTCGCCGCGTTCGCCGGGTTCGCGCTGCTGGGGCTGTTCACGGCAGTCGCGCCGAGCTTCGTGGCCCAGACCCTGTCGGTGCACAACCTGGCGGTGACGGGCGCGGTCGTCTTCTCCGTGTTCCTCGCCTCGACGGCCGGACAGGCGCTGATGGGGCGGCTGGGGGTGCGCGCGGCGCTGCCCGGGGGCTGTCTGGTCCTGGTGGCCGGGCTGCTGCTGGTGGCCGGGTCGCTGGCGGCGCGGTCGCTGCCGCTGCTGGTCGCGGGCGCGCTCTGCGGCGGGCTCGGCCAGGGGCTGGCGTTCCGCGCCGGGATGAGCGCGGTCAGCGCCGTGGCGCCGCCCGAACACCGGGGCGCCACGCTCTCCGCCTTCTTCGTCGTCGCCTACACGGGGATCTCCCTGCCCGTCGTCGGGGTGGGCGCGCTGACCCTGTGGCTCGGGCTCACGGTCGCGGGGCTGACGTTCTCGGCGTGCGTGATGGTGCTCGCGGCCTGCGTCGGCCTGTACGTGCTGCGCCATCCGCCCGGGGTTCCCGGCGCCTCGGGCGTCCCCGGCGCCCCGGGCGTCCCCGGCTCCCCCGGCGGCGAGGGCACGGGGGACGCCGGGGGGTGAGGCCGGGGCCGGGCGCGCGTCAGGGGCGTCCCGCCGGCGGGATCTCCTCGCCCGGCGCCACCGGGCCCGGCGGGGTGCCGTCGCCGAACGGCCGGCCGCCCAGCTCCGCGCGGTGGTGCGGTGTGAGCCAGCCGGAGAGGTCGGGGCCGAGGGGCACGATCCGGGTCGGGTTGATACCGGTGTGCACCTGGTAGTAGTGGCGCTTGATGTGGTCGAAGTCGACGGTGTCACCGAACCCGGGGGTCTGGTAGAGGTCCCTGGCGTACGCCCACAGCACCGGGTCCTCGGCCAGCTTCGCGCGGTTGCACTTGAAGTGCCCGTGGTAGACGGCGTCGAAGCGCACGAGCGTGGTGAAGAGCCGGATGTCCGCCTCGGTGAGGGTGTCCCCCACCAGGTAGCGGCGGTCGGCGAGCCGCTCGGAAAGCAGCCCGAGCCGGTGGAACACGGCACGGTAGGCGTCCTCGTACTCGCTCTGTCCGGACGCGAACCCGGCCCGGTACACCCCGTTGTTGACGTCGCGGTAGACGCCTTCCATGACCTCGTCGATCTCGTCGCGCAGCGGCTCGGGGTAGAGGTCGGGCGCGCCGCTCCGGTGCAGCGCCGTCCACTCGGTGGCCAGGTCCAGGGTGATCCGCTGGAAGTCGTTGGTGACGAGCCGGCCGCTGGGCACGTCCACGACCGCGGGGACGCTGACCCCGCCCGGATAGCCGTGCTCGCGGGCGTCGTACGCCTCGGCGAGATAACGGATGCCCAGTACGGGGTCGCGGCCGTCCGGGTCGAGGGTGAAGCGCCAGCTCCGGTCGTCCTGGATGGGGTCGGCGACGGCGAGCGAGAGGGCGTCCTCCAGGCCGAGGAGGCGGCGCGAGACGAGGGCGCGGCTCGCCCAGGGGCAGGCGCGGCTGACGACGAGGCGGTAGCGGCCGGCCTCGACGGGCCAGCCGTCGGCGCCGTCGGCGGTGATCCGGTCCGCGAAGTGGCTCCTGGACCGCTTGAAGGGCTTCTTCCCGTACGCGGCGTTGCCCTCGGGCTCGGTGGGTGCGGTCATCGCTGGTCCTACCTTCTTGATGGCGGATTCTTCTGCCTGGTGGCGGATTTCGTACGCGGTGGCGGCCTCGGCGGCTCGTCGCCGGCCCGTGGTGTGCCGGACCGTCAGCGCGCCGGGGCGTCGCGCCGTCTCTCCGTACGCCGGGCCACGGCGATGTCGGCGAGGGCGACCAGCAGCGCCGCCACCACGAACCCGACCGAGACGACCAGTCCGTGGTCGAACGCCGTGGCCCAGCCGTCGGGCGTCACCTCGGCGAAGAAGACGGAGCCCACGGCGGCGATCCCGACCGCCGATCCCACCCGCTGGGCCGTCTGCAGAGTCCCCCCGGCGCTGCCCGCCATGGGCACCGGCACCTCGGCGAGGGTGAGGGTCTGGTTGGGCGTGATGACCAGTCCGCTGCCCACCCCGGCCAGGAGCAGGGGCGCCGCCATCGCCCACCCGACGCCCCGCCCCGGTACCAGGTGTACGGCGAGGGCGGTGGCCGCGAGGCCGACGGTCACCATGATCAGCCCGACGGCGACGAGCGGCCGGCCGAACCGGCCGACCAGCCGCCCGCCGAGGCCGGCCGCCGCCCCCGAGCCCAGCGCGAAGGGGGTGATGGCCAGGCCCGCCTGGAGGGCGGTGTAGTGCAGTCCGCTCTGGAGGTAGAGCGTGCTGATGAAGAAGACGGTGGTGAACCCGGCGAAGTACAGCAGGATCAGCAGGCAGCCCAGCCGGAAGGAGCGGACGCGGAAGAGGGAGAGGTCCAGGACCGGCTGGGTGGCGCGCGTACCGCACCGGGACTCCCACCCCACGAAGCCGGCCAGCAGCGCGGCGGCCACCGGCAGCAGGAGCCACTTCGCGGCCCCGTGCCACTGCTGAGACTGGACGAGCGGCAGCAGCAGCGCCAGGATCCCGCCGCCGAGGAGCAGCACGCCGACGGGGTCGAGCTGACGCGGGGTGACCCGGCCGGCCGACGGGGTGTCGGGCAGCAGCCGGTGGGCCAGCACCAGGCAGACGGCGCCGAGCGGCAGATTGACGTAGAAGACCCACCTCCAGCCCTCCTCCGCGCCGGCCGCCTGGATGATGAGGCCGCCCAGCAGCGGGCCGACGGCGGTCGAGATACCCACGACCGTGCCGAACATGCCGAAGGCCCGGCCCCGTTCCCGGCCGGCGAAGAGCTGCTGGATCAGGGCGGAGATCTGCGGGGAGACCAGGCCGCCCGCGAGTCCCTGCACCAGCCGGGCGAGCACCAGCCAGAGGCTGGACTGGGCGGCTCCGCAGGCGGCGGAGGCGAGGACGAAGAGGGTCAGCCCCCACATGAAGACCGGCCGCCGCCCCCGGGCGTCCCCGAGCCGGCCCGCGGGGATCAGGAAGAGGCCGAAGGCGAGGGCGTATCCGGAGATCACCCATTGGAGGTCGGACACCGGGGTGCTGAGCCCCTCGCGGATGGAGGGCAGGGCGACGTTGACGATGGAGACGTCGAGCAGCGTCATGAACCCCGCCACCAGGCAGACCGCCAGCGCCTTCCACCGCCGCGGGTCCGGCGCGGCGGGGCGGGGCGGCCCCGGGGGGTGCGCGGGAGGACCCGTGTCCTGCCCTTTATGTCCGGCCATGGACCGCACCCTACGGCGAAGGGGCACGGTCCGCGCGCAAGGAACGCGCGGACCGTGCCCCCGTGGTGGCGCGCCGGGTGGCGCCGGAGCGCCGAGGGGGCGGACCGTCAGGCGACGTTGATGGCGGTCCAGGCGGCGCCGACCGCCTTGTACTCGGCGCTGGTCGTGCCGTAGAGGGCGCCCGCCGCGCTCAGGGTCGCGGTGCGCGCCCGCGCGTAGTTGGTGGTGGACGTCATGTACGTGGTGAGCGCCTTGTACCAGATCTGGATGGCCTTGTCGCGGCCGATGCCGGTGACGGCGGCGCCGTTGTAGGTGGGGCTGTTGTAGCTCACGCCGTTGATGGTCTTCGCGCCGCTGCCCTCGGACAGCAGGTAGAAGAAGTGGTTGGCCGGGCCCGACGAGTAGTGGACGTCGACGTTGCCGAGCGTGGACGACCAGTAGTCCCTGGACGCGCCGTCCTTGCTCGGCTTGTCCATGTAGCGCAGCGGGGTGCCGTCTCCGTTGATGTTGATCTTCTCGCCGATGAGGTAGTCGCCCGGGTCGGTCGACGTGTTGGAGTAGAACTCGACCGCGGTGGCGAAGATGTCGGAGGTGGCCTCGTTGAGACCGCCGGACTCGCCGCTGTAGGTGAGGTTGGCCGTCGCCGCGGTGACGCCGTGGGTCATCTCGTGGGCGGCCACGTCGATGGAGGTGAGCGCGTTGGCGTTGCCCGAGCCGTCCCCGTACGTCATGCAGAAGCAGGAGTCCTGCCAGAAGGCGTTGACGTAGCTGTTGCCGTAGTGGGTGCGCGAGTAGGAGCCGACACCGTTGTTCTTGATGCCGTTGCGGCCCACGACGTTCTTGTAGAAGTCCCAGGTCTCCGCGGCGCCGTAGTGCGCGTCGACGCCCGCGGTCTGCCGGCCGCCGCCCCAGACGTCGTCGGCGTCGGTGAAGAGGGTGCCGGTGCCCGAGGTGCCCTGGTTCAGGTCGTACGTCTTGTGGTTGCCGCGCCCACCGTCGGTGAGGTTGTAGGTGGTGCCGCTCTTGGTGGTGCCGAGCGTGACGGAGCCGTTGTACTTGCCGGTTCCGGTGCCGGTCTTGACGGCCTCGTCCTTGAACAGCTCGGCGCCGGTGGCCGCGTCGGTGACGACGTGCAGCTCGCTCGGCGTGCCGTCGGGCTGGACGCCCTTGACGACGGTCTCCCAGGCCAGCACGGGTGTGCCGGAGGCCGCCCAGACCACCTTGCGGGGCGCGTTCTCGGCCGCCGCGTCCGCGGTCTTCTCCGCCGACGCGGCCTTCAGGGCCTTCGACTTCGCGGTGGAGGCGGCCACCGCGGCGTCGGTGGAGGCCACGGCTATGCGGGCCGTGGTCGCCTTGGTGACGCTCCGCCCGTCGGCCGGGCTCTCGTGGACGACGAGGTCACCGCCGAGCACGGGCAGGCCCTGGTAGGTCCGCTCGTAGCGGGTGTGGACCGTGCCGTCGGCGTCCTTGACGACGTCCCTGACCACCAGCTTCTCGGCGGCGCCGAGGCCCAGGGTCCTCGCCTCGCTCGCGGTGTCCGCCTGCGCGGACCTGATGGCCTCGACGCGCTGCGCGGGGGTCAGCTCCAGGGCGGTGGCGCCGCTCTCCCTGGTGGGGTCGGGCTGGGCGCTGGCCGTGCCCGACTGGACCGCGACCACGACCATGGCGGCGGAGGCGACGAGCGCCGTCAGACGCACGGCCTTGCGGGGGGTGGAAGCTTCGAGTCTCACTCAGTCTCCAAGAGTGTCGGACCGCCGGTGGGCGGTCCCCTGTGGGGAAGCGACGGCCTGGGGTGAGTCCGTCGCCCGAAGGTGCTGAGAGGTGTGCGAGTGCTGCGGAGCCGGCTCGCCGCGATGATCTACGCGCGGCGAGCCGTCCAGAGAGTGCCATCCACGGGACACGTTGCGACAGATCAGAAACCAGGATTTGACCTCGCGTTGTCAATTCTGTACGCCATAAATACATCAAACGGTCGTAAAGGAACGGTGTCTGAAGGGAGTTGAGGGCCGCCCCGGTGAACACGCCACCGCGCATGGCGCGGAGAGCCCCGGCGGGCGACAGCCGGGACCCTCCGCCGTCATGCGGTGGCGCTGTTCCTCACACCCCCCGTGGCGCTATTCGAAGAGGTCGGAGTACGAGCCGAGGGCGAGCGCGATGTCCGCCTGTGCCCAGAAGCGGTGGTAGGTGAAGGTGGGCGCGGCGCCGCCCTTGAGGTACGCCTCGACCTTCGACCAGGCCGGGTCGCTCTCGTAGAAGGACCGGATCGACAGGAAGGTGGAGTTCGCGTCGATCCGGTCGCCGTTCGGCATGGTGCCGGTCCAGCCGCTCGGGATGTAGACCGGGTCGTCGAACCGGCTGTAGTCCGCGCGGGTCTCGGGGACCGCGATGCCCAGCGCGTCCCGGTGGTGGTCCCACATGCCGTCCAGCAGCGCCTTGGCGGTGGTCTTCGCCGCCGCGTGGCCGGACTTCGCCGCGTAGTACGAGAGGGTCTTGGCGTACGCGGCGGCCACGCCCACGTCGTTGGTGTAGTCCGCGACGGTGACATGCAGCCCGGTGTTGGCGCCGGGGCTGGTGGCGTTCCAGGTGTCGGGCTTGCCGGACCACTGGAGGGTCGACGGGATCAGATACGTACCGTCCGGGTTGACGGTGGTCTTGGACAGGGCCCAGGTGACCCACTTGTCCAGCACCGCCTTGGCGGCGGCATCACCCGTACGGTTGTAGTACTCGGCCACGCGCTCCATGGACCACGCCTGGAAGCCGAACCACTGGTTGGACGGCGGGTCGTGGTAGACCGGGGCCTCGTCGTAGTACATGCCGTAGAACGTCGGGGTCCCGGCCGGGGGCGTCGCGTACCGGCCCTGCCAGCTGTTGGTGGCGCCGCCCGCGATCCCGCCCTCGGAGGACTGGAGCCAGCGGTAGAACTCCACCTGGCGCTTGAGGCTGGTGGACCAGTCCTGCTGGCCGGTGGCCGACTTCGGCTTGAGATCGGCGTACGAGCTGAGCGCCCACGCCGCCATCGGGTTCTGGTAGCCGCTGTGGCTGAAACTGGAGCCGATGCGCCAGGCCCAGCCGGCCGAGGCGTCGGTGGCCCCGCCCCAGGCGTAGTACCAGGAGAGCAGGTAGTGCGAGCTGTTCTTGCCGCTGCCCGCGGGGCAGGCGCTCTCGCCCACGCAGTCGCCGACCTTCTTGAAGTACTTGTCGTACATGGCGTAGCGGAGGTAGTCGCCCATCTTCGCGGCCTTGGCGACATTGGCCGAGACGGCGCTTCCCCTGCCCTGCTCCTTGGCCCATTCCGAGGCCCAGTAGGCGGCCTGGACGACGCGGGCGTCGGCGTCGGGGGCGTTGGTGAACTTCCACTGCTTGGCGTACGAGGCGTCCTTGGTGAAGAGGTCCAGATAGCCGTTGGTGCCGCCGTACTTGAACGCGTCGCAGGTGGGCTGGGTGACGGTCTCCCAGACCGACTCCTGCGGCCCGCGCTGGAAGGTGTTGATGTAGGAGGGGCCCTGATCGGTGGGGCCTGCCTCGCACGTGCCGGGGGCGTTGCCGTATCCGTAGACGTTGTCGACGTCCTGGATCCAGTGCATGCCGTAGATGTCGTCGGTGCCGTACGCGCTCTTCAGCTCGGCCGCGATGGGGTCGTTGCCCACCGGGATGTTGCTGTTGAGCTGTGAGGGGTACTGCGAGGGCAGATCCTGCTCGGGCGCGTAGGTGGCGGGCTTCGAGGCGTTGTAGAAGCTGTTGGTCGGCTGGTCGGCGTGGGTGGGGATCATGTACTTCTCCATGATGTCCCACGCGCCGTTGAACCTGGTCCAGTCGCCGGTGACCTTGCCGTACATCGCCTGGAGCCAGATCAGGTAGCTGTACGCCTCCGAGGTCGTCTCATGGCCCTGGTCGGGTGCCTCGACGATCAGCGTCTCGACGGAGTGGTACGGGATCCCCTCGGGCGAGAAGTAGCCGGCGGCCGGGTCGGTGATCTTGCCGTACAGCTCCAGGAACCGGGCGTCGTACGTGGTCGACGCGGCGAGCTGGGTGACGGTCACCTCCGCCTTGGCCTGTCCGGTGGCGCTCGCGGTGAAGGTGGCCGCGCCGGTGCCGGTGGCCGCGGCGGTGACGGTCACCTGCTGGGTGGTGCTCCAGTTGGCGGGCGTGAAGGTGAGGGCGGAGCCCGCGGTGACCGTCAGGCCGGTGTTGCCCGCGGTGCGGGCCACGGTGACGTTGACGTTCGCGCTCGGCTGGGTGGAGAGCTTGACGGCGAAGGTGCCCGTCTTCCCCTGCTGCACGCCGAGCTGGCCGGGCGTCGCGACGATCGCGGGGCCCGCGGTGACCCGTACCCCGACAGGGGTGGACTCGGCGGCGGCGCCCTGGCCGTCGTACGCCTTGGCGTAGAGCGAGAGGTCGCCCGCCGGGACATTGGTGTAGTCGAAGGTGTACGGCGAGGTGGTGTCGGTGCCGAGCAGCGTGGTGTCGCTGTAGAACTCGACCTTGGTGATGCCCGCGCCGTCGGCCGCCGCGGCGGTGGCGGCCATCGGGATGGTGCCGCCCGCGGTGAACAGCGCGCCGGGGGCCGGGCCGGTCAGTACGGCGATGGGCGGCTGGTGCGCGCCCGTGCAGGTCACGCCGTTGACGGCGAAGACGGTGGGCGCGGCGTTGGTGCCGCTGTAGGTGAAGTTGGCGCCGGCGGAGGCCGAGGCACCGGGCGCGATGGTGCCGTTGTGCGCGGCGTTCCTGACGGTGACGTTCTTGCCGGACTGCGACCAGGTGCCGTTCCAGCCGCTGGTGAGCGTCTGGTTGCCGGCGTACCCGTAGGTGAGGGTCCAGCCGGAGACGGCCTCCGTGCCCCGGTTGGTGATCGTCAGATCGGCGGTGAAACCGGAACCCCAGTCATTCGTCTTGTAGTCGACTCCGCACTGGACCGCGGCGGCCTGTGCGGGTGTGCCGGTGACCGCGGTCAGACCGAGAGGCAGGGAGAGGGCGGCGGCGAGGGCAATGAGCACCCGACGGGGTCCGCGCGGCCCGCGGACCCTTCTGGGCGGGGTTGACGCGCCTGGTGGCGAGCCTCGTGAGCCGAGCATGCCGAGCATGGAGGGGTCCTCCTCGCGGTCCGGTGCGGGTGGGGGGAAGGGGACTCGAACCAGTGGGAGCGCTCCCAAGCGTCGAGCGGGACCGTGCACCTGTCAAGTCTTTGAACAAGACGCACGTCCGGGCGAGTTGACAGGTAAAAGAATTCAACGGGGCTGTTGACTCACGCCACTTCGGCGCTAACGTCGAAGCCAACCAGTGGGAGCGCTTCCATCAGTCGTACGCCGTGTCAGGCGGCGTGCGGGCCATCGAGGAGTCGCTCCATGCGAGCACCACCACGCCTCTGCGCACTGCTGGCCGCGACGGCCCTGGCCGTCTCGGGAACAGTCGCCACGCAGGCGGCCGCGTCGGGAACCGCGGCCGGCTGCACCGTCGAGTACCGCACCACCGGTCAGTGGGACGCCGGCTTCCAGGGCGACGTCACACTGACCAACCACGGGTCCCCGGTCGAGAGCTGGTCCCTCACCTTCGACTTCCCGGGTACGCAGAAGGTGACCCAGGGCTGGAACGGGAAGTGGTCGCAGTCGGGCAGGACCGTGACCGCGGTCAACGAGAGCTGGAACGGCCGGATCCCCACCGGCGGCTCGGTGAGCGCGGGGTTCACCGCGTCCTGGTCGGGGTCCAATCCCGCGCCCACCGCCTTCAAGGTCAACGGCGTGGCGTGCGGGGGCGACACGGGTCCCGGCGACCCGACCGATCCGACAGAACCCCCCACCGAGCCACCGACCGACCCGCCCGCCCCGGGCGGCGCACCGCCCCAGCTCCGTGTCTCGGGGAACAAGCTGGTCGACCAGAACGGCGCCACCCGCCGCATGCTCGGCGTCAACCGCTCCGGCGGTGAGTTCATGTGCGTCCAGGGCTACGGCTTCTTCGACGGACCGGTGGACGACGCGTCGGTCCGGGCCATCGCGGACTGGAAGGTGAACACCGTACGGGTCCCCCTCAACGAGGAGTGCTGGCTCGGGCTCCCGAACGTGAACGCGGCCTACTCCGGCGCGAACTACATCGCGGCGGTCAAGGCGTACGTGGCCAGGCTGGAGGCGCACGGCATCACACCGGTGGTCGAACTCCACTGGTCCCACGGGAAGTACACCGGCGGTGACAGTCACTGTCCGGACACCGAGTACGCGACCTGCCAGAAGCCGATGCCGAACGCGCAGTACACACCGGCGTTCTGGTCCTCGGTCGCCCAGACCTTCAAGGACGACCGGGCGGTGGTCTTCGACCTCTTCAACGAGCCCTTCCCGGACCGCGCCACCAGCAGCACGGACGCCGCGTGGACCTGCTGGCGCGACGGCGGGAGCTGCCCCGGCATCGACTTCCGGGTCGCCGGGATGCAGTCCCTGCTCGACGCGGTGCGGGCGACCGGAGCCCGGAACCTGGTGCTGATCCCCGGCATCGCCTACTCGAACGACATGCGTCAGTGGCTGAAGTACCGGCCGTCCGATCCGGCGGGCAACACGGCCGCCGCCTGGCACACGTACAACTTCAACACCTGCTCGAACGAGAGCTGCTGGAACGAACAGCTCGCTCCGGTGCTCGCCCAAGTGCCCCTCGTGGCAGGCGAGATCGGCGAGAACACCTGCTCGCACGGGTACATCGACCGGGTCATGACCTGGCTGGACGGCCGGGGCGCGTCCTACCTCGGCTGGACCTGGAACACCTGGGACTGTTCCTCGGGCCCCGCTCTGATCAGCGACTACAACGGCACGCCGACCTCCTTCGGCGCCGGACTCCGTGACCATCTGAAGGGACTCTCATGAGCCGCACCATCACCCCTCCGCGCCGAGCACGGACGGCGGTGCTCGCCGCGCTGGCGCTGGTCGCCGCCGCGACCGGCACGGCGACCGTGCTGCAAGGGCCGGCCGCTGCCGCGGCGGCCGGCTGCACGGTCGACTACAAGGTCCAGAGCTCCTGGAACGGCGGCTTCTCCGCCGCCGTCGCCGTCACCAACACCGGTGACGCGGTCAGCTCCTGGAAGCTGGAGTGGAGCTTCGCGGGCAACCAGAAGGTGACCCAGGGCTGGAGCTCCACCATCACCCAGAGCGGGACGGCGGTCTCCGCCACCAACACCTCCTGGAACGGCACACTGTCCACCGGCGCCTCGGCCTCCTTCGGCTTCAACGCCGATGTCACCGGCACGAACGCGGTCCCCACCACGTTCAAGCTCAACGGCGTCACCTGCAACGTGCCCGGCGGTGGCACCCCCTCCGACCCGCCGACGACCCCGCCGACCACCCCGCCGACCGGGCCGAGCGCCAGGGTCGACAACCCGTACGCGGGCGCCGGGGTGTACGTGAACCCGGAGTGGTCGCGCAAGGCGGCCGCCGAGCCGGGCGGCACCAAGGTCTCCAACCAGCCGACCGGGGTCTGGCTGGACCGGATCGCGGCCATCAACGGCGTGAACGGCGGGATGGGGCTGCGCGCCCACCTCGACGAGGCGCTGCGGCAGGCGGCGGGCAACCCGTTCGTCATCCAGCTCGTGATCTACAACCTGCCGGGCCGTGACTGCGCCGCGCTCGCCTCCAACGGCGAGCTGGGCCCGACGGAGATCACCCGCTACCAGCGGGAGTACATCGACCCGATCGCCGCGATCCTCGCCGACACCAAGTACGCGAACCTGCGGATCGTGACCACGGTCGAGATCGACTCCCTGCCCAACCTCGTCACCAACGTCTCGCCGCGGCCCACCGTCACCCCCCAGTGCGACGTGATGAAGGCGAACGGCAACTACATCAAGGGCGTCGGTTACGCCCTGAACAAGCTGGGCGCCGTCGCCAACGTCTACAACTACGTGGACGCCGGACACCACGGCTGGATCGGCTGGGACGACAACTTCAACGCCTCGGCGCAGATCTTCAAGCAGGCCGCGACCGCCGAGGGCAGCACGGTCGACAAGGTCGCCGGGTTCATCGTCAACACCGCCAACTACGGTGCGACGAAGGAGAACAACTTCACCATCAACGACAGCGTGGCCGGCAAGTCGGTCCGTGAGTCGAAGTGGGTGGACTGGAACCGCTACGTCGACGAGCAGTCGTTCGCCCAGGCCTTCCGCCAGGAGTTGGTGGGCGTCGGTTTCCAGTCCGGCATCGGCATGCTGATCGACACCTCGCGCAACGGCTGGGGCGGCTCCGCCCGGCCCGCCGGACCCGGCGCGCAGAGCACCGTGGACACGTATGTGGACGGCGGGCGCTACGACCGCAGGATCCACCTGGGCAACTGGTGCAACCAGTCCGGAGCCGGGCTCGGCGAACGGCCGAAGGCCGCTCCCGCCGCCGGGATCGACGCGTACGTCTGGATGAAGCCCCCGGGCGAGTCCGACGGTGCGAGCAAGGTCATCCCGAACGACCAGGGCAAGGGTTTCGACCGGATGTGCGACCCGACGTACGAGGGCAACCCGCGCAACAACAACCACATGTCGGGGGCCCTGCCCAACGCGCCGCTCTCGGGTGACTGGTTCTCCGCGCAGTTCCAGGAGCTGCTGAAGAACGCCTACCCGGCGCTGTAACACCCCCGCGCGACACCCACTCGATTCCCCCCACGCGGAAGAGGACCGGCGGGCCCCTGTCAGGGGTCCGCCGGTTCCGTCGTCCATATGGGGCTCTTATTCCGTTTGCCCGGGAAAGGAGGAAAATAGCAGGAGGGAGAGTGAGTGGAGGCGACGATGACACGGAACCGCTACACCCCGGACCGCGGTCTGACCACGCGCATGGTGACCACCATGTTCCTGATCGGCCTGCTGTACGTGGTCCTGGTCGGTGTGCTGCTGGCGGTGCTGAACCACGCCTGGCCGATCATCCTGATCTTCGTCGGCGGTCTGTTCGTCGCGCAGTTCTGGTTCAGCGACAGGATCGCGGCGTTCAGCATGGGCGCCCGCGAGGTGACGCCCGAGGAGGCGCCCGCCCTGCACGGCGCCGTCGACCGGATCTGCGCGCTGGCCGACATGCCCAAGCCCCGCGTCGCCATCGCGCAGAGTGACATGCCCAACGCCTTCGCCACCGGGCGCAACGAACGCAGCGCGCTGATCTGCGCCACGACCGGGCTGCTGCGCCGACTGGAGCCGGAGGAACTGGAAGGCGTCCTCGCCCATGAGATGTCGCACGTGGCGCACCGCGATGTCGCCGTGATGACCATCGCCTCGTTCCTCGGTGTGCTCGCGGGCCTGATCACCCGGATCTCCCTGTGGGGCGGACTGGCCAGGAACGCCCGCAACGCGGGCCCCGCCGGGATCGCGATCATGCTGATTCCGCTGGTCAGCGCGGTGGTGTACGCGGTCGGCTTTCTGCTGACCCGGCTGCTCTCCCGTTACCGTGAGCTGTCGGCGGACCGGACCGCCGCGCTGCTCACCGGCCGGCCCTCCGCGCTGGCGTCCGCGCTGACCAAGGTCAGCGGCCAGATGGCGCGGATCCCTACCGAGGACCTGCGGAAGGCGGAGCCGTACAACGCGTTCTACTTCGTCCCGGCCTTCTCCTCCGAGGAAAGCCTCGGCCGGCTGCTCTCCTCGCACCCGACACTCGAACAGCGGCTGGAGCAGCTCGCCCGCATCTCCGCCGAACTCGCCCGCCCGTGACCGCCCCCGCCTCCGCCCCCTCTGCCGACTCCGCCTCCGCCTCCGCCTCCGCCTCCGCCTCCGCCTCCGGTCATGTTCTCCCGCCCGGTCCGGGCGCCCCGCCCACCCCGTGAAGGAGCTGGTCCCGTGGGCCTTCTCGACACCATTCTCGGCCGCAGCAAGCCCGTCCGCCCCCAGCTCGACCAGCTCTTCTCCCTCCCGTCCGCCGCGCTCACCCTGGAGGCGGGCGCGGGGTACGTGCCCACCGGGCTCGGCTCGGTGTGCTTCGCGGGCGTCGAGGGCGGCGGATTCGCGCGGATCCGGCAGGACGTACGGGAGCTGCTGGACGCGGACACCGCGCGGGAGCGGGCCGGGGCGCCGGTCACCTTCAGCCAGGACCCGTACGGCTACACCTGGCTGCTCTCACAACGGCCCCCCGATGACACGGCCTCCCTGGTCAACGATCTGCACGCGGTGAACACACTGCTCCAGGACGGCGGTTTCGGCCCGCAGCTGCTCTGCTCCCTGATCGGCTTCCGGGACACGGAACGGCGGCCCCTGGCGCTGGTCTATCTCTACAAGCGCGGCACGTTCTATCCGTTCGCCCCGCTGCCCGGCGGCGCCGAGAAGCGGGACAACCAACGGGAACTGCAGGTCAGAGCGGTGCTCGGGGACGATCTGCGGATCGAGCCCGACCTCGCGCGCTGGTTCCCCGTCTGGGGCGCGCCGGGGCTGTGAGCCGCGTTCTCCGGGCTTCTCGCGGCTTCTCCCGGCCGTTATCCGGCGTACGGCAGCGGCGCGCGCCCGGCGATCCCCGGTTCGACGACGAACACGGCGCCCGCCGCCGGGTCCTCGTCGTCCGGCACGTTCTCGCGCGAGGTGGTGATGAACAGCCGCCGGTAGTCGTCGCCGCCGAAGGCGCAGGCGCTGACCTGGCGGGCGTTCACCTCCACCACGGTGTCGAGCGCGCCCTGGGGGGTGTAGCGGCGGACCGCGGAGCCGCCCCAGAGCGCGACCCACACGCCACCCTCGGCGTCCACCGTGATCCCGTCGGGCGCACCGTCGGCCGGGTCGACGCGCACCCAGGGCTCGGGGGTGGCGAACAGGCCGGTCACGGGGTCGACCGTCACCCGGGCGACGCTCTGGGTGGGAGTGTCGACGTAGTAGGCGAAGTCGCCCGCCGGGGACCAGGCCAGACCGTTGGAGATGGTCACGCCGGTGTGGACGACGGAGGTCTCGCCGCCGGGCGTGAGCCGGAAGATCCGGCCGGCGCCGGGGCGGACGTCGTACGCCATCGACCCGCAGTAGAAGTTGCCGGCCGGGTCGCAGCCGCCCTCGTTCATCCGGATGGTGGGATCGCTCCAGAGCTCCTCGCCGCGGGTCACCGTGCCGTCCGCCGCGATCAGCGCGAAGCCGCGCTCGACGGCCGCGACGACACCACCGGAGCTGCGGGGCCGCCAGGCCGCGGCGACCTCGCCGAGGTGGTGGCGTTCGGGGGCCTCGCCGCCGTCGGCGCCGAAGGTCAGCAGGTCACCGGCGAGCATGTCGACCACCCTCAGCCGGCCGGTCCCGGGGTCCCATCCGGGCCCTTCCCCGTGGTAGGTGACGACTCCGGTCCACTGCTCCGCGCGCATGCCCGCCCCTCTCGCCAGGTCACCGTGGTGATCACCGCATGCTAACGGGTCGTGGCGCGGGCCCTCCGGGGATCCGGCCGGTCAGCGCGCGGCCAGTTTCCGCAGGGCGCGTTCCTCGCGCGTGCCGGGGGCCGCGGTGTAGACGAGCAGGCTCAGCTCCGTGTCCTGCGGGAAGTGGGTGATCTCGTACGAGAGGGTCAGCGGGCCGGCCTCCGGGTGGTCGATGCGCTTGAGCCCGAACGCCTTGGTCCGTACGGTGTGCCGCGCCCAGTGGTGCCGGAACTCCGGGCTCCTGGCCTTGAGTTCGTCGACGAGTTCCCACAGTTCGGGGTCGTCGGGGAAGGCTCCGGCCGCGATCCGGAGATGGCCGACGGCCTCGCGGGCGATCATGTCGCGGTCGGGATAGCGGCCGCCGATCTCCGTGTCCAGGAGATGCAGCCGGCACAGATTGCGCTCGCGCGGCGGCAGTTGGCCGAAGTCGGTGATGAGGCCGCATACCGGGCGGTTCCAGGCGAGGACGTCCATCCGGCGGCCGAGGACCAGCGCGGGTGCGCTGATCCAGTCGAGCAGCCGCCGCATCTCGGGGCGCACCCCGCCGTCCCCGGACGGTTCCCCGGTGGCCGCCTTCCGGGGGCGGGCGAGCCGGAAGAGGTGGTCGCGCTCGTCCCGGTCCATCCGCAGGGCGTCGGCGACGGCCCCCAGGACCGCGTCGGAGACACTGCGATTGCGGCCCTGTTCCAGCCGTACGTAGTAGTCGACGCTCACGCCCGCCAGATGCGCCAGCTCCTCCCTGCGCAGCCCGGGCACCCGGCGGAGTCCGGACCCGGAGGCGAATCCGACATCCTCCGGCCGGATCCGGGCCCGGCGCGAGCGCAGGAACTCTCCCAACTCTCCTTGTTTCCCCATGGTGTTCATTGTCCTTCCTGGTTCCACCGGTACCTGGGTACGCCCTTACCCAGGTACGGCAGGGCATCGGGAGCGGCCGCCTCGCCGGGCGAGCATGAGGGGGAAGGGAACCGGTCCACGGACGGAGGCCAGCGGTGCGCGCACGGGACGGCAGGGACAGTGGGGGCGGCAGCGGGGGCGGCCAGGGCGGTGCCGGCAAGAGCGGCACGGGCCGGGGTGGCGGGGCCCGGTACCGCGGGGGCGTACGGCGGCGCGTGTGCGTGGCCGGGGCGCTCGCGACGCTGCTGGCCGGGGCAGTGGCACCCACCGCCGGGGCCGCGGCACCCGTCACCGGGGCCGCCGCGGGCAGTGTCCCGCCGCCCGACCCGGCGCCGGGCGGCCCGCAGCGCCCGTACGAGCCCGATGTCCCTGGCCCCGAGAACCTCGACTCCCTGACCGCGCGGGTCACTTCGGACGGTGCGACCCCGCGCGGCGTACGGGTCGCCTTCGACCGGGTCAGCCGTACGGAGTCCGGGGGGCCGCCCGCGGCCGCGCGCCGTTTTGTCTTCCTCTTCGACGCGTCGCTCGGCTTCCGCCCCGACGCGTTCCCGCGGTGCGCGCGCCCGGTGATCGAGGAGCGCGGCGCGGCGGCCTGCCCCGAGGGTTCGCTGGTGGGGCGGGGCACCTCGCACGCCTACCCGGCGGGCACCGCGGAGGTCCTCGCCTTCAACACCCGGCACCCCGGCGGGGCGCGCGGCGCCCTGGTCGTGATCCCCGCGACCGGCGCGATCCTGGAACTCACCTGGGAGCGGGTCACCGGCCCCTACCGGCAGCAGGGCTACGGGTGGGCCCTCGACGAGATCCTGCCGCCGACCGCGGTCCCGCCCGGCGAGCGGGTCGGGACCAGCCGCTTCGAGCTGGAGTGGGGCGCCGTCCGGCGGACCGGCGGGCGCCCGGTCAGCTTCGCCGAAACCTCGGCGCGCCCCGGCGGGACGCTGCGGATCGGGCTGTGGAGCTCGTTCGTCACCGGGCAGGTGGCGTTGCCGTGGACCACCGCGCGGTGGCAGGCCGCATCGGGGGAGCGGCCTGCCGCCTGACACGGGGCGGGCGGCACGGGTGAGCGGCGGAACCGCTCCACCCCCGTGCCGCCCGCCCTCGTACCGCCCGAGCCGCCCGCCCTCGTACCGCCCGTGCCGCCCGCCCTCGTACCGCCCGAGCCGTCGCCCCCGTGCCGCCCGAGCCGTCGCCGCCGGCTCAGGCCCCGGGCCGGGGCGGCGGCGCGGTGGACCGGCGGATCACCATCCGGGTGGGGACGAGGGTGGTGCCGCGCTCCTCCTCGCGTGTGTTGATCTGGCGCAGCACGCCCTCCACACAGAGCCGTCCCGCCTCGGTGAAGTCCTGGTGGACGGTGGTGAGCGGCGGAATGTACGAACCGGCGTCCGGGATGTCGTCGAAGCCGACCACGCTCACCTCGCCGGGCACCGCGCGGCCCGACTCGTGCAGCGCGCGCAGCAGGCCGAGCGCCATCTGGTCGTTGGCCGCGAAGACCGCCGTGCACTCCGGCTCGGCGGCCAGCCGCAGCCCCGCCCGGTACCCCGACTCCGCCGACCAGTCGCCGCGCAGCGGCGGGGGCACCGGACACCCCGCCTCGCGCAGGGTGGCACGCCAGGCGTCGGCCCGCCGCTGCGCGGCGAAGGACTCCTCGGGTCCGGCGAGATGCCAGACCGTCGGGTGCCCCAGACCGAGCAGATGGCGCACCGCCTGGCGGGCGCCGCCCGCCTGATCGACGTCCACCACGCTGTAGCGGTCCCCGGCGTTCGAGTCCGCGACCACCACACCGACGTTGGGGGGCAGCGTGACCGTCGCGGCGTCCAGCAGATGCACCTCCATGATCACGATGATGGCGTCCACGGCCAGCTCGCCCAGCCGTGTGAAGGCGCCCCGCACCTGGTCCTGGGTGGGCACGGCGACCGGGAGCAGCGTCGTGGCGTACCCCTGCTGCGCCGCCGCGGTGGCGATGGCGTCGAGGGTGCGGACATTGCCGGTGGTGGAGAGCGTGAACAGGATGATGCCGATGGTGCGGAACTCGCCGCTCTTCAGGGCGCGGGCCGCGCTGTTGGGGCGGTAGCCCAGCTCCTTCATCGCGGCGAGCACCTCCTGCCGCGTCGCGTCGACCACGCCCGGATGGCCGTTGGAGACCCGGGAGACGGTCTGCGAGGAGACGCCGGCCCGCCGGGCCACGTCCGCCATGGACACCCGGCGCCGCCGGCCTCGCGGCCCCGGGCCCGCCTCGTCCTGCGGCGGCCGTTCGTCCGCGCCCACCGCCCGCCGGGCCCTGTCCACCGTCTCCTCCACTCCCACTCCCGTGTTTCCGTCGCCGTTGCGGCCCGTCGCGCGATCGCGAGCGGGCTCCCGGGGCCCCGTGACTCCGCTCGCCGGTCAACTCGCCGCGGCGCACCGGGCCGTTACCGTCCCGACCTGCTTGATTCAACTGAGACCAGCCGAAATCTTGACGCCTCGCAGGGGCCGATGCAAGCATCCCACCTATCGATGTTTACGTAAACATCAGCGCCGGCGCCCGCTTCGGGCCACGGCTTGATACGGACGTTTCCACCCGGCGGGCCGGGTGCCGAGGACGACCAGCGAGGAACAGCCATGACGACGATGTCACCGCCTTCCACAGCGGGACGCCCCGCCCTGCCACGGGGCCCACGACGCAGGCGGGCCCTGATCGGCTGGGGCTTCATCGGCCCGTTCATGGCGGTCTTCGCGCTGGTCTTCCTCGCACCGATCTGTTATTCGATCTATCTGAGCGTCTTCCGCACCCAGCTCGTCGGCGGCACCTCCTTCGTCGGTTTCGACAACTACCAACGCGCCCTGGAGGACCCGAACTTCTGGTCCGCGCTGGGCAGGGTGACCCTCTTCCTCGCCGTCCAGGTGCCGATCATGCTCGGGATCGCGCTGCTGGTCGCACTGGCCATCGACAGCGGCAGGCTCTACGGGAAGAACTTCTTCCGGATCGCGATCTTCCTGCCGTACGCCGTGCCCGCCGTGGTGGCCGCGCTGATGTGGGGCTTCATGTACGGCACCCGCTTCGGCCTGGTCGGCAACATCAACGACGCCTTCGGCGTCTCGCTGCCCGACCCGCTCTCCTCCGGCCTGGTGCTCGCCTCCATCGGCAACATCGTGACCTGGGAATTCGTCGGCTACAACATGCTGATCTTCTACTCGGCGCTGCGAGTGATCCCGCACTCGCTCTACGAGGCGGCGGAGATCGACGGCGCGGGACAGCTCCGGATCATCGGGGCGATCAAGCTGCCCGCCATCCGGGGCGCGCTGGTCATCGCCACCATCTTCTCGATCATCGGAAGCTTCCAGCTCTTCAACGAGCCGAGCGTCCTCCAGAAGCTGGCGCGCAACACGATCACCACGGACTTCACGCCGAACTTCTACACCTACTCGCTGGCCTTCTCGGGCCAGCAGCACAACTACGCGGCCACGGTGGCGATCATCATGGGGATCTTCACCATGATCATCGCGTATGCCGTACAGCTCCGCGGCATGCGAAAGGAAGCGTGACGATGGGAGCCACCGCCCCTGCCCCCGCTGCCCCGGGCGAGAAGCGCGCGCCCCGTCCCGTCACCGGGCTGCGCACCCCCCGCCCCGGACAACACAGCGTCAACCGCCCGCGCCGCAGTGTGCTGCTCACCGTACTGACCGGGCTGGTCCTGGTCTACGCGCTGGTGCCGCTCGTCTGGCTGGTCATCAACTCGACGAAGACCCAGGCCGGTCTGCTCGGCTCCGCCGGACTCTGGTTCGACAGCGACTTCGCGTTCTTCGGGAACATCGCCGACACCCTCACCTACAACGACGGTGTGTTCGTCCGCTGGCTGCTGAACACACTGCTCTACGTCGTGGTGGGAGCCGGTGGCGCGACCTTCCTCGCGGTGCTCGGCGGCTACGCCCTCGCCAAGTTCGAGTTCCCCGGCAAACGCGCTGTGTTCGCGGTGGTGATCGGCGCCGTCGCCGTTCCCGGTACGGCGCTGGCGGTGCCGACCTTCCTGATGTTCAGCAAGATGGGGCTGACCAACACCCCGTGGGCGGTGATCATCCCTTCGCTGATCTCACCGTTCGGCCTCTACCTGATGTGGGTGTTCGCCGCCGAGGCGATCCCCACCGAGTTGCTGGAGGCCGCCCGGATCGACGGCGCGAGCGAGATCCGTACGTTCTTCACGGTCAGTCTGCCGCTGCTCGCCCCCGGCATCGTGACGGTGCTCCTGTTCACCATGGTGGCGACCTGGAACAACTACTTCCTGCCGCTGATCATGCTGAAGGATCCTGACTGGTACCCGCTCACCCTGGGACTCAACTCCTGGAACGAGCAAGCACAGACCAACGGTGGTGAGGCCATCTTCAACCTGGTGATCACCGGCTCCCTGCTCACCATCGTGCCCCTGATCGCCGCGTTCCTGCTGCTCCAGCGGTACTGGCAGTCGGGGCTCGCCGCCGGAAGCGTCAAGGAGTGACGTCCGCCCCTTCGTTCTCCCGCGATTCCCGCTTTTCCCGCGTTCTCCCAGCTTTCGGCAGTTCTCTGACAACGAAGTGAGATGACTCTGATGTTCAACACAGCGCGCCG
Organism: Streptomyces sp. NPDC088124; assembly: GCF_040685895.1. Lineage (NCBI taxonomy): Bacteria > Bacillati > Actinomycetota > Actinomycetes > Kitasatosporales > Streptomycetaceae > Streptomyces > Streptomyces sp. NPDC088124. Next base: position 24,036 of record NZ_JBFBJB010000060.1, on the reverse strand, counting down.
GTCCGTGCGCGGCGCAGGTCTGGCCTCCGTACTGGCCCTCGCCCTCACCCTGACGGCCTGCGGCGGTTCCTCCGACGACAACAGCTCCGACTCGGGGAACCCCGACGATGTGAAGGCGGCCCTCGAAAAGGGCGGCGACCTCACGGTCTGGACCTGGGACAGCACCATCCCCAAGGTGGCGAAGGACTTCGAGGCCGCGCACCCCAAGGTGAAGGTGAAGGTCGTCAACGCGGGCACCTCGAAGGACGAGTACACCGCCCTCCAGAACGCGATATCGGCGGGCAAGGGTGTCCCCGATGTGGCGCAGATCGAGTACTTCGCACTGAGCCAGTTCTCCCTCGCCAAGTCCGTCGCCGACCTCGCCCCGTACGGTGCGGACAAGCTCGGCAGCACCTACTCCCCCGGCCCGTGGAACGCCGTCACGTCCGGCGACAGCGTCTTCGGACTGCCGGTGGACTCCGGCCCGATGGCGCTCTACTACAACAAGAAGGTCTTCGACAAGCACAAGATCGCGGTCCCGGCCACCTGGGACGAGTACGTGACGGCGGCCGAGAAGCTGCAGAAGGCCGACCCGAAGGTCTTCATCACCGCCGACACCGGCGAGTCGGGCTTCGCCACCAGCATGATCTGGCAGGCCGGCGGCCACCCGTACAAGGTGGACGGCACCGATGTCAGCATCGACTTCACCGACGCGGGCAGCACCACGTACGCGAAGACCTGGCAGAAGCTCATCGACGGCAAGCTGCTGGCACCCATCACCTCCTGGACCGACGAGTGGTTCAAGGCGCTCGGCGACGGCACCATCGCCACGCTGGCCACCGGTGCCTGGATGCCCACCAACCTCAAGACGGGCGCGCCCGCGGCGTCGGGTGACTGGCGAGTGGCCCCGCTGCCGCAGTGGAAGGCGGGCGCGAAGGCCAGCGCGGAGAGCGGCGGCAGCTCCCTGGCCATCCCCGCCGTGGGCAAGAACAAGGCACTCGCCTACGCGTTCACCGAGTACGCCGCCGCCGGCGCGGGGGTGAAGTCCCGTATCAAGGACGGCGCGTTCCCCGCCACCACCGCCGATCTGACGTCCAAGGAGTTCCTGGACACGAAGTTCGACTACTTCGGCGGCCAGGAGATCAACAAGGTCTTCTCGCAGTCGGCTACCGAGGTCGTGCCCGGCTGGACGTACCTGCCCTTCCAGGTCTACTCGAACTCGATCTTCAACGACACCGTCGGCAAGGCGTACGTCTCCGGCACACCGCTGTCCGACGGCCTCGCCGCCTGGCAGAAGCAGTCCAGTGCCTACGGCACGGAGCAGGGCTTCACCATCAAGTAACGCCGGACGTCCGGGTGGTGGCGGGCGGCGAAGTCGCCGCCCGCCACCACCCGGTGCCCGCGGTCCGCCCGGACCGCGCGGACCCGGCACGATCTTCCCGAGGAGCAAGATGACCCGCGCCCCGTCGCCCCGCTGGCTGCGCCGGCCGCACGACGCCACCGCACCGGGGTTCGCCTACGGCGCCGACTACAACCCGGAGCAGTGGCCGCGCGAGGTGTGGCCCGAAGACATCCGGCTGATGCGCGAGGCCGGTGTGAACATCGTGTCCCTCGCCATCTTCTCCTGGGCCCGCATCCAACCCGGCCCCGATGTCTGGGACTTCGGCTGGCTCGACGAGATCATGGATCTCCTGCACGCCGGCGGGATCTCCGTCGACCTGGCCACGGCGACCGCGTCCCCGCCCCCGTGGCTCACCACGCTGCACCCCGAGATCCTCCCGGTGGGCCCGAAGGGTGAGACGGTGTGGCCGGGCGCCCGCCAGCACTGGCGGCCCACCTCGCCGGTGTTCCGTACATACGCGCTGAAGCTCGTCACCGCCATGGCCGAGCGGTACGGCGACCACCCGGCGCTCGTCGCCTGGCACGTCTCCAACGAGCTGGGCTGTCACAACGTCTACGACTTCTCCGACGACGCGGCCCGCGCGTTCCGGACTTGGCTGGCCGCCCGCTACGGCACGGTCGAGGCGCTCAACCACGCCTGGGGCACGGCCTTCTGGTCCCAGCGCTACACGGAGTGGGAGCAGATCCTGCCGCCCCGGCTGGCCGCCTCGCACCCCAACCCGAGTCAGCAGCTCGACTTCAAGCGTTTCTCCTCGGACGCCCTGAAGGAGCATCTGCGCGCCGAGCGCGAGGTGCTGTACCGGCTCACCCCCGAGGTGCCGGTCACCACCAACTTCATGGTGATGGGCGAGACGAAGGGCATGCACTACGCCGACTGGGCGCACGAGGTGGACTTCGTCTCCAACGACCACTACGTCCACCCGGGCCCGCAGGCCCTCGATGAGCTGTCGTTCTCCGCGAATCTCACGGGCTCGCTCGCGGGCGGGCATCCGTGGTTCCTGATGGAGCACTCCACCAGCGCGGTCAACTGGCAGCGGGTCAACCTGGCCAAGCGCCCGGGCGAGCTGGCCCGCGACTCGCTGCTCCACGTGGCGCACGGCGCCGACGCCGTCTGCTACTTCCAGTGGCGGCAGTCCGCGGCGGGCGCCGAGAAGTACCACTCGGCGATGGTGCCGCACGCCGGTGCCGACAGCGAGGTGTTCCGCTCGGTGACCCGGCTCGGCGCGCTGCTGGGCGAGCTGTCCGAGGTCGCCGGGTCCACCCGGCACCCCGCGCGGGCGGCGATCCTCTTCGACTGGGAGTCGTGGTGGGCCAGCGAACAGGACTCCCACCCGACCTCCCTGCTGCGCTACCGGCAGGAGGCGCTCGACTGGTACTCGGCGTTCCTGGCCCTCGGGGTACGGGCCGACGTCGTGCACCGCGGGGGCGCACTCGACGGCTATGACCTGGTCGTGGCGCCGATCCTGCATGTGGTGCCGCGCGCCCTCGCCAAGGAGCTGAACAGCTTCGTGGAGAACGGCGGCCACCTCGTCACCACCTACTTCTCCGGTGTGGTGGACGAGAACGACCACGCGTGGCTCGGCGGTTACCCGGGCGCGCTGCGCGATCTGCTGGGCATCAGGATCGAGGAGTTCGCACCGCTGCCCGAGGGCCGGAGCGTCACCCTGGACGACGGTTCCACCGGCACGCTGTGGACGGACCCGATCACCCTCACCGACGACGCGGTGGAGGTGCTCGCCTCGTACACCTCCGGCGACCAGGCGGGCCGCCCCGCGATCACCCGGCGCCCGGTGGGCCGGGGGTCCGCCGCGTACGTCTCCACCCGGCTCGGTGCCGACGGGGTACGGGGGGTGCTCGCCCGGCTGCTCGACGGCGCCGGGGTGAGCGGCGAGCTGCCCGCGGCGGCCCGCGGCCGGGTCGAGCTGGTGGTGCGCGGCCACGGCGACACCGCCTACTGGTTCCTCGTCAACCGCACCGACGAGTCCGTCGAACTCCCCGGTGTGGACGGGGCCCTGCTCGCACTCACCGCCGGGGCGGACGAGCGCCCCGCCGGGCAGCCCCTCGTTCTCGGCCCGCGCGGCGTCGCGGTGGTACGCCGCTGAGAGCCTCCACCGCAGATCCGCAGATACCCAGATCCGTAGATCCGCGGATCCGCGGAGAAGGGACGTACGCCCCCGCCCACCCCTCCGACAGGCACGTGCGCAGTTCTCCCCCGATGACGCGACGAGGACAAGGGAAGACCCCACGATGAAGCGACCACGTACCATCCGGTATCTGCCGGCGGCCCTGGCCGTCGTTCTGGCCACCGGCGGTGTACTGGCCGGCGGACCGCTGCCGGTCGCCGCCGCGGCCGAGCCGGGCTCCGCCGTCACCGTACGGCCGGACCCCTCGTACCAGGGACAGGAGTTCGAGGGCTGGGGCACCAGCCTGGTCTGGTTCGCCAACGCCACCGGCGGCTATCCCCCGGCGATCCGCGAGAAGCTCGCCAAGCTGGTCTTCGGCGACGACGGGCTCGCGCTGAACATCGCCCGTTACAACATCGGCGGCGGAAACGCCCCGGACGTACGGGACTACCTGCGCGCGGGTGGTGCGGTGCAGGGCTGGTGGAAGGCGCCGGAGGGCACCACGCGCGAGGACACCACCTGGTGGTCGGCGGACGACCCGGCCGACTGGAATCCGAACGCCGACGCCACGCAGCGCTGGTGGGTGAACCGGATCGCCAAGGACATCACCCACTGGGAGGCGTTCTCCAACTCGCCGCCGTGGTTCATGACCGAGAGCGGCTACGTCTCCGGCAACTTCCAGGCCGGACAGGACCAGCTCAAGCCCGGCTCGGTGGACGACTTCGCGGCGTATCTGACCGGCGCCGTGGAGCGGCTGGAGAAGTCGAGCCGGATCAAGGTCGACACCATCGACCCGTTCAACGAGCCCAACACCTCCTACTGGGGCACCACCCTGGGTCCGGACGGTGAGCCGATCGGCGGCCGGCAGGAGGGCGCCCACATCGGCCCCGAGCGTCAGCAGCAGGTCATCAGGGCGCTCGCGGCGAAGCTGGGCACGTCGAAGACCGACGCGGTGATCTCGGCGATGGACGAGACCAACCCCACCACGTTCGCCCGCAACTGGGAGTCCTACCCGCAGGACGTACGGGACCTGGTCTCACAGCTCAACGTCCACACGTACGGCACCGGGGGCCGGACCACCGCGCGGGACATCGCCAAGGCGGCCGACAAGCCGCTGTGGATGAGCGAGGTCGACGGCGACTGGGGCGACGGCCAGGACTTCACCAGCATGCGTCCGGGGCTCGGGCTCGCCAAGCACATGGTGGACGACCTGCGCGAACTGGAGCCCACCGCCTGGCTGTTCTGGCAGCCGGTGGAGGACTACGACAACATGAAGCCGGGCGGCGAGTCCGCGAAGGGCGGCAACTGGGGCTCCATCCAGGTGCCGTTCAGCTGCGCCGCGCAGGACACCCTGGAGACCTGCCCGGTCCGGACCAACACCAAGTTCAACACGGCCCGGAACTTCACCCACTTCATCAAGCCGGGCGACCGGCTGGTGAAGACCGACGACACCGCGAGCGCGGCGGCCGTCTCCGCCTCCGGGCGGAGCGCCACCGTCGTCCACGTCAACGACACCACCGCGGCGCGCGCCGTGACCGTGGACCTCTCCGGATTCGGCCGGATCGCCCGGGACGCGACGGTCACCCCCGTGGTCACCGACGCGGGCGGCGCCCTCGTCAAGGGTGCTCCGGTGGCCGTGAGGAACGGCGGCGCGACCGTCACCGTACCCGCCCAGTCGGTGACCAGTCTGCTGGTCAAGGGGGTCTCGGGGGTCGCGAAGGACGCCGCGGAGCTCCAGCGTGGGCACAGCTACACCCTGACCGGCGTGGGCAGCGGCAAGTCGCTCGACGTCTCGGACGACGCCACCGGCACCGTCATCCGCACCCCCGACACGGCCGACACCGGCCAGCGGTGGCGGATCGAGAAGGTGTCGAACGGCACCGGCAACCGGGACCGCTACGTCGTACGCGACGCGGAGCGGAAGCTGCGGCTGGCGGTGCGGGACGGGGCCGCCGTGCTGGAGCCGGACCGGGGCAGGGCCGGCGGGGCCGCCCAGTGGATCCTGTCCACCACAGGTGACTCCACCTACACCCTGGTCGGCGCGGAGAGCGGCAAGCTGCTCGAAGTCCCGGGCCAGGCGACGGCGGACGGCTCACGGGTCTCCGTGTGGACGCCCAACTCCGGTACCAACCAGCGCTGGAGGATCACCGACGTGACGTCGTAGCCGGCTTCATGTGCATCGTGTGACGCAGCCGAGGACCGGCCCGGGAGGGCCGGTCCTCGGTCGTTGTGCGGGTATGCCGGGCTGTACCGGCCGCCGGTGCACCCGGCCGCCCGGCCGGTGGGTCAGCCCCGGACCGGGGCCAGCTCGATCCTGTCGATGTTCGGCGCCCAGGCGGACGCGTTCCCGATCGTGAGGGTGTTGGCACCCGGCTTCAGGGTGACCGGGACACCGAGGGTCCAGAAGTCGTCCCAGCTCCAGGTGTTCTTGAAGGTCACCCGCCGGGTGTCGCCGCCGACGGTGATGTCGGCGGTGCGGGACATGATGTCGGTGTTGTAGGCATGGCCGTTGTCACGGCGGTCGTTGTGGCTGTACGAGAGCACCAGGACGTACTGTCCCGCACGGGGCGCGTCGACCGTGAAGGTGGCGGTGCTCGCCGCGCTGTTGCCCAGCCAACCGATGTACGTACCGGCCGAGGCACCGGCGCTCGCCACGAGCCGGGCGCCGCCCGCCAGCGTGGCCCGCTCGCCCTCGTGGGCGACGGATCCGGCCGAGGTGCCCGCGCCCGCCACGTCGAGGGAGCGCAGCGCCGCCCGGCCCGAGGCGGTGATCCGGTTGTTGCCCGCCACGAGGTACAGCTTGAGTGCCCGGTCCGGGGCGGCGGTGACGGTCTCGCCGTGCAGCGAGAGCCGTACGGCGGCGGAGGCGCGTGAGGTCACCGTGTAGTACCCGTCGCGCGGGGCGTACACGTCGAGCACCGCCGTGCCGCCGGAACCCAGGACGAGCGCGCCCGTACCGGTGCCGGTCGCGTCCCGGTAGTCGTAGGACACACTGCCGGAGATGTCGGCGAACGTGGCCTCGTACGCGGTCGCCGGTGTGGTGCGGGCCGTCAGGTCGATCCGGTCGAGGGTGACCTCGCCGGTGCCCTTGGCCAGGGTGAGGGTGTGGCGGCCCGCGGTGAGCTCGACCGTCACGTCCTGCTTCGCCCGGTAGAGCCAGTTCTGGGTGGACGGGTAGCCGACCGTGCGCGCCGCGCCGCCGTCGACCGAGAGCCGCTGGGTGGCCGGGGCGCCGGACTGGTTGCCGTACAGGACCGACAGGTCGTACGGGCCGGTGGCCGGCACGTCGACGGTGAAGTCGACCTTGCTGGCCTCGGTGTTGAGCGAGCCGACGTCCTTGGTGCCGGAGGCCGCGTACCCGTTGGCGTCGGAGACGGTGCCCTGGGTGTAGACCTGACCGCCGGTGATCCGCGCGTCCTCCGCCTCGTACGACGCGGACCACGGCACGGCGGGCGTGGCGGGCACCCCGGAGCCCGCCGGGGTGAGCAGGATCCGGTAGGCGGACATCTTGTCCAGGCCCGTGAGCGGTACGGTCACGGTGCCGTCCGCGGCGACGCGCAGTTTCGTACGGGACAGCACCCGTGGAGCGGCGTGCTGTCCCTCGTAACCGGACCAGGCGGCCTCGGCGACGGTCGCGGTGACCGAGGTCCCGAAGACCGCCGGATCGACCCGGCGCACGGAGACCTCCGCGTCGCCGGACGAGCCGCCCAGCAGCACCTGCGCCTGCCGGCGCGCGGGGTCGGACGAGGCCAGCCCCTGGAGGGTGTCGACGGTGTGGGGGGACGGCGGGGTGACCTTCACGGTCTGCCCGGTCAGGCCCGCGTACCAGCGGAAGAACCACCAGCCGCCGTTGGGGATGTTGGTGTGGACGACGTTGCCGCTGAGGTTGCCGGCGGCGTCCCAGTACGCCTGGTTCGCGGAGACCTTGTTCCGCTCGAACATCGAGACCCACTGGACCAGTTGGCCCGGGACCGACAGGTCACGGCGGTTGGCGTACTCGTCGATGTTGACGGGCAGCGGGCCGATGCCGAGGCTCTTCTCGATGGCGCGGTAGTTGTCGTGGTGGGCTTGGAAGTCCCGCAGCGAGGAGGGGCCGAGCTCGTGCCAGGTGGTGACGTCCGGCAGGACGTTCTCCCTCTTGGCGAAGGTGAGGAAGTCCGTCAGCAGCCGTGTGTGGTAGCCGGACTCGTTGGGCCCCGCGATCCGGGCGTCCGGGTCGATCGCGCGGATCCGCTGGTAGACCGTCTTCCAGTCCTTGAGGAAGCGGTCGCGGTTGACCTCGTACGCCGCCTGGTCGGCGACGCCCAGGTTGTACCAGATCTGGTCGGGCTCGTTGAACGGCACATAGACGAAGTGCTCGCTGTCGGGAGCGGCGGCGATGTCCGCGGTGATCCGGTCCACCTTCGTGAGGTAGTCGTCGATACCGAGGTCCTCGTACGGCCACTTGGCGTACATGTCCTGCATCAGCACGAGGATGTCCCCGCCGCCGTTGCGGAGGAACGACTTCGAGACCGATATCGCGTCCCCGTTGGGGTGCTGCGCCCCGCCCTCCGGCTTCTGCGAGACGCTGGTGAGCTTCAGCGGCGCCAGGGCGGCGTCGCTCGGCACCCCGTCGTCACCCAGCCCGTAGAGCGCGCCGTTCGCGCCGAGCATGACCTCGCCCTCGGGGGCGGCGAGGTCGACGGTGAGCCGCTGGGCCGCGGCCGGGGCGGGCTCCCCGGCCTGGGCGGCGGGCAGGAATCCTGTGGTCAACGCTGCTCCCAGCAAGGTCGCGCCGATGGCGGTGGACGCGCGGTGTCTGGTCCTGCCCGGTGTGCGCGGGATACGGGACGTGCGGGTCGTACTCACTGAACCTCCGGTTGCTCGACGTTACTTGACGGCTCCGCTGGTGATTCCGGACACGATCCTGCGCTGGGCCACCAGGAAGACGGCGACCATCGGCAGGCTCATCACCACCACGTACGCGAAGATGAGGTGCCAGTTGTTGAGGTAGAGCTGCGCTCCGGCGACCTGGTACAGGTTGATGGGCAGGGTCGCCGCGTCCGAGCCGCCGAGAACGAAGAAGGCGTAGAAGATGTCGCTCCAGGCATAGAGCATCACCATGATCGTCGCGGTGGCGATCACCGGCCGCAGCAGCGGCAGGACGACGCGCAGGAAGATCCGCGCCGGCCCGGCGCCGTCGATCCGGGCCGCTTCCTCCAGTTCGGTGGGGATGGTGCGGATGAACCCGGTCATGAAGAAGACCGAGGTGGACAGATACATGCCGGTGTAGACGGCGATCATGCCGGGGCGGGTGCCGGCGAGTCCGAGCTGGCGCAGTTCCATCACGATGGTGATCACGGCGGGCGGCAGCAGGAGGCCGCTGATGGTCAGCGCGTACGCCGCCGAGACCAGCCGGGACGAGCGGCGCGCGAAGACCCAGGCCGCGCCCGCGCCGAGGATCAGCACCAGCGCCACCGAAGGCACCACCACCAGGAGGGAGTTGACGAAGCCCCGGAGCATCTCGCCCTGGCCGACGGCGTCCGCGTAGTTGTCGGCGGGCTGCCACTGCCGGGGCGGATCGAGGCCCGGCCGGACCGCCTCGCCCTGCGGCTTGGCCGAGGTGACGAGGACCAGCCACAGGGGTACGCCGACGGCGACGGCCGCGAGCAGCACCACCAGGACGGGGCGCCCGTGGCGCCAGGCGCGCGACTCCCGGCCGGGGACCGGTGCGCGGCGGGCCGCCGCCGGGGCGTGAGCGGTGGTCACAGCATCTGCTCCCTTCGGCGCAGCCCGATGACGAGGGGGATCGCGATGGCGACCACGATCAGGAAGAGGACGAGGCTCATCGCGGAGGCCTGGGCGTACAGGCCCTGTCCGAAGACCCGGAACATGTAGATGTTGAAGACCTCGGTGGAGGCGGCGGGGCCGCCGCCCGTGGTGGCCTGGACGATGTCGAAGGTGTTCATCGAGCCGATGAGGGCGGTGGTCACGTTGAAGGTGAGGGCGGGCGCGAGCATCGGCCAGCGCACCGAGCGGAAGGTGCGCCAGGGCCCGGCGCCGTCGACCTTCGCGGCCTCCAGCATGTCGCCGGGGATGCCCTTGAGCCCGGCGAGGTAGATCAGCATGGACAGGCCCATCCACTTCCAGCCGTGGATGACGGAGACCAGGACGAGGGTCCAGGTGGTGGAGCCGAGCCAGGGAATGTCCGTGCCGAGCACCGAGTTGACCGCGCCGTCCTGGTCGAGCAGGGCCTGGAAGACGTAGCCGACGGCGAGCGCGGAGATCAGCACGGGCAGGAAGAACACGGCGCGGAAGAAGCGGTTGAAGCGGGAGTCCTGTTCCAGGAGCAGGGCCAGGCCGAGCCCGAAGCCGTTCTGGAAGAGGGCCGCCAGGGCCGCGTAGCCGAGGGTGGTCCTGATGGCCCTGGCCAGGGAGCCGTCCTCGGCGATGGTGGCGAAGTTGTCGAGCCCGGTGAAGGCGATGTCGGGGTGGTACGAGGACCAGTTGGTGAACGGGTAGTAGAAGTTGAGCAGGTTCGGCACCAGGAAGAAGGCGACGAAGAGCACGACCGCCGGCAGCGCGAACCACCAGGGGTGGTGGACGGCCGCGCGGGGCAGCCGTCCCACCGGTTTGCTCTTCCCGCGGGCGGGCGGCGCCGCCTTGCGTGGGCGTATGGCTGTCTCCGCCACGGCTGACATCCCTCGTTCTGAAGTGTTCCGTTACCGAAGTGTTCAGTGCTGGGGCTGTGATGAGGCGCAGGCCTGGACAGGTGCGAGATAAGCCGATCCCTCAGAACCCTGGTGTGCCTTGAGCCTTGGCCACCTGGGCGAACTGGTCCTGGATAGCCTGGGCCACCTGCGCCGGGGTCTTCTTGCCGTAGATCATGTCGGCGAGGTAGAGATGGGTGTCCGGGGCGACGACGGCCTTGGCCTGGAACACACCGTTGGCGGTGGGCAGCGCCTTGAGCTGGGCCAGCGAGGTCCCGGGCAGCCCGTCGGGGCTGGGTACGCCGGGCTGGACGGACGGGATCTTCATCGCCTTGATGTACTGCGCGTAGTCCGTGCCGAGCCAGAAGGCCAGGAACTGGCGGGCGGCGTTCTGCCGCTTCTCGTCGCCGGTCCTGAAGGCGACGACCCCGTTCGTCTGGTCGGGCGAGTACATGCCGGTGGCGTCCGAGTTGGAGACCGGGAACCAGCCGATCCTGCGGTCGATCTCCGCGGTGCTGTGCTTCGCCTGCAACTGTGTCTGGAAGGACGTGACGTTGAGGACCATGCCCGCCTCGCCGTTCCACAGCGCGTCGGCGGAGCCGGTGAAGGTGCCGGTGCGGTAGTTCTTCTGCGCGAGTCCGGCGCCGAGGAGTTGGTCCTTGTAGGTCGTGATGGCCTTCACGACGACCGGGTCGGTCCACTTCTCCTTGTTGGAGTTGAGCCCGGCCCACCACTGCCGGTCGAGGTCGGTGAGCTGTACCTGCATCTGCCACTGCATGGGCCATTTGTCGCCGCCGGACTCGTAGAACGCGGCGGCGTCGGTCCGGTCCTTGACCGTGTGCCCGAGCTTCAGCAGCTCCGCGTAGTTCCGGGGGAACCGGTCCTCGGTGATGCCCGCCTTCCGGAAGACGTCCTTGTTGTAGTAGACACCGAGCATGGCGGGGCTGGTGACGATCGCGGCGTACCGCTTGCCGTCGACGACGCCGAGGGAGCGCTCCGTGTCGCCGAGCTTGTCGACCCAGGGTTCGCCGTCGAGTGTGAGGAGGTTCTGCCGGGGCTGCACGAAGGGCAGTGTGGAGATGGACGGCTGCCAGAACATCAGGTCCGGCTTGTCGCCCGAGGCGAGCTTGGTCGGTACGTTCTGCTCGTACAGGTCCGGAATGGCCTGGGTGTCGACGGTGGCGCCGGTGGCCTGCTCGAAGGCGTCGATGACCTGCCGGGGCGCGTTGACGGTGTTCTGCGCCGTCCACATCGTCAGTTTCACACCGTCGAGCCGGGCCGTGGGGTCGACCCGGGCTCCGGAGTCCGCGCCGCTCCCGCCGTCCCCCGCCGTGGGGTCGCTGCACGCGGTGGCGGTGAGGGCGGTCACGCATATCAGGACGAGGGCTGGGAGAACTCTCTTCATCGGGGGCTCTGCCTCACTGCGTAGAGGGACATGGGGAGGGCGCGCTCTGGCGGTGGGTCCTGGCGTGGTGTGCGGTGTCACGGCTCCCGGGTGGTGGCGGGCGGCGGGCCGGAGCTCTCCCGTACCACCAGCTCCGGTACGGACAGGGGGCGCGGCGCCACCGGCGCCGACTCCTCGACGACGCCGTGCAGCAGCCCGAAGGCGGCCCGCCCCAGGCCGGTGAAGTCCAGTCGTACGGAGGTGAGCGACGGGGTGAGATAGGCGGAGCCGGGCGCGTCGTCGAAGCCGGCCACGCTCACCTCGCCGGGGACCGCCCGGCCCGCCTCGTGCAGTGCCCGGATCACACCGAGCGCGAGATCGTCGTTGCCGCAGAGGATCGCGGTGACATCCGGGTCGGCGGCCAGCTTCCGCCCGGCGGCGTACCCGTCGGCAGGTCCCCAGCCGCCCTGGATCCACCGCGGCTGGGCCGCCCCCGCCTCGCGCAGCGCGGCCCGCCACCCCGCCGTCCGGGGGGCGGTGCGGCGGGTGCTGGAGGGGATCGCGACGTAGTGCACGGTCCGGTGGCCGAGCGCCAGCAGATGGCGGGTGGCCTCGTGGGCCGCCCGCCGGTCGTCGGTCCAGACCCAGGGCAGTTCGTCGGCGGGCGGGCGCGCGGGGGTCTCGACCACCCCGACGACCGGGAGCCCGGCGGGGACGGCGTTCAGGGCCGCGACCCCGGCCGGATCGTAGGCGATCACGATCAGCCCGCCGCCGGTGTCGGCGGCGCGCTGGACGTCGGCCCGTACGGCGCCCTCCTCGGCCGATTCCAGCACACCGATCCCCATGGCGTAGGAGGCGCCGCGGGCCGCCTCCTCGATGCCCTGGAGGATCGCCGCGTAGCCGTGGTGCGTGGTGTTCGCGGTGAGCACGGTGACGGACCGGGAGCGGCCGCTGGCCAGCGCGAGTGCGGTGGCGCTGCGCCGGAACCCGAGTTCGTCGATGGTGGCGAGGACCCGTTCGCGGGTGGACCGCTTGACGCTCGGGTGGCCGTTGATCACACGGGAGACGGTCTGGTACGAGACGTCGGCCGCGGCGGCGACGTCCCGGATGCTCGGGCCCGCCTTCGCGCCCGGCTTGGCCGTCTTCCTTGTGTGACCGGTCACATTCATGCCAGGATTGTGACCGGTCACACACGGCTCGTCAAGAGACCGTAACGAAGGATTCACGCACCGGACGCACACCGCCGGCACCGGCGGTTCGGGAGGGGACACGTTGACCGGTCAGTCGGCGAACAGCACGCGGGAGACGTTCACTTGGGGGCATGCGGCGCTCCGGGCGGAGTTCGCCACCGCCCCCGACGGCACGCTGAGATTGACCGGACTGGCCCGCCCGGACGGGACCGGCGGCGCCGTCACGGGCGAGCGTTCGGCCCCCTCCGCGGCGGCCCCCGCGGGCGGGCTCCGCGACAGCTCGGCGGCGCTGCCGCTCGTCGAGGTGACGGCGCTGGGCCACGGAAGCGGATGGTCGGGGCAGCGCTTCCTCGACGGTGCGCTCGGCTCCCGGCTGCGGCACCGCGCGCACCACTCGATACGCGAGGGTGACTGGCACCGGCTCACGGTCGAACTGCACGATCCGCTCAGCGGGTTGACCGCCGAGGTACGGTTCTCGTCGCCCGACGGGGTGGCCGTGCTGCGGAGCGAGGTCCGGCTCGTCAACGAGGGGATGGAGCCGCTCGTCGTGCAGTCGGTCAGCAGCCTGCTCGTGGGCGGGCTGCCCTCCCCCGATGTCCTCGACGTGCACCGCGCGCGCAACGACTGGCTCGCGGAGTGCCGTTGGTACCGCGTCCCGCTGCGTGAGACGGTCGCCGGGCTCAACCACGAGGCCCACGAGCACGACAGCCGTGCCGCGCTCACCCTCGTGGGACGCGGAAGCTGGCCCAGCGACGGCCACCTCCCGATGGGCGGGCTGACCGACCGCGCCACGGGGCACGGGCTGCTCTGGCAGATCGAGTCGGCCGCGGGGTGGCGCTGGGACACCGGCGAGCGGGCGGGCGCCGCCTATCTCGCGCTGAACGGGCCCACCGACGCCGAGCACCAGTGGCGCGAACGGCTCGCGCCCGGCGGGGAGTTCACCACGGTCGCCGCCGCGGTCGCGGTGGGCGCGGACTTCGAGGACGCGCTCGGCCACCTCACCGCGTACCGCCGGGCCGTCCGCCGCCCGCACCCGGACCACACCACGCTGCCGGTGGTCTTCAACGACTACATGAACACCCTGATGGGCGACCCGACGACCGAGCGTCTGCTGCCGCTCGTCGACGCCGCCGCGGCGGCGGGCGCGGAGTACTTCTGCATCGACTCCGGCTGGTACGACGACCAGGCGAAGGGCTGGTGGGACAGTGTCGGCGAGTGGCTGCCCTCGGAGCGCCGCTTCCCGGACGGCGGTATCCAGGCCGTGCTGGACCACATCCGCTCGCGCGGGATGGTCCCGGGGCTCTGGCTGGAACCGGAGGTGGTGGGGGTCCGCAGCCCGGTCGCCAAGAGCCTGCCGCCCGAGGCGTTCTTCCGGCGCGACGGCGTCCGGATCACCGAACACGGCCGTCACCAGCTCGATCTGCGCCATCCGGCGGCCCGTGCCCATCTCGACGCGACGATCGACCGGATCGTCGGCGACTGGGGCGTCGGCTATCTCAAGCTGGACTACAACATCAGTGTGGCGCCCGGCACCCAGGGCGAGGGGGACACCTCGCCGGGCGGCGGGCTGCTCGGCCACACCCGCGCCTACCTGGAGTGGCTCGGTGCGGCGCTGGACCGCCATCCGGGCCTGGTCGTCGAGAACTGCGCGTCCGGCGGGATGCGCATGGACGGCGCCTCGCTGGCCGTCACCCAGCTCCAGTCCACCAGTGATCAGCAGGACCCGCTGTACTACCCGCCGATCGCGGCCTCGGCGCCCACGGCCGTGCCGCCGGAGCAGGGCGCGGTCTGGGCCTATCCGCAGCCGGGGTTCACCCCGGAGGAGATCTCGTTCACCCTCGGCAGCGCGCTGCTGGGACGGATCCACCTCTCCGGCCATCTGGACCACATGACGGAGCCCCAACTCGCCCTGGTGCGGGAGGCGGTGGCCACGTACAAGTCACTGCGGGGCGATCTGGCCACCGCGGTGCCGTTCTGGCCGCTGGGGCTGCCGCGGTGGACCGATGCCTGGGTCGCGCTGGGGCTGCGGCCCGGCGGGGCGCCGGCCGCGTCCCCCGGGACGACCTATCTGTCGCTCTGGCGCCGGGACGAGGAGGCCACGCGCACCCTGTCCCTACCGCATCTCGCGGGCATCGAGGCGCGCGTGGAGATCCTGCACCCCCTGGCCTCCTCCGGGCGGGCGCGCTGGCGGGCGGAGCGCGCGGAGCTGACCGTCGAACTCCCGGCCGCCCCGGCCTGCCTGCTCGTCGCCCTCACCCCGGCGCCCCACTGACACCGGCCGGGGTAGTGGGACGGCCGATCCGTGCACGCCCATTGACGCTGTGTCGCACAAGTGACAACACTTCGAGGCGGCCCGTTCCAACAGGAACGCGCAATACCTCACAGACCATCCTGTCCGGGGAGGACCTCCATGCGCCCCCGCACCGCACGCAGAGGCTTCGTTCCGCTCTTCGCCCTGCTGCTCGGACTGCTCGCCGTCCCCGGAGGACCCGCGTACGCGGAGTCCCCGGGCGACAGCGACAGGGCCGCCACCCGACTCGCCGCCGAGCAGCTCACCGTGGCCGGTCTGGACGACGTACGCGGCCATCTCACCCTGCCGGACACCGGCACCGGCACCACCTCCGTGAGCTGGAAGTCCGACAAGCCGGCGGTGATCGACGCGACCGGTCTGGTCCACCGCCCCCGGCACGGCTCCGGCGCGCGGTCCGTACGGCTCACCGCGACCGTCACCCGCGGCAAGGCCCGCACCACCCGGGCGTTCCCCGCAACCGTCCGCGAACTGCCCGCGAAGCAGAAGTACACGGGGTACGCGTTCAGTTACTTCACCGGCGAGGGCACCGCGGACGGCGAGCAGATCCGCACGGCGCTCAGCCGGGGCAACGACCCGCTCCACTGGCGGGAGTTGAACGGCGGCAGGCCGGTACTCTCCTCCGAGCTGGGCACGAAGGGGCTGCGCGACCCGTTCGTCATCCGCTCCCCCGAGGGCGACAGGTTCTACCAGATCGCCACCGACCTCAGGATGTACGGCAACGGGAACTGGGACCAGGTCCAGCGCACCGGCAGCAAGTCCATCATGGTGTGGGAATCCACCGACCTGGTGAACTGGACCGACCAGCGGCTGGTGAAGGTCGCCCCGGACACCGCGGGCAACACGTGGGCCCCCGAGGCGTACTACGACGACACGCTCAACGCGTACGTCGTCTTCTGGGCCTCGAAGATCTACGCGGCCGACGATCCGCAGCACACCGGCTCGACGTACAACAAGATGATGTACGCGACCACCCGTGACTTCCGTACCTTCAGCGAGGCGAAGGTGTGGAACGACCCGGGTTACTCGGTCATCGACTCGACCGTGATCCGGCACGACGGCAGCTACTACCGCTTCACGAAGGACGAGCGGGACGGCTCCTCGTCCACCCCGTGCGCCAAGTTCATCACCGCCGAGAAGTCCGACGAACTGCGCTCCACCTCCTACGACTTCGTCGCCGACTGCATCGGCCGGGGCTCGGTCTCCCGGGGCGAGGGGCCGACGGTCTTCAAGTCCAACACCGAGGAGAAGTGGTACCTGTTCATCGACGAGTTCGGGGACCGCGGCTACATCCCCTTCGAGACCACCGACCTCGACTCCGGCAACTGGACCGTGTCGGAGAACTATGAACTCCCGGCCAGCCCGCGCCACGGCACCGTCCTGCCGGTGACCCAGGAGGAGTACGACCGACTGCTCGGCGCGTACGCCCCCGAGGCGTCGCCGATGACGCGCGCGGCCGACGGGAGGATCGATCCGGCGGCCCCGACCCTGGAGTCGATCCGCCCCCTCAAATAGCCGATCGGACAAGGGAGTTCGGGTGCTGCGACCAGTCCGGCGCCCGCATGACGGGCGGCTGCCGTCCTGAGGACCGGACGGCAGCCGTTCCGTACGGTGCCCGGGTGCCGGACGGGGTTACGGCTTGGGCAGGGTGCAGCCCGCCGCGTTCAGGTCGATCCGGCTGCCGGTGGTGACACAGGCCACGATCCCGTAGGTCTCCTGTGCGTAGTTGATGCCCTGGCGAACGGTGACGGTGCCGTTCGCGTCGACCTCGCACGGGTTGTTGAGCGTGCAGCGCGCGCCGTCCTCGTTGCCGGTGTTGTTGACGGCGACGACCTTTCCGGTGGCGTCGTCGATCACGGGCGAGCCCGAGGTGCCGCCGATGGTGTTGCAGGCGGAGGTGTAGCGGACCGAGTCCTTCCAGGTCCAGCTCGCCTCCTTCAGCTGATAGGCGAAGCCGTCGATGTTGCAGCTGTAGATGCGCTTCCAGTAGCCGGAGACGACCTTGATCGCGGTGCCCTGGACGGGGCGTGCGGCGTTGAGTTCCAGCGCCGTGATGCCGTACGCGCTCTGGATCTGGGCGTAGGTGCTGGTGAGCTGGTACAGCGAGATGTCGGTGTCGGTCATCGTCCCGTACGCGATCTTGCTGGCCCGCAGGGTCGCCACGCCGGTGCCGGCCGAGTTGAGCAGGGTGAACGTGCGGGTGGACGCCCGGTCGACGATCACCTGTCCGGCGGCGGGGAAGCCGGTCTCCAGGCAGTGCCCGTTGGAGAGGACGAGTGCGGGGTCGGTCGGCTGGGACTGGGGCGTGCGGACGACGGATCCTGAACAGTTGCTGAGCGCGACCGTTCCGGCGAAGTCGACCGCCGCGAGCCGGGCCTGGGGTGCCGGGGCGGCGACATCCGTCGCCGCGTCGGTCCGTACCGCCTTCGTGGGCGCGCCCGCGTCATGGCTTGTGGCCATCGCGGGTGCCGTGCCGGCTCCGAGGAGCAGGACGGCGAGCAGCGCGCCGAGGAGAGGCTTTCTCATGTGGGATCCCCTCTGTGACCGAAGTTCCTTCGGTGTTTTTTGACATGGGCATTGTTGACGCAAGAGGGCCAACAGGCAACCACGCCTGGGGAGTTCGGGATCCCTGGAGCCGGACACCTAGCGCGGGGCGGGACCGTGCCTGTCGGCACCGCCCCGCCCCGCGCACTCGCTGGTCGGAATCAGTTGATCAGTTCATTGCCTGCCTGGACGGCGTCCGTTCCGGCCTGGACTGCCTTCTTCACGGCGCCGACCTTCTTGCCCAACTTGTTCCCGGTGACACCCTCGACGACCGGCTTGGCCTCCTGGCCGACGGCGACGGCGGTCTTCGCCGTACTGGTCAGCGTCGATCCCAGGTCGAGGGCCTGAGCGGAGGGGGCGACGGCGGCGAGAAGCGCGGAACCGGCGGCGGCTGCGGTGAGAATCCGTTGCACGTTCATGATCGATACAACGAGCGCGGGCTCCGGAGGGCACGTACCCGGACCCGATGGGATGACAACCCGCGACCCGCCGTCACCCTGCCTTGCCTGTGGGCACGTTGTACGACATGAGCGCGGGCGCGCCCGCGCTCACCCGTACTTCGGTGATCGCGCAGTTGCGCAGTCCCGGCAGGACCCTGCGGTACTCGCTCTCCGGGATCCCGAGCAGCCGGCACAGCACCAGCCGGAAGAGCGTGTTGTGCGCGACGACCAGCACCCGCCCGCCGGGCCGCGCCTCCGCGAGGCGCAGCAGCGCGGAGGCGCCCCGGCCCGCGGCGGCCTTCGGATCCTCGCCTCCCGGCAGCGGATGGGCTGCCGGATCACTGAGGAAGGCGGCGGTCTCGCGCGGGTGGGAGGCGTGGAGTTCGGCGATCGTGCGCCCCTCGGCCACCCCGAAGTCGATCTCGGTCAGCTCCGGTTCGACGACGGGCGTCAGGCCGGTCGCCCGTGCGGCCGGCTCCGCGGTGCGCCGGGCGCGGGTGAGGGGGGAGGTGACGATCGCGTCGAGCCGCGCGCCGCCCGCCCACGCGCCGAGTTCCCCGGCCTGTTCGACACCGCGCGGGGTCAGTTCGATGTCGCTGACCCCGGTGTAGCGGTTCTCCGCGTGCCAGACGGTCTCGCCGTGGCGCGCGAGGAAGAGGGTCGTCGGAGTGCGAGGGGGTGCGGGGTTCATCCGTGCTCCCGTGCGTAGGCGGCGGTCGGTGCGGGCAGCCAGCCGCGCTGTTCCAGCGCGTCGACGAGGGCGGTGAAGGGTTCCCGGAAGCGGGCGCCGACCCGGGGGCGCGGTTCCAGGACCGTACGGACGCGGACCATCCCGCGCAGGTCGGAGAGGGGGGCGTCGGGGCCCGCCCGGCCGGAGTCGGTGGCGGCGCGCCGCACCCCGTGGGCGGCGAGGACCGCCATGCCGAGGGCCGAGTCGGTGTGGGCGGGGACGGTGGCCCTGCGGCCGAGGACGTCCGCGCGGAGCTGGTTCCAGTAGGCACTGCGGGTGGCGCCGCCGGTGAAGG
This sequence comes from Streptomyces sp. NPDC088124, assembly GCF_040685895.1. Classification (NCBI taxonomy): domain Bacteria; kingdom Bacillati; phylum Actinomycetota; class Actinomycetes; order Kitasatosporales; family Streptomycetaceae; genus Streptomyces; species Streptomyces sp. NPDC088124. The sequence continues at coordinate 4,953 of NZ_JBFBJB010000060.1, read as the reverse complement.
TGACCGCCCGGTCGACGGGGGCGCCGAGCAGGCCGAGGTAGGCCAGGCAGAGCCGTTCGGTGAGGGCGACGCCCTGGAGCAGCGCGGCGTAGTGGTCGGCGTCGTCGCGGGGTGTGCCGAGCACGAAGGGTTCGGCGTCGGCGGCGAGGAAGGGGAAGCGCTCGCCGCGCGAGACCAGGGGATACGCGACGGCGCCCGCCGGTTCGCGGTGGGCGGCGAGGCGGTCGAGGTGGGCGAGGTCCGCGCCGGGGAACGCCCGGGTCAGGGCGCCCGCGCCGACGCTGGAGGCGCCGCCGGGGAGCCAGTGGCCGTCCGGGGAGAGGTGGCTGTAGAGCACCCCGGCGGGGTCGTGGAGCGGGGCCGCGGTGACGCCCTTGAGGACGAGGGTCGTACCGAGGACGGTGTTCCACTGGCCGATGTCCCAGGCGCCGGAGCCGAGTTGGGCGGCGCAGCCGTCGGTCATGCCGGCGACGACCGGGGTGGAGACGGCGAGCCCCGTCGCGTCGGCCGCCGCGGCGCACACCGTGCCGAGCGGGGTGCCGGGGAGCACCACGGGCGGGAAGTCCAGCTCGGCGAGGCCGAGTCGGTCGTGGACGGCGACGGGCCAGGACCGGGTGGTCAGGTCGTAGCCGGTCTTCAGCGCGTGGCTGGTGTCGGTCGGTACGGGGTGTCCGACGAGCCGGGCGGTGACGAAGTCGGTCTGGTGGCAGACGCGGGCGCCCCGGAGCGCGCCCGCGCCCGCGGCACGGGGACCGCCCGCCTCGGCGGCTCCGGGGCCGGTGAGCCAGAGGAGTTTGGCGAGGGCCCAGCTCGGCTGGATGCGGTGCCCCATGGAGCGCCAGACGTCGGCGCCGGCCTCCTGGGCGCGGGCGGCCTCGGCCCCGGCGCGCCCGTCGTCGTACATGAGCGCGGGGGTGAGCGGCTCCCCGTCGGGGCCGGTCAGCAGGACCGTACCGGACGTGCCGCAGACGGAGAGGCCCCGCACCCGTGAGGCGGCGACGGTACGGAGCGTGCCGCGCAGCGCGGTGCGGACGCCCGACCACCAGTCGGCCGGGAGCTGTTCATGGCGGTTCCGGTCGCGGTGCCCGGTGAGGGGCGCGGAGCCGCGGCCGAGCACCTGGCCGTCGTCGGTGACGGCGAGGGCGCGCACGCTCTGGGTGCCGAGGTCGACTCCGATCCACACGTCCTGGTGGCGTGGGTCCGTCACAAGCTCCCGCCTTCCCGTCGTTCCCGGTTCCCGATTGCCGGTTCCTGGTTCCCGTTGTTGGCCGGTGATGCCCGCCGGTCCGGCGACGCGTGACCCCACGGCGCTTTTCACACCCGTCGTCCCCGGCCGCGGTCCCCCGTCCCGGCGGCCGCGAACGAGCCGGATCCGTCGTGTCCTGCCTGGTGAGGAACGCGTCGCCCCGTCGGTCGACGGGTTGACCGGGCCGCCGTCCGTGGTGAACACTGCCGACGGTACATCAACAAACAATGTTATATCCTCAGAACTTGATGTTACTGAGGTGTCGCTGGAACAGGACCGAGGAATGTCACAGGACAAGAGCCGGCGGGGCCCCCTCCAGCGCCGCCGCGAGATTTCCGACCATGTGCTGACCGAGGGTTCGGTGTCGGCGTCGGATCTGGCGGAGCGGTTCGGCGTGAGCGTGATGACGATCTACCGCGACATCGACGAGCTGGAACGCGAGGGCGTGCTGCGCAAGTTCCGCGGCGGGGTCACCGTCCAGCCCTCCGGCGTGTTCGAGAGCAATGTGGCGTTCCGCAAGAAGACCATGCGGCGCGAGAAGGAAGCGATCGCGGCCCGGGCCGCGACCCTGATCGAGCCCGGTATGTCGGTGCTGCTGGACGACTCGACGACCGCGCTGGAGCTGGCCCGGCTGCTCCCCCGCGTCGAGCCGCTGACCGTCGTGACCAACTTCCTGGAGGTCCTGAACCTCCTCGCCGACGAGCGCGGCCTCCATCTCATGGCGCTGGGCGGCGACTACGACCCGCTGCACGACTCGTTCCTCGGGGTCCCCTGTGTGGAGGCCGTGGAGGCGCTCCGCGTCGACCTGTGTTTCGTCTCCACCTCGTCGGTCTACGGCGACTACGCCTTCCACCAGGAACAGCGCATCGTCGCCGTCAAGCGCGCGATGCTCAAGGCCGCCGGGCGCAGCGTCCTGATGATCGACCACTCCAAACTCGGCCGCACCGCGCTGCACCGGCTGACCCCGCTCACCACCTTCGATCTGATACTGATCGACGACCGCACCCCGCCCGAGGTGCTGCGCTCGCTCGACGAGCGCGGCGTCCCCTACGAGATCGCCGAGACCGCCGCCGCCTGACCTGCCGTCAGCCGAGTCCACGCCAAGGAGACCGCGCCGATGAGAATCCTCGCCGCGGGCGACCACTTCGTCGCCCCCGACCTCTTCACCCGGGAACTGGAGGCCGAGATCGGTCGTGGTCATACGATCGGGGAACTGCTGCTGGAGTGGCCGCTGACGCCGTTCGGCCCGGTCGGTGAGGTCGAGGAGGCGTCGGGGGACGAGGAGACCGTCCTCGCCGCGCTGGAGGGGGCGCGGGTCTGTGTGACGCAGATGGCCCCGGTGACACGCAAGGTCCTCGAAGGCTCCCCCGAGCTGCGGCTGGTGGTGGTCGGCCGGGGCGGTCCCGTCAACGTCAATCTGGAGGCGGCGAAGGAGCGGGGGGTCCAGGTCTGCAACACCCCGGGGCGCAACGCCGCCGCCACCGCCGAGTACACGGTGGGGCTGCTCCTGGCCGCGATGCGCCGGATCCCGGAGACGTCGGCCGCGCTCGCCCGGGGCCGCTGGGCGGGCGAGTTCTACACGTACGGCAACTGCGGCCCCGGCCTGGACGGCGCGACGGTCGGACTGATCGGCTGCGGCGCCGTCGGCAGCCGGGTGGCGCGCGCGCTGACCGCGTTCGGCGCGCGGGTCCTGCTGTACGACCCGTACGCGGACCAGGACGCGCTGCGCGCGGCGGGTACGCCGGTCGCGGACCTGGACGAGTTGCTGCGCCGCTCCGACGTGGTGTCGCTGCACGCGCGGCTGACGCCGGAGACCCGCGGTCTGCTCGGCGCCCGTGAACTCGCGCTGCTCCCGGAGGGCGCGGTTGTGGTCAACTGCGCGCGGGGCGCGCTGCTGGACGAGGCGGCGCTGTGCGACGCGCTGGAGTCGGGGCGGCTCGGGGCGGCGGGCCTCGACGTGTTCGCCGTGGAGCCGCCCCCCGCGGACTCGCGGCTGCGGACCGCTCCCCGGCTGGTGATGACGCCTCATCTGGCGGGCGCGAACACGGCCGTGGCGCACAACGCGGCGCGTATCGCGGCGGCCGAGGTGGGCCGGTTCCTGCGGGGTGAGCCGCTCGCCCACCGCGTCGCCTGAAGATCCACGGGTTCCGCAACACAGCACATCGAATCGAATCGACAAGAGGAGACACGGTGTTCGTCGGAGTGGACATGGGTACCTCGGTCGCCAAGGCCGTCGCCTTCGCGGACGACGGCGCGGCCCTGGGAGTGGAGTCGGTCCCGATCTCGCTGGGCGGGCGGGGCGACAAGGTGGAACAGGACATCGAGGAAGTGGTGCGCGCCGCCACCGAGGTCGTCGGCGCGGTGACGGCGGGCCGCACGCCGCCCGCCCTCGTCGCCCTCACCGGCCAGGGCGACGGCCTGTGGCTGGCCGACGACCGGGGCCGCGCGGTGCGCCCGGCGCTCTCCTGGATGGACGGCCGCGCGGGCTCCCTCGTCAAGGAGTGGATGGACGACGGTACGGCGGAGCGGATGTACCGGCGGACGGGGAACGTCCTGTTCCCGGGCTCCCCCGGGCCGCTGCTGGCCTGGCTGGACCGGCACGAGCCGCACTCCCTGGACGCCGCGACGACCGCGGCGAGCTGCAAGGACATCATCCATCTGCGTCTGACGGGCGAGCGCTCCACCGATCTCTCCGACGCGTCCGTCCCCTTCCTCGACCCGCGCACCCGCGCCTACTCCCCCGAGGCGCTCGCGGCCCTGGGCATCGGCCACCGCGCGGGGCTGCTGCCGCCCATCGCGGCGCCCCTGCCGTACGGGGAGGCCCGCGGCGGCGTCCCGGGGCTGCCGGACGGGACACCGGTTACCTCGGGACCGTACGACCTGCCCGCGTGCGCGATCGGCGCGGGCGTGACGGAGCCGGGCGACGGGCTGCTCATCGTGGGGACCACGCTGGCGTGCCAGGTCGTCGTCGAGCGGGTCGCGTTCGACGAGGAACCGGTGGGCTTCCATCTGGCGCTGGCCAGGCCGGACCGCCATATGCGGGCCCTGCCGGCGATGACCGGCACGGTCGCGCTCGACTGGGTGCTGGGGGTCACCGGCACGGCGCACGAGCAGGTCTCCGGTCTGCTGGACGCGACCCCGCGCGGCGCCCGGGGGGTGACCGCGCTGCCGTACCTCTCCCCCTCGGGCGAGCGCGCGCCGTTCGTGGACCACACCGCGCGCGCCGAATTCACCGGCCTCGATCTGCGGGCCTCCCGCGCCGACCTGGTGCGGGGCATGTGCGAGGCGATCGCCTTCGCGGCGCGGCACTGTCTGGAGGCGGCCGGCCTCACCGGCGAACTGGCCGTGTGCGGCGGCGGTACGCGCAGCCAGGCCTGGTTGCGGCTGTTCGCCGATGTCATCGGACGGCCGCTGCGGGTGGCGCGCGGCCCGGAGCCGGGCGCGCGCGGCGCCGTGCTGGCCGCCGTCGCCGCCCGGGGCGAGCAGCTGGGCCAGGAGCTGGACGTCGCCGCCTGGACGGCGCCGGAGACGGTGGTGGACCCGGACCCGGCGGGCGTGGCGTTCTACGACGAGGCGTACGCGGACTACCTGTTCCGGGTGGAGAGCGCGCGGGCGCCGCCGCACGGGGCCGCCGTACATCGGCGACCGGCACCACGCCCTCCGCGAGCCGCGGCAGCCACCGGTACGCGACGGCCAGCGTCCCGGCG
>NZ_JBFBJB010000059.1:0-59461 GCF_040685895.1 Streptomyces sp. NPDC088124 | reverse complement strand
ACGATGTCCAGCGGACCGGACATCTTCGCCAGAGTCAGCTTCCCTTCGCGGAAGCGGAAACCGGAGGTGGTGTACTCGGCGGACTTCCGCGACTTGACATCAAACCTGCGGGTCGGAGTACTGCGATCCGCCCTGGCGGCGGATCGCAGCTCGTTGCCCCGCTCCGCAGGAGCCCGTTTCCTCCCCTGCCTGAAGGCAGGGGCATCCACGGAGGAATCCGATGACCGTGTACTTCATCGGCGCGGGCCCCGGCGCCGCCGACCTGATCACCCTGCGCGGCGCCCGCAGGCTGGCCGAGTGCCGGGTGTGCCTGTACGCGGGCAGCCTGGTCCCGCGCGAACTGCTGGCGGAGTGCCCGCCGGACGCGCGCCTGATCGATACCGCCAGGATGGACCTCGACGCCATCACCGCCGAACTGGTCGGGGCGCACGGCGAGGGCCACGACGTGGCACGGCTGCACTCCGGCGACCCGTCCGTCTTCAGTGCGGTGGCCGAGCAGATGCGGCGGCTGGACGCGGCGGGTGTGCCGTACGAAGTGGTCCCGGGCGTACCGGCGTTCGCGGCGGCCGCCGCCGCGCTCAAGCGGGAGCTGACCGTGCCGACGGTCGGCCAGACGGTCATCCTGACCCGGGTCGCCCAGCGGGCCACCCCGATGCCGGCGGGCGAGGACCTGGCGACGCTCGGGCGCAGCGGCGCGCTGCTGGTGCTGCACCTGGCGGCGCGGTACGTGGACCGGGTGGTGGCGGAGCTGCTGCCGCATTACGGCGCGGACTGCCCGGCGGCGGTGGTGGCGATGGCCAGCCGCCCCGACGAGCTGGTGCTGCGCGGGCCGCTGGACGGGATCGCCGCGCAGGTGAAGGCGGCGGGCGTGGTGCGGACGGCGGTGATCATGGTGGGCAGGACGCTGGGCGCGGAGCAGTTCAGGGACAGCCACCTGTACTCGGCGGAGCGCGATCGCCCTCACGAGTGCGACAGCGACGGCGACGGCGTTACGGGGTGCCCGTAGCGCCCCGGGACGCTCGGGGCGCTCGTACGGATACGGCGGGGCACGCACCGGTACGGCGGGGCACGCACCGGTACGGCGGGGCACGCACCGGTACGGCGGGGCACGGATGCCTTCTCCGTGTCCCGCCGTCCCCCGCGTGACTACGTGCCGGTGACGCTCACTTCTTGGCAGGGGTGGACTTCAGCCGCCCGGCGATCCGGTCGCGCATGCCGGGCATTCCGAACCCCTTGGGGTCGATCTTGTCGTTGGACCATTCGAGATGCCCGATGACGCTGAGCGCGCTCCACCCGTGCGCACGGCAGATCGCCGCGCCCACCCGCTCGATCGCGTCGAGCTGCGCCTCCGGCCACGGGTCCTTCCCGTCGCCGAGGTTGACGCACTCGAAGCCGTAGAACCGGGCGTTGCCGTCCTCGCCGTCGGCGTTGCCCCGGGTGGGCTTGGGCGGGCGGTCGCCGTAGTCCTCCGCGATCACGCGCGCGAGGACCTTCGGGTCACCGCCCCCGGCGTGGTTCGTCCGGCCGTGGCCGACGAGGTGGACGACGCCCGTCTTGTCGATGACGCCGTGGCACAGCGGTCCCGGCAGCGCGGCGTATCCGTCGCGGCAGATCGCCACGGAGCCCGTGGTGCCCGAAGTGACGGTGTGGTGGACCATCACTCCGTTGACCGGGCCCCAGAGGCCCTTGTGGTTGCGGTTGTGCGTACGCCAGTCGCCGACCTCTTTGACCTTCACGCCCTCGGCGCGCAGCGCCGCGAGGAAGGCCGACGCGGACAGTGGTGGTGCCATGAGGAATCTTCCTTTCCGTCGTGGTGTACGTGGCTGTGCGGAGCCGTGTTCACCAGGACGGCTTGCGGACGTTCCCGTAGCCGCCGCCATGCGGCCGGTCCTCCAGGTGCAGGTGCGGGCCGGTCGAGTTGCCGGTGGAGCCGACCTCGCCGAGCTTCTCGCCCGCCTTGACCTTGTCGCCGACCGAGACGCTGCGCTTGGAGAGGTGGCAGTAGACGTAGGTCCTGCCGTTGTCGGCCTTCAGGTGGATCCAGGTGCCGTACGAGTCACCGTTGTTGTTCGACACGGCGATGGTGCCGGCGCGTACGGCCACGACCTTGGTCCCCTTGGGCGCCGGGTAGTCGCTGCCGGTGTGGAAACCGGCGCTGTAGTTTCCGGGCTTGCCGTACGGGTTGCCCGCGTTGATGCCGTAGCCGGGCACGGGTGAGGCCACCCTGGTGCTCGAACTCCCCGACTTGTGGCCGCCGTCCTTGAGCCCGAGGAGGTCGAAGGTCTGCGGTCCCGGGAGCCCGTCGGCGTTGCTGCCGGTCCACCCCTGGGCCTTCTGGAACTTGGCGCAGGCGGCCTTGGTCTCCGGGCCGTACAGACCGGTGGGGCCGGACGGGATCTTGCCCCCCTTGGCGATGAGCGCCTTCTGGAAGCTTTTGACGCACGCGTCCGTCTTGCCGTATTTCACGTGATCGAATTCGATCGTGGCCATGTCAAATCCCCCTTGACGTGTTCACTTCGATGACCTGACGGGCAGCCATCTGTGCGTCATCCTGGGTAAGGCAAAGAAACGTTCAATAAATAGCCAATAAACGTCCACGTGGTCCTGGGTGTTGTAAAGGGTTGCCCGCCGCCCGGGGCGCACCGAGGGGGAGTTCCGTGTACGCCGCCGAACCACCGCTTGCCGCCGCCGTTCTGAGGGTCCGGGTTCCCGATGACGGCACGGTCGTCGGCGCGGGCTTTCTCGTCACCGGTGAACTGGCCCTGACCTGCGCCCATGTCGTCGCCTCCGCGCTCGGGCTGAGCCCCGGCGAGCGTCCCGCGGCGGGGGCGGTGGTCGAGGTCGACCTGCCGCTGGGCGACGGGTCGGGGGTGACCGCCTCGGTGGAACTGGCGCACTGGCCGGCGGACGGCGGCGCGTCCGGCGCCGAGGACATCGCCGTCCTGCGCTTACGGGCCCCGCTGCCCGGCGCCGTACCCCTGCGCATGACCGAGGCCGACGACGTGTGGGGGCATCCCGTACGGGCCCTCGGTTTCCCGGCGGGGTACCCGGACGGCGTCTGGCACGCCGGGGTGCTCCGGGCGCGGCAGGGAACGGGGTGGCTGCAGTTCGAGCGGGCGGTGGACGGCAACCACGAGATCAGCGGCGGCTTCAGCGGCGCGCCGGTGTGGGACGACCGGCTGGCCTCCGTCGTCGGCATGGTGGTCGCCGCCGACGGCACCCGGCCCTCCGCCTTCCTCATCCCGACCCGGGCGCTGCTCGGCGCCGTACCGTCGCTGCGGACGGCCGTGCTGCCGCCGTCACCGTTCCGGGGCCTGTCGGCGTTCCAGGAGACCGACGGCGACGTCTTCTTCGGCAGGGACGAGGAGAGCGACGAGGTCGCGGCGCTGGTGACCGAGCACCCGGTGGTCGCGGTCTTCGGCCCGTCGGGCTGCGGCAAGTCGTCGGTGGTACGGGCGGGTGCGGTGCCCCGGCTGCGGCGGGCCGGGTACGCCGTCGTGGTGGTACGCCCGAGCGGCCCTTCCGGCCTTCTCGGCGGCCTGGCACGGGAGTTGGCGCGGCTCACCCGGCCGGAGCTGACCGGCGGCGCGCTGCGGAGCGAGAGCCGCGCGGTGGAGGCCGAGATCGCCGAGCACGGGCTCGCGGGGATCCTCGCCGAACTGACGGAGCGCCGACGGGACGACGGGGAGGGAGAGGAGGAGGGGGTACGGGGCCTGGTCGTCGTCATCGACCAACTGGAGGAACTGCTGGCGGACGAGCCCGGGCCCGAGTCCGATTCCGGGCCGGGTTCGGTCGCGCGGGCGGTCGCCGTTCTCTTCCCCGCCCGGCCGCCGGCCGCGCTGCGCGTCGTCTCCACGCTCCGCGCCGACTTCCTGGAGGCGGTCACCGCCCGGCCCGGCCTCGGGCGCGCCGTACGCGGCAAGTCGCTGCTCCTGCTCCCGATGTCCGGCGAGCAGGTGCGCGAGGCCGTCGTCCGGCCGGTCGAGGCCGTCGCCGCCGTCCGGTACGCGGACGGCCTGGCGCAGCGCATCCTCGACGACTGCGGCGACGGACAGGGGGTGCTGCCGCTGCTGGAGTTCACGCTCGACCAGCTCTGGGAACGGCAGCGCGGCGGCCTGCTCACGCACCGGGCGTACGAGGAACTCGGCGGCGTCAGCGGCGCGTTGGCCGAGCGGGCGGAGGCCGTGTGGCGGCGCGAGGTGCGCGGGGCGTCCGGGACGGCGGATCCGGGCCCGGGCGGACAGGCCGACCTGGCCGGCCCGAGTGGACAGACCGGCGGCGCGACCGGCGGGGAGGACATCGCGCGGCGGCTCTTCACCCGCCTGGTCCGGCTCCCCCTCGGCGGCCCCGGGGCCACCCGCCGCGTCGTCCCCCGTGCCGAACTGGGCGAGGCGGAGTGGAGCCTGGCCCGCGCGCTGGCCGGGGAACGGCTGGTGGTCATCGGCCTCGACGGGGAGCGGCGGGAGACCGTCGAACTGGCCCACGAGGCGCTGATCAGCGCATGGGGCCGGCTCGGCGCGTGGGTGGAGCGCGACCGGGACTTCCTCGCCTGGCGGGAAGCGCTCCGCCACGACCGGGAACGCTGGGAGGCCGCCGGCCGCTCGCCCGACCTGCTCCCGGCGGCGTCGGCGCTGGACGCGGCGCGGCGCTGGGAGCGCGAGCGGGACGCGGAGCTGAGCGAGGCGGACAGCGACTTCCTGCGGCGGGGCCGCGACCACGAACGGCGCCGGACCAGACGCAGACGCGGGCTGTTCTCGGTGATCGGTACGGTGCTGGCGCTGGCGGCCGTCCTCGGCACCCTCTTCGTCTACCAGACCGGGGTGACCGAGGAACGTACGGCGGAGGCGGGCTCCCGCTCCCTGGCGGCGGCCTCGACGGACCTGCGCACCACGGACCCCGCGCTCTCGGCGCTGGTCGCGGTCGCCGCGTACCGCCGCTCACCCACGGAGTCCGCGCGCGACGCGCTGCTCCAGAGCTACCTCACGTACGGCCGGACGGGCTCGCTGCTCTCCGGGGCGCTCGGCCGGATCGAGCGGATCGCCGCGAGCGACGACGGCCGGGTGGTGCTGGCCGTCAGCGTGCTGGGGCGGGCCACGCTCTTCGTACGGGGCGACGGGGAGGGGGAAGCCGAACAGGTACGGCGGGTCCACCTCCCGGCGGGCACGAAGGCGCACTACCCGGTGGTCGCGCGGGACGGGACGGGCGCGGGGTACGTCGGCACGGACGGGACGCTGGTCTGGCACGATGTGCGCGCGGAGGGGAGCGGGAACCCGGACTCGGACCCGGACTCGGACCCGGACTCGGACGCGGACCCGGACTCGGACGCGGACCCGGACCCGGATGCAGGCGCCGGCGCGCTGATCGGCCGGGCGTGGACGGCGCCCGGGGGACCGCCGGTGACCCGTGAAGGGACCTCCGTCCGGAGCGCCGCCGTCTCGCCGGACGGGAGCCGGGTCGCGGCCGGGATCGACGGGGACATCGTCATCTGGGACCTCACCGACCGGAGCGCCCGCGTCCGGACGATCCCGCCACCGGCGGGCATGGCGCGCTTCGACGCGGTCTGGTTCGGCCGGGACCGGGACACCGTACTGGCCGCCGGAAGGCCACCCGCGGATCTGACCACCGGCCCGGACGCGGACCGCGCGAACAGCACGTCCGTGCTGGCCTACGAGGGCTCGCGCCCGCCCCGCACCGTGGTGACCGGGGTGGCGCGGGCCCAGGTGTCCGGCGACGGTACGGCGCTGGCCTACTGCCGGGTCCTCCCGGCGAAGGAGAAGGGCGTCCACCACGTGATCCGGGTGGCGGACGGGAAGGAGCGCGGACGGTACACCGGCAGGCAGTGCGAGGAACACCTGGCGCTCGACCGTACGGGCCGGCGCGTCGCCGTCGCCCAGAACCTCTCCGGTTCGGTGATGGAGATCGCCGACACCCGGGACGACACGTTCCTCTACGCCGCCGGTACGGAGAGCGAGACCGGCACGGCGGGTTCCGTGCCGGCGGGCCTCGGAAGCCGGCGGGTGATCCACGGACAGCTGGTGGACGACGAGGGCCGGCTCGGGCTGCTGAGTCACGACGGGGCCGGTGTCACCCTGAACGCCGTACCTTCCCAGGAATCCGACGAGCAGGAGACCCTGCCGCAAGGACCGTTCTTCTATGCCGCGCTCACACCCGACGGCTCCACCGCGATCAGTGCGGCGGGGGCCCTGAGGCTGCTGCGGACGGACAAGGTGGGCCAACGGTTCGAAGAGATCGCCGCGGCCGAACGGCCGTCCCCGGAACTGGGCCGGGAGACGCTCCGTACCAACAGCGACGGCTCCCTCGTCGCGGAACCGGTCGCCGGCCGGGAGATCCAGATCCGCGAAGTGCCGTCGCTCCGCCTGGTCAGCAGCATCCCCGTCGAGGCGACCGCCTCGTCCGACTTCCGGTTCGACGGCGAGGGCCACCTCCTCGTCACCACCGGGAGCGTCGTCGAACGCCGGGACGCACGAAGCGGCCGCCGTACGGACGCCGTCGACCTGCGCGACCTGGGCATCGCGGGGGACGACACCGGTTCGTTCGCCCAGCCCGTCACCTGGCCGTACCCCGAGGCCGGGCATGTCGCGGTCCTCGACGGCACGTCCGTCCGTGTCGTGGACGTCCGCGCGGGCCGCGAGGTGAAGGGGCTGCGGATCGACATCGGCGGCGGCGCCACCGGCGTCCGGTTCGACAAGGGCGCGCGGTTCATGGCGGTCTTCCGTACGGGCGGGGTCTGGGAGCTGTGGCGGCTCGATCCCCTGCGCAGAGAACTCGGCCCGATGCGCGGGATCGGTGAGTGGGAGGGGCGGTACGCCGCCGAGTTCATCGACGAGGACGGGGGCTTCCTCGTGGCGGACACCGGAAGGGTACGGATCTACCGCGCCGGACAGCGCTCGTACGAACGGTCCTACGACTTCGGGGCGGCGTACCGGCGCGCGGGCGCCTTCCCGGCCGTGTCCGCCGACGGCTCGACGGTCATGGCCACCGACGGCCGCCAGGTGATCGCCGTACGCCTCGACCCCGAGGCGTGGATCCGCACGCTCTGTACGGTGACGGGGCAGCGCGCGCTCACGGACGAGGACCGCGCGGCGGTGGCGGCGGACGTCCCGGCGGGACCGGTGTGCGGGACGTGAGCCCCCGTGGGCCTACGACGTGCCGCGGGCCCACGAGACGTGCCGCGGCTTACGCCGTGCCTCGGGCCTACGAGACGTCCCGCGGGCCTACACCGTGTCGCGGGCCTACGCGGGCCCCTCGCCCCCGGTGCTCGGCTCGCTGCGTCCCACCACCGCCCCCGCCCGGTCGACGCAGATCACGTCCACCGCCACCGGCGCCCCCCGCAGCACCGCCAGCGCCTCCGCCCTGGCCCGTACCGCCACCGCGTCGCCCAGCGCCACACCCGCCGCCTCGCACAGGCGCAGCGCCTCCAGGCCCGTGTTGGACTCCGCGACCCGGGCCGCCAGTGCCGCGTCCGCGCCTGCCGCCGAGGCCAGTTCCGCCAGGAACGCCTTGTTCACCTGGGAGCGCCCCGAGTGCAGGTCGAGGTGGCCCGCCGCCAGTTTCGAGAGCTTCGCGAAGCCCCCGCAGAGCGTGAGGCGGTCCACCGGGTGACGGCGGATGTACTTGAGGACCGCCCCCGCGAAGTCGCCCATGTCCAGCAGCGCGTCCTCCGGCAGCCCGTGCACGGCGCGGACCGTCTTCTCCGAGGTCGAGCCCGTGCACCCCGCCACGTGCCGGCGTCCCGCCGCGCGCGCCACGTCCACACCCCGCCGGATCGAGTCGATCCACGCCGAGCAGGAGTACGGGACGACCACCCCCGTCGTGCCGAGGACGGACAGGCCGCCCAGGATGCCCAGGCGCGGGTTCCAGGTCGACCGGGCGATCTCCTCGCCGTCGTCCACCGCGACCGTGATCTCCACGTCGCCCGTGCCGCCGTACCGCCGCGCCACCTCCGCCACATGGTCCCGCATCAGCTGACGCGGGACCGGGTTGATGGCCGGTTCGCCGACCTCCAGGGGCAGCCCGGGACGCGTCACCGTCCCCACGCCGGGGCCCGCCCGGAAGACGACGCCCGCGCCCGGCGGCAGCAGCCGCACCGTGGCGCGGACCAGCGCGCCGTGCGTGACATCCGGATCGTCGCCCGCGTCCTTGACCACGCCCGCCATGGCCGCCCCGCCGGACAGCTCCTCCGTCGCCAGCGCGAACGCCGGGGTCTGCCCCTTCGGCAGCGTGACCGTCACCGGGTCGGGGAAGCCGCCGGTCAGCAGGGCGGTGTACGCGGCCGTCGTCGCCGCCGTCGCGCAGGCACCGGTGGTCCAGCCGGGCCGCAGACCGGTGTGCTTGAGTTGGGCGTCGCGGCCGCCCCCACCCGCGCCCGCGCCCGTAGTCGTATCCGTACCGCCGTCCGTCATGGAGAGAACCGTTGCCCTTGCACGTGCTGATCCTCGGCGGGACCACCGAGTCGCGCCGCCTCGCGGAACTGCTCCACCCGCGGCTGCGCGTGACGACGTCCCTCGCCGGGCGCGTCGCGCGGCCCGTGCTGCCGCCGGGGGAGGTGCGCGTCGGCGGGTTCGGCGGGGCGGACGGGCTGGCGCGCCGGCTGCGCGAGGACCGGGTGGACGCGCTCATCGACGCCACCCATCCCTTCGCCGCGGCCATCAGCCGGAACGCGGCCCTCGCCGCCGCCACCGCCGCCGTCCCCCTGCTGGCGCTGCGCCGCCCCTCCTGGGTGCCCGTGCCCGGCGACGACTGGCGTACGGTCGGGGCGCTGGCCGGCGCCGCCGAGGCGCTGCGCGGGCTCGGCGGCGCCCGCAGGGTCTTCCTCACCACCGGGCGGATGGGGCTCGCCGCCTTCGTGGGCCCGGAACTCGACCGCCACTGGTTCCTCGTACGGTCCGTGGACGCGCCCGAACCGCCGTACCCGGCCCGCACCGAGACCCTGCTCGACCGGGGGCCCTTCACGCTCGACGGGGAGCGCGAGCTGCTCCGGCGGCACCGCATCGACGTCGTCGTGACCAAGGACAGCGGCGGCGCGGCGACCGCGCCCAAGCTCACCGCCGCCCGGGAGGCGGGGATTCCGGTCGTGGTCGTGCGGCGGCCGCCCGTGCCGTCGGGGGTGACCGTCGTGGAGACCGCCGAGGACGCGGCGGCGTGGGTGGCTCACCTCTCGGAGGGGGCGGGCGAATCAGCGGTCGGGAACGGCTCCGGAGATGGAGCTGGAGACGGAGACGGAGACGGAGACGGCGCGTGGGACGGAGAAGGCTCCGGGTAGCGGCGCGGGGTCCAGACGATCTCCTCGCCGCCGCCGTCTCCGTCGCTTCCCCCTCGCCGTACGGTCACCGTCTGCGACGAACCGACGATCAGGATCGTCCGCATGTCCACCTGCGCCGGGTCGAGTTCCGCCAGCCGTACGATCCGCACGCTCTCCTCCGGCCCGCCCACATCGCGTCCGAGCACGACTGGGGTGTCCGGGGCGCGGTGCTCCAGCAGCAGCTCGCGGGCCTTGCCGACCTGCCAGTCGCGGCTGCGGGAGCCCGGGTTGTAGAGCGCCAGCACCAGGTCCGCGCGGGCCGCCGCGCGCAGCCGTTCCGCGATGACCTCCCACGGCTTGAGGCGGTCGGAGAGCGAGAGCACGGCGTAGTCGTGACCGAGGGGCGCACCGGCGCGCGCGGCGGCGGCGTTGGCGGCGGTCACGCCCGGGAGGACCCGTACGGGTATCTCCCGGTACGGGTCGGCCGACGCGGCCTCCAGAACGGCCGTGGCCATCGCGAAGACCCCCGGGTCACCGCCGGAGACGACGGCCACGCGGCGGCCCCGCCGCGCCAGGTCCAGGGCGAACTCGGCGCGCTCGGACTCCACCTTGTTGTCGGAGCCGTGCCGCCGCTGGCCGGGGCGGACCGGCACCCGGTCCAGATAGGTGGTGTAGCCGACCAGATCCTCGGCGGCGGCCAGCGCGCCGCGCGTCTCGGGCGTGAGCCACAGCGGACCCGCCGGGCCCGTGCCCACCACCACGACCTCACCGGAGCCGGAGCCCGAGCCGGGTGCCGCCGGCGAAGGTGCCGGGGACCGCGTCGCGGCCACGCGGCTCGGCAGCACCGCCACCGAGAAGTACGGCACCGAGTCCGGGTCCGTGTCCGCCAGTGCGCCCGTACGCTCCCCGCTCATCGTCGCGCGCTCCACGTACCGCGCGTCCGCCAGCCGCCCCGCCCGCTCGACCGCTCGCCGTACCGTCGGGAACGTCCTGCCCAGCTTCATCACCACCGCCGAGTCCGCCGAGGCCAGCCGGGCCGTCAGCTCCTCCTCGGGCAGGGTGCCCGGCAGGACCGTCAGCACCTCCTCGCCCTCGACGAGCGGGGTGCCGAGCCGCGCGGCGGCGGCGCTCACCGAGGTCACTCCGGGGACGACCTCGGTCGGATAACGGTCGGCGAGCCGTTTGTGCATGTGCATGTACGAGCCGTAGAAGAGCGGATCGCCCTCCGCGAGCACCGCGACGGTGCGCCCCGCGTCGAGATGGGCGGCGAGCCGGGCGGCGGACTCCGTGTAGAACTCGTCCATCGCGCCCTGGTAGCCGCCGGGATGGTCGGTGGTGCCGGTGGTGACCGGGTAGACCAGCGGCTCCTCGATGTGGTCCGCGCGCAGGTGCGCGGCGGCTATGGAGCGCGCGATGGAGCGGCCGTGGCGGGCGCTGTGGTACGCGATCACGTCCGCCTCGGCGATGACCTGGACCGCCCGTACGGTCATCAGGGACGGGTCGCCGGGGCCGAGGCCGACGCCGTACAGCCGGCCGGTGCGGAGGCCACCGGTCTCGTCCGTCGCGTCGGCCGTGTCCGTCGCGTCGGACGGGTCCGTCGTGGCCGTGGTGTTCTCGGTCATTCCACTTCGCTCGCGATCGCGTTGATGGCCGCCGCCGCGAGGGCGCTGCCGCCGCGCCGTCCCCGTACGACCAGGTGTTCCAGGCCGGCGGGGTGGCCGGCCAGCGCGTCCTTGGACTCGGCCGCGCCGATGAAGCCGACCGGGACGCCGATGACGGCCGCCGGGCGCGGTGCGCCCGCCTCGACCATCTCCAGCAGCCGGAAGAGCGCGGTCGGCGCGTTGCCGACGGCGACGACCGCGCCGTCCAGCCGGTCCCGCCACAGCTCCAGCGCGGCGGCGCTGCGCGTCGTCCCCAACTCGGCGGCGAGGGCGGGCACGGCGGGGTCGGAGAGCGTGCAGAGCACGTCGTTGCCGGCGGGCAGCCGCTTGCGCGTGACCCCGCTCGCGACCATCTGCACGTCGCACAGGATCGGCGCGCCCGCGCGCAGCGCCGCGCGGGCGCGGGCCACCACACCGGGGGTGAAGGCCAGGTCGCGCACGAGGTCGACCATGCCGCAGGCGTGGATCATCCGCACCGCGACCTGGGAGACATCGGCGGGCAGCCCGGCGAGGTCCGCCTCGGCGCGGATCGTGGCGAACGACTGGCGGTATATCGCCGCGCCGTCCTTCTCGTAGTCGAACACTGTGGTTCCGCTCATCTCGTCACGGCTGCGTTGTCTGCGTTGTCTGCGTTTGGACCGTTGTCGTGCCGGTGCACGGAGACGGTGTAGCGGCCCTCCCCGGTCGCGACCCGGTCCACATGGTCGCCCCGCGGACGACCGCACCGCCGCGCGCATCCCGACCAGTACACGGGCAGGCCGTTCCCGTCCACGCCCGGGGCGGCGGCTTCGGCCACGGCCGCCGCGGCGTCGGCCCGTACGTCGGCGAGCGCCTTGGCGCACCCCGGCCGCCCGGTGCAGGCGCCGACGCCGAGCCAGGGCGAGCCGGGATCGGTGACCAGTCCGGCGGTACGGAGGTGCCCGAGGAGACCGGCGGCGGCCGCGGGAGCCAGGCCGGGGACGATCACCCCGCGCCAGGGCGTCAGCCGCAGGCCACGGTCCTCGGTGAGCAGGAGCCGCCACTGGGCCACGCTCAGCCTGCCGAGCCGGGGGTACGCGGAGAGCGCCACCGTTCCGTCGGGGGAGGGGATCGGCCCGGGGGCAGGGGTGGGGGCCGGAGTGGGGGCCGGGCCGGGGGCCGCCGCGTCCGAGCCCGCGTCCCCCGGCAGGACCGGGATCCCGGCCGCCGTCAGGCGCTCCGTCACCGCCGCCGTCAGCCCCCGCGCGGACTCGGCCGGCAGGTCCTGCACGCGCCAGGCGCCCGTGCCGCTCGCGCCCGCCACGGTGAGGAAGACCTCCGCCGCCAGCAGGGCCGCGCGCGGGGCGTCGGCGGCCGGGACCCGTACGTCCGGGACCCGTACGTCCGGGACCCGTACGGCAGGATGGTTCGCCCCGGTCCGTACCGTCACCGTGCCGTCCCGCCGTGCGAGCAACGTCACATCCGCGCCCAGCGCGGCCACATCGCCCCGGCCGTCGTCCAGCGCGAAGAGGAAGCGCCCGGAGAGCCCCGTCGCCGCGTCGCTCGCGCACAGCAGCTCGTCCAGCCGCCGGGCCCACAACTGGACGTCCCCCGCGCCGAGTCCGTCGAGGCCGGCCAGTGGCGAGGCGACGATGTTCCGTACCCGCTCGTGCGCCTCCGACGGCAGCAGGTCCGCCCCGTGCAGCAGCGCCGCCAGCTCCCCGCCGCAGCCCGCGTCCAGCCCCCGGAGCTGCACGTTGCCCCGGGACGTGAGGTCCAGATGGCCGTCTCCCAGGCGCTCTGCCGCGTCCGCCAGGACCTGTGCCTGACGGTGCGTCAACACCCCTGCGGGCAGCCGGAGTCTGGCCAGCGCCCCGTCGTCGGCGGCGTGCAGCCGCAGCGCGCCGGGGCAGGCGTCACTCCGTGCCCGTACGGCATCGCGCACCGCGCCCGGGGACGGAGCGCGCGCGGTGGCTTCGTCCCGGTTCACGGGTGTTGGCGAGGTGGGCGGCATGGCCGCGAGCATACCCACGTGGTCCTCGCCACGGACCCACTCGTCCGGGCGCCCTCCCCGCCCGTGACCTCAGCACTTACTATGCAGACGGCGGGCCCGTCAGCCCGCCGCACGCCAGTGACGGCGTCATGGGGAGGAAGCCCGGTGCGAACCCGGCGCGGTCCCGCCACTGTGAACCCGGCAGCTCCGGCCGCCGGGTGAGCCAGGAACTCCCGCCGTCCTCCACACCCGCCCGGGGCGCGGACCCCGAGGAAGGCCAGACGCCGCATGCTGCTGCTCCTGTCGACGTCCGACACCGATCTGCTCAGCGCCCGTGCCGCCAACGCGGCGGGGGGCCCGGTCCCGTACCGGTTCGCCAACCCCGCCCGGCTCGCGCTCGACGAACTGCCCGCACTGCTGGACGGCGCCGACCTCGTCGTCGTACGCCTCCTCGGCGGGCTGCGCGCCTGGCAGGACGGCATCGACGCGCTCCTCGCCCGAGACGTCCCGGTCGTGGTCCTCACCGGTGAACAGGCGCCCGACGCACAGCTCATGGAGGCGTCCACCGTCCCCATCGGGATCGCCGCCGAGGCGCACGCCTACCTCGCCCACGGCGGGCCCGCCAACCTGGAGCAGCTCGCGCGGTTCCTCTCCGACACCGTCCTGCTGACCGGCCACGGCTTCGAACCGCCCGCCGCCGCGCCCACCTGGGGCCGGCTGGAGCGCAAGGCCAGGCCGCCGCGCTTCGGCCGGCCCGGCCATTCGGTGGCGGAGGTGGCTCCGACCGTCGCCGTGCTCTACTACCGAGCCCACCACATGAGCGGCAACACCGCCTTCGTGGAGACCCTGTGCTCGGCCGTCGAGGACGCCGGAGCCCGGCCCCTCCCCCTCTTCGTCTCGTCCCTGCGCGCGCCCGAACCCGAACTGCTGGCAGCCCTGGGCGAGGCCGACGCGATCGTCACCACCGTGCTCGCCGCCGGAGGCACCAAGCCCGCCCAGGCGTCGGCCGGCGGCGACGACGAGGCGTGGGACGCGGGCGCGCTCGCCGCGCTCGACGTACCGATCCTGCAAGCGCTCTGCCTCACCAGCAGCCGCGCCGCCTGGGAGGAGAGCGACGAGGGGCTGACGCCGCTGGACGCCGCCTCGCAGGTCGCCGTACCGGAGTTCGACGGGCGCCTGATCACCGTCCCGTTCTCCTTCAAGGAGATCGACGAGGACGGGCTGCCCGCGTACGTACCCGACCCCGAGCGGGCCGCGCGCGTCGCCGGGATCGCCGTGCGCCACGCCTCGCTCGCGTTCCGTACGAACGCCGAGAAGCGCGTGGCGCTGGTCCTCTCCGCGTACCCCACCAAGCACTCCCGCATCGGCAACGCCGTCGGGCTCGACACCCCGGCCAGCGCCGTCGCGCTGCTGCGCCGGCTGGAGGCCGACGGGTACGACTTCGGTACGGAGCCGGACGAGCCCGTGCCCGGGCTGGAGTCCGGCGACGGCGACGAGCTGATCCGCGCGCTCATCGACGCGGGCGGCCACGACCAGGAATGGCTCACCGAGGAGCAGCTCGCCCGTAACCCCGTCCGTATCCCGGCGGCCGACTACCGGCGCTGGTACGCGGAGCTCCCCGCCGGTCTGCGCGCCTCCGTCGAGCGGCACTGGGGGCCGCCGCCCGGCGAGATGTTCCTCGACCGCAGCCGGGTCGGCGCGGGCGGCGACCCGGACGGCGACATCGTGCTCGCCGCGCTGCGGCGCGGCAATCTGCTGATCCTCATCCAGCCGCCGCGCGGCTTCGGCGAGAACCCGATCGCGATCTACCACGACCCCGATCTGCCGCCCTCGCACCACTACTTGGCCGCGTACCGCTGGATCCAGGCGTCCCGCCACGACGGCGGGTTCGGCGCCGACGCCATGATCCACCTGGGCAAGCACGGCAACCTGGAGTGGCTGCCCGGCAAGAACGCCGGGATGTCCGCCTCCTGCGCGCCGGACGCCGCGCTCGGTGACCTGCCGCTGATCTACCCGTTCCTCGTCAACGACCCGGGCGAGGGGACGCAGGCGAAGCGGCGCGTGCACGCCACGCTGGTGGACCACCTCGTACCGCCGATGGCGCGCGCCGAGTCGTACGGCGACATCGCGCGCCTGGAGCAGCTGCTCGACGAGTACGCGGCGATCTCCTCGATGGACCCGGCGAAGCTGCCGGCGATCCGCGCGCAGATCTGGACGCTGATCCAGGCCGCCAAGCTCGACCACGACCTCGGGCTCGAAGCGCGCCCGGACGACGACGGGTTCGACGACTTCCTGCTCCATGTCGACGGCTGGCTCTGCGAGGTCAAGGACGCGCAGATCCGCGACGGGCTGCATGTCCTCGGCTCCGCCCCGACCGGCGAGGCGCGCGTCAACCTCGTCCTCGCGATCCTCCGCGCCCGGCAGATCTGGGGCGGTACGTCGTCGCTGCCCGGCCTGCGCGAGGCCCTCGGCCTCGACGAGTCGGCCGCCACCCGCACCGCCGCCGACGACGCGGAGGAGCGGGCCCGCACGCTCGTCCAGGCGATGGAGGACGCGGACTGGGACCCGGCGGCGGTGCCTTCCGTGGCCGCCGGTCTGCCCGGAGCCGTGGCGGACATCCTCACCTTCGCGGCCCGCGAGGTCGTTCCGCGCCTGGCCGGCACGGACGACGAGATCGAGCACGTCGTGCACGCCCTGAGCGGCGGCTTCGTCCCGGCGGGCCCGTCGGGATCGCCGCTGCGCGGTCTGGTCAACGTCCTGCCGACCGGCCGCAACTTCTACTCCGTCGACCCGAAGGCCGTGCCGAGCCGGCTCGCCTGGGAGACCGGGCAGGCCCTCGCGGACTCGCTCCTCACCCGCTACCGCACCGACAACGGCGACTGGCCGACCTCGGTCGGGCTCTCCCTCTGGGGGACGAGCGCGATGCGCACCTCGGGCGACGACATCGCGGAGGCGCTGGCGCTGCTGGGCGTCCGGCCGGTGTGGGACGACGCCTCCCGCCGGGTCACCGGCCTGGAACCGGTCCCCCTGGCGGAACTGAACCGGCCCCGTATCGACGTCACCCTGCGCATCAGCGGCTTCTTCCGCGACGCGTTCCCGCACGCGATCGGGCTGCTGGACGACGCCGTACGCCTGGTCGCCGCGCTGGACGAACCGGCCGAGTCCAACTTCGTCCGCGCCCACGCCCAGGCCGACCTGGCGGAACACGGCGACGAACGGCGCGCCACGACCCGTATCTTCGGCTCCCGGCCCGGTACGTACGGCGCGGGCATCCTCCAGCTCATCGACAGCCGCGACTGGCGTACGGACGCGGACCTCGCCGAGGTCTACACGGTGTGGGGCGGCTACGCGTACGGCCGCGAACTCGACGGGCGCCCGGCGCGCGGCGAGATGGAGACCGCGTACAAGCGGATCGCGGTGGCCGCCAAGAACACCGACACGCGCGAGCACGACATCGCGGACTCGGACGACTACTTCCAGTACCACGGCGGCATGGTCGCCACCGTACGCGCGCTGAAGGGCACGGCCCCCGAGGCGTACATCGGCGACTCGACCCGCCCGGAGACGGTCCGCACCCGCACCCTGGTCGAGGAGACCTCCCGCGTCTTCCGCGCCCGCGTGGTCAACCCGCGCTGGATCGAGGCGATGCGCCGCCACGGCTACAAGGGCGCGTTCGAGCTGGCCGCGACGGTCGACTACCTCTTCGGCTACGACGCGACGACGGGCGTCGTGGCCGACTGGATGTACGACAAGCTGACCGAGACGTATGTCCTGGACCCGGAGAACCGCCAGTTCCTCCAGGAGGCCAACCCGTGGGCGTTGCACGGCATCGCGGAGCGGCTGCTGGAGGCGGAGTCACGCGGCATGTGGGAGAAGCCGGACCCGGAGGTGCTGGCGGCGCTGCGCGCGGTGTTCCTGGAGACGGAGGGGGAGCTTGAGGGGGAACCGGAAGGCGAGGACGGCTGAGGTGCGGGTCACGGAGGCGCAGTTCGCCGCGATCGATGCCCTGATCGCCGAGGCGGAGGAGGCAGCGGCGGCGCTCCCGCCGCTGCCGGGGTCCGCCGACGGCGCCCTGACCGAGGAGGAGCGGCGCGAGGTGCGCGCGGCGATGGACCTCGTCCACGGCGCCGACGGCCCGAACGGACCGGGCGGTCGCCCGGGTGCCGCCGTCTGACGGCCGTTTTCCGGGGGACGGCGGGAACGGGAGTACGGGCGCCAGGAACGGCCCGTTACGCCGCACAGTGGTTCTACCGCGAGTAGAGTCGACGGTATGAGCGGTGATGACGACACGAGCATCAAGGTGTCCAAGGCGGCCAGGGCGCGGCTGGGCCTGCTGGCGAGCGAGCAGGGCACGACCATCCGCGGCCTGGTGGAGGAACTTGCCGCGGAGCGGTTCACCAGCGCGGAGCTCGCGGAGCGCGGCGAAAGGGCGCGTGCGTACCTCCGTGACCACATGGGCGTCGAACTCACCGCGTCCGACGAGGAGAGCGGTCAGCGCCTGCTGAGCGCCATCGAGGCCCGCTCGGGGCGGCATCGTGGGGCCGCTGCGTGATCCCCTTCCTCCTCGACCACACCGCTCTGCTCGCGCTGGGCGCGGGTCATCGGAAGCTGTCCTGGCTCGTGGTGGCGGCGGCCGAGGGGCGGGCGCTCGGTCACGTCCCCTCGCTGTGCCTGCTGGCGGCGGAATCCGACCGCAAGGGCGTCGGCGAGCACGTGGCGAGCCTGCCCGGCCTTGAGGTCGAATCCCTCGATCTGACGGCCGGGCTCGACGCGGGCGCGCTGGTCGGCGGCGGAGCCGACTGGCGGATCGCGCACGCCGTCCATCTGGCCAAACCATCGGCGGAATGGCCCGTGGGCCGGACCGTACTGTCCGTACGCCCGGAGCTGTACGAGGGCACCGGCATCGACCCGATCGACCCCGACGCGATCTGAACCCCGGACGGGGCCGGACGACGGGTCCCGGGCAGGTCGGTGACGACGGTGCCGCGCAGGGCGGTCACCCGTGACACCGCCGGGCGCGGGCAGGCCCGACGCGTGGGGCGCGGAACTGGCCGCGCGGGGGCGTCGGGGCGGTCAGCGGATCGTCGGAGCGGATGAGATCCAGGCGGAGGACGAGGTGGCCGGACTGCTCGGGATCTCCGTGGGAGACGCTGTCGTGGTCCGGAGGCGGGTGATGTACCTGGAGAACCAGCCGTGCGAGCTGACCAACACGTACTACCCGGCGTCCATCGCGCGCGGCACCCGGCTCGCCGGAACGGCGAAGATCCCCGGTGGGGCGGTCACTCTGCTCGCCGAGTTGGGGCACATCGGGGTCCGGGTCCAGGAAGATGTGACTGCCCGAATACCCGACCGGGGAGAGGGTGAGGCCCTCGGTATTGAGGAGGGCCGGCCCGTACTCTGCCTGACCCGGGTCACTTTCGACCGTGAGGACCGCCCCATCCAGGTGGATCGGATGACCATGCCCGCACACCGTCAACGGCTGCGCTACGAGATCAGGATCGGATGACGACCGTGGACCGGACCGAAGAGAACGCCCACGACCGCCGGTCCCTGCACGAGCGGATCGCCGCTGACCTGCGGGACGAGATCATGGCCGGTGGACTCGCGCCGGGAGCCAGCCTGCCGTCCACCGTGCGGCTGAAAGAGAGATTCGGCGCCTCGAACGCCACGGTGCAGAAGGCGCTGCAACTCCTCAAGGACGAAAGGCTGGTTGTCGGCCGGCCGGGGGCGGCCGTGACCGTACGGGAACACCGGCAGCGGACCGTCCGCCCCGCCGCGTCCCTCGCTGTGGCCGGCGCCGAGGACCCGTATCCCTGGCTCGCCGAGATCACCGAACGCGACGGACCCGGCGGGGAAGCCCGCAGCCAACTCCTCGACGTGGGCGAGGCCGTACCGCCCGCGGACGTGGCGGTGGCGCTCCGGCTCCCCGAGGGCGGTACGGCGCTGGTCCGCCGTCAGGTGCTCGTTCTGGGCGAGGAACCGGTGGAACTGGTCCACTCCTATTACCCGCTGGACATAGCCCAGGGCACCGCACTGATGGAACGGCGCCGGATCTGGGGTGGAACGCCCACTCTCCTCACCGAACTCGGCCATCCACCCCGGCTCGCCGTCGACCATGTCTCGGCCCGGGTCCCCACGCAGGAGCAGTACGAGGTTCTCCGCCTGCCCGGGGATCTCCCGGTGCTGCGGACGCTGCGTGTGGTGTACGGCGACGACGAACGGGTCCTCGAAGCCACGGTGATGGTCAAGGCGGGACATCTGTACGAGCTGCGGTACGAGTTCACTTCGGATCCGCATAGGGCTGCCGCGCGAACCTCGGATTCCGCAGGCGTTTGAGCCGGTGCGGCAGCGGCTGGCCGGACGCGGGGCGTTCGAGACGGTGGGGCGTTCCGGCCGGTCCTCTCGTGGCCGCCGGTCCGGCCGTACGGGTGAGGCGGGGCGGCATAATCCGGCCATGAGCCTTACCGCCCGACAGCTCGCCCTGGCCACCCTGGACCGTCAGCTCCTGCTCGAACGCAAGCGCCTCGACGTGGCGGAGGCCGTCCGCCGGGTGTGCGCGATCCAGGCGCAGACGGCCGCGTCGCCGTATCTGGCGCTGTGGAACCGCGTGCGGGACTTCGCGCCGGAGGATCTCGACGCGGCGTTCGCGGAGCGGCGGATCGTGAAGGCGACCCTCATGCGGATCACGCTGCACGCCGTCCACGCCGAGGACCACGCGCCGTACCACGCCGCCATGCTCGGCACCCTGCGGTCGGCGCGGCTCCACGACCGGCGCTTCACCTCGACCGGCCTGACCCATACCGACGCCGACGAGCTGCTCCCGCGGCTGGCCGCGTACCTGGCGCGGCCCCGCACCGGGGCCGAGGTGGAGAAGGAGGTCACGGGGCGGTTCGGCGAGCACGCGCACCGGGTGTGGTGGGCGCTGCGCACGTACGCGCCGATACATCACGCGCCGACCGGCGGCCCCTGGTCGTTCACCCTGCCGAACGCCTACCTCGCCTCCCCCTCGGCCCCCGGGGCCACGCCACCGGACGTAGCGGACGCGGCGGCCGGGACGCGGCGGCTGCTGCTCGGCTATCTGCGGGCGTTCGGGCCCGCGTCGGCCCAGGACTTCGCCCGGTTCACCCTGCTGGGGCGCGCGGTGATCACGGAGGCGCTGGACGCGCTCGGGGACCAGGTGGTGCGGGTGGCGGGTCCGGGCCGTGCCGCCCTGTTCGACGCGGCGGGAGCGACCGTGCCCGCCGAGGACACCCCGGCGCCGCCGAGGCTGCTGCCGATGTGGGACAGCACGCTGCTGGCCCACGCAGTCCCCGGGCGGGTGCTGCCCCCGGAGTACCGGCCACTGGTCGTCCGGCGCAACGGCGACATGCTGCCCTGCCTGCTGGTCGACGGGCAGGTGGCCGGAGTGTGGCGCGCGGTCGCGGGCGGGCTGGAGCTGACCGCCTTCCACCGGCTCGACAGGGCCGCGTGGCGCGGTCTGACCGAGGAGGCGGAGAAGCTCTCCGCGCTGCTCGCCGGCCGCGATCCGGCCGTCTACCGGCGCTACGGGCACTGGTGGGACAAGGGACTTCCGGGCGTCGAGAGCGTGATCGTCAAGAGCTGACCGGGCCGCCCGGCTCCGTCACCGGGCCCTGCGCCGGACCGGTGGCGTCGGGACGAGGCGGACCGCCGTATTGATCAGGTGGTCGATCGTGTCGCGCGACGGCTTGTCGGTGAGGTCGGTGAGCAGCCGGGCCAGGGCCTTGAGCAGGAACGGCGAGCCCAGAACGTAGCGGTTGAGGAGCGGCTGGAAGCCCGACCGGCTGAAGACGAGGTCGGCGGCGGTGTTGCCGAGGCGGTAGTAGCGCCCCCAGCGACGGTTCATCTCCACCGGGTAGTTGAGCAGGATACGTTCCCGCTTCGGCCCCTGGGGAAGGGCCAGGGCGAGTGCGGCGCTCCCGGCCGCGACCTCGCCGGCCTCCAGCGCCTGGGCGATGCCCTCGCCGTTCCAGGGGCTGATCATGCCGCCCGAGTCGCCGACCAGAAGGAGCCCCCGGGTGTACAGGGGGTGCCGGTTGAAGCCCATGGGCAGCGCCGCGCTCCGCACGGGGCCCTCGGCGTTCTCCTCGCGCAGTCCCCACGCGTGCGGGGTGCGGGCCAGCCACCGGTCCAGGGCGGGGCGCAGCTCGACCTTCCCGTACCGGCGGTGCGGCAGCGCGCCGAGCCCGACATTGACCCTGCCGTCGCCCATCGGGAAGATCCAGCCGTATCCGGGCAGATAGCGGTCCGTCCCCGGAAAGCGGAGGTCGGCCCACAGCTCCAGATACTCCTCCTGGGAACGCTCCGGGCTGCGGTAGTAACGACGGGCGGCCGTCGCGATCTGCCGGTTCTTGTCCCGTTGCAGCCCCAGGGCGAGGGCGAGGCGGGCCGAGGCGCCGTCGGCGGCGATGACGATCGGCGCGCGGTAGACCGTCGCCTCCTCCGCCCCCTTCGCTTTCTCCGCCTCCTTCGACCTCTTTGCTCCGGCCGCCACGCCGACGCCGCTGACCCCGGTGACACGGCCGGAGCGATCGAGCACCGGGTGGGTCACCTTCACACCGTTGAGCAGCCGTGCTCCGGCGGCCGCCGCGTGCTGGGCGAGGATGTCGTCGAAGTCGTGCCGGCTGCGCGAGAGACCGAAATCGGGGTAACTCCCGAGGCCGGGCCATTCGATATGGACCTGGAAGCTCCCGGCCACCCAGCGCATACCGCGTGACCGCATCCACCCCGGGGCGTTGATGTCGATCCCCATCCGGATCAGCTGGTGCACCGCCCGGGGGGTCAGACCGTCTCCGCACACCTTCTCCCGGGGGAAGTGGGACTTCTCCAGAAGCAGCACATCGACGCCCGCCTTGGCCAGGTGAAAGGCGGCGGACGACCCGGCCGGCCCCGCGCCCACCACGATCACCTCGGCGTCCGTCTCCCTCGACTCACTCACCAGGAACCCCCTCTTGGGACCATCGCCGCCGCACCGAGGCCACCGCCCCGCACCTCATCATGGGTCAGGACGAGCCGGTGCGGAACACGGCCTGAGGGGCCGGCCGCCGCGTTCTCGCTGTACGTGCCCGCTTTCCCGTGGTCGGAGTGGTCCTGGCCGGAGGCGTCAAGGAAAGGTGTTCGAGAGGCGTACGCGGTCGGACGGCGGTGGTCGGACGGCGGTGGTCGGACGGCGGCGGTCAGACGGTCGTGGTCAGACGGTCGCGGCCACCGGGTCCTCACTGTCCCGGTCGGCCAGTGCCGCCTGCTTCCGCTGCCGGCGCATCGTGTGACCGATGAGCGCCGCGAGCACGGCGAGGAGGACGAGGGACGAGCCGATCGTGCCGAAGCCCAGCCCGCCCTTGACCACGGGCTTGCTGAAGAAGTCACCCACCGTCGCGCCGAGGGGGCGGGTGAGGACGAACGCGATCCAGAACAGCAGGGTGACGGAGATCCGGCTGCGGTATTTGGCGAGAACGGTCAGCGCCAGCAGGCCACTGATCAACAGGGCACCGCCCGCGTATCCGAGTCCGGAACTGTCGGCGAGGAAGTCACCCAGGGAGGTGCCGAGCGTGTTCGAGAAAAGAATCGCCGTCCAGTACAGCACCTCACCGCTGAAACTGCCGATGCGGGTGACATCGAAGGTGAGACCGCTCAGGCGCCAGACCACGAACACCGCGGCCAGCGCGGTGATCAGGACCATCGCACCCGTGGCGTAGCCCAGACCTGCCGTGCGGTTCATGAAGTCCGACATGGTGGTGCCGGCGGTGCTGGTCGAGAGGATGACCGTCCAGTAGAGCACCGGATGGAATGTCTTCGCTTTCAGTTGGATGACCAGGCTGATGAAGAACAGACCGATGAGGATCAGCGAACTCACCAGGTACCCGACGTTCATCGTCTGCGCGAGAAGATCGCCGCCAGTCTCTCCGAGCGTTGTGGCGGCGATCTTCATGATCCAGAAGGCCAGAGTGATCTGCGGGAGCTTCTTCACAGGCGTATTCCTCTCGGGATCCGGGCCGTACCGGTGACGACGCGGCGAGAGTAGAGCCCTGAACCTGAACAGAGCCTGACCGTGTGATCAGGGCAGCCGTGATCAGGGCACCGAGGCCATCCGTGGGCGTGGGGCGGGCCAGGGTCAGGCGAGGGCCAGGTGCTCGATCGTGCCGAGGCCGCGTGGTGCGCGACCCGTGCCGCGTTGGCGGGCTTGTCCTCGGTGACGCCCCCGACGATGACCGGTGCGCCGGCCGCGAGCGCCTGCCGGGTGCCGCCGAGGCCGCCTCGACGAGTCGGGACAGGTCGCCGTTGGCGAGGGTCCCCTGCCGGTGGCCTGTGGCGGAGTTCGTCGGGAATTCGGGATGCTCCCGGCCGAAAACCTACAGCGCGAGGGAGAACGAATTTTCGGGTCAGATCTTCGGGGTGTGGTGGAATGGGAAAGTCCGGTGGGGTTGTCGCGGCCGAGGCCCCCGGACTTTCCCATTCCGCGAGGAATGATTGCCTCGGCTTCGTTCCCGGTTCCCTTCCGTCCCTGGCGAAACTCAGGTTCTCGTAAGGGAAATGCGGGCAAGTCGAAATTACGTCAGGCAATGCGATCGGCGCTTTTAGGACTTTGTCTTCCGGGGGAACTGGGAAACCGTTTCTTCATATCTACGATCGTCAGCTATGACCGACACCCCACGCGACAACTCCGCCACCCGTGCGCGCTGGCAGACGTGTCTCAAGCTCGCCCGCGAACTCCTCCTCGTCGGGCCGGACGGCAAGGACCTCAAACTCGGCTATCTCCACACCCTGATCGACACGGGCCACCTCGGCCCCACCCGCCACCCGCGCAAGAAGATCCTCGTCGTCGGCGCCGGTATCACCGGCCTCGTCGCCGGCCGGCTGCTCAAGGACGCCGGGCACGACGTCACCATCATCGAGGCCAACGCGAGCCGCGTCGGCGGACGCATCAAGACCGTCCGCGCCACCAAACACCACCAGCCCTTCGACGACCCCGCCCAGTACGCCGAGGCCGGGGCCATGCGGCTGCCCGACTTCCACCCGCTCGTCCTCGCCCTCGTCGACAAACTCGGGCTCGGCCGCCGCCAGTTCTACAACGTGGACGTGGACCCCGCCACGGGCAGCGGTCCCGACACCCCCGTCCCCCCGGTCACGTACACCTCCTTCACCGGCCGGACCTGGAGTTACGGCGACGACAGCCCCGACTTCCGCGAACCCGACAAGGTGGGCAACTCCTGGATCCGCGCCAACCGGGTCCAGGTACGGCGCAGCGCGTACGCCACCGCTCCCGAACGGATCAACGAGGGCTTCCACCTCACCGACGACGAGGTCCGCGCGCCCGTCGTGAGGACCGTCGACGGGGCGCTGGAGAGCGTGCGCGACTACTACTCCGACCTGGTCGACGGGGAGCGCGTCAACAAGCCGTTCGACGAATGGGTCGAGGGCTGGGCCCGGGTGATCCAGGACTTCGACGGCTACTCGATGGGCGGCTTCCTGCGCGACTACGCCGGGCTCAGCGACGAGGCGGTCGAGGCCCTCGGAACGCTGGAGAACATGTCGTCACGGCTGCACCTCTCCTTCTTCCACAGCTTCCTGAGCCTCGGCGACATCAACCCCCGCGCGCGCTACTGGGAGATACCCGGCGGCAGTTGGCGCCTGCCCCACGCCCTGTACCAGGGGCTGCGCGACGAGGTACGGCTCGGCCACCGCATGATCCGCCTCGAATACCACGACCCCAGCCGCGACGCCGACCCCGAGGGCACCGGCGCCGTCGGGCCGGACGGATGGGGCGTGGCCGTACAGACCGTCGCCGAGAACGACCCGGGCGCTCCGCCGCGGCTGTGGACCGGGGACCTGGCGATCGTCACCATCCCGTTCTCCGCCCTGCGCTTCGTGGAGATCGTCCCCTCGATGTCGTACAAGAAGCGCCGCGCCGTCATCGAGACCCATTACGACCAGGCCACCAAGGTGCTGCTGGAGTTCAGCCACCGGTGGTGGGAGTTCACCGAGGACGACTGGCGCAATGAACTGGAGAGCCTCGCGCCGGGCGCGTACGAGGACTACCGGACGGCCGCCGGGGCAGACAGCGGCGCGGACAGCGGGCCGGATCCCCACGCGGACACCGGCGAGGACACCGACTCCGCCCGCACGCCCGTCGAGGCGGACACCGGACTGCTCGGCGCCGCCGTCAAGGACAGCAGCGTCACCGAGGAGATGCGGCGGCTCGACAGCACCATGCCGTTGCGCGGCCCCGCCGTCCGCCCCGCCACCCACTGCTTCGGCGGGGGCTCCGCCGCCGACAACCCCAACCGGTTCATGTACTACCCGTCGCACCGGGTCGAGGGCAGCACCGGCGGCGTGGTGCTCGCCGCGTACTGCTGGTCCGACGACGCCACGCGCTGGGACTCCATGCCGAACGCGGAGCGCTACGTCTACGCCCTGCGCAACCTCCAGGCCCTGCACGGCCGGCGCATCGAGGTGTTCTTCACCGGCCGGGGCGCCACCAAGAGCTGGGCCCGCGACCCGTACGCCTACGGTGAGGCCGCCACCTACACCGCGCACCAGATGACCAGCTTCCATCTGGACGTCCCCCGGCCCGAGGGTCCCGTCCATTTCGCCGGGGAGCACACCTCCCTCAAGCACGCCTGGATCGAGGGCGCCCTGGAGAGCGCCGTGCGCGCCGCCACCGACGTCCACCAGGCCCCGCCGGTCACCACCCCGGGCCCGGACGCGGAGGGCGGCTCGTGACCGCGACCACCCCCCGGTGCACGGTCGCCCGCTATCTCGCCCTGCGCCTCGCCGAGTTGGGCATCACCCACCT
Source organism: Streptomyces sp. NPDC088124 (assembly GCF_040685895.1). Lineage (NCBI taxonomy): Bacteria > Bacillati > Actinomycetota > Actinomycetes > Kitasatosporales > Streptomycetaceae > Streptomyces > Streptomyces sp. NPDC088124. The sequence goes on along the minus strand of NZ_JBFBJB010000059.1, from coordinate 33,776 downwards.
GTTCGGCGTCCCCGGCAACCACCTCGGCCCTTTCCTGACCGCCCTGCGCGCCGAGGGCGACGTCGAGTGGGTCGGCACCCCCACCGAGGGCGGCGCGGGCCAGGCCGCCGACGCGTACGCCCGTATCCACGGCATCGGCGCGGCCGCGGTCACGTACAGCGTCGGCGCGTTCAACCTGCTCAATGCCTGCGGCGGCGCCTACGTCGAGCGGATCCCGCTCGTCGCGATCAACGCCTCCCCGCCGTACGAGCAGTGGCAGAACTACCGCGCCATCGGCATGCTCACCTCGCACATGAGCCCCCGCGCGGAGAGCAACCTGGACGTCTACCGGCAGGTCACCGTGGACGCGCGGGTCATCTCCCACCCGGGGCTCGCCGCCGGCCAGATCGACGCCGCGCTCACCGCGTGCCTCTCCGAGCGCAGGCCGGTCTACCTGGAAGTCATGGAGGACCTGTGGGACGAGCCCTGTCCCGAGCCCGAACAACCGATCCTCCCCCGTGAACGGCCGTTCGGCGCGCGCGACCAGCCGATGCTGGACCGGGCCGTGGACGCGGTCCTCGCCCTGGTCGCGGCGCATCCCGGTCCGGACGGCAGGCCCCGCCCGATCGTCTGGGCGGGCGAGGAGATCGACCGGTTCCGGCTCGGCGGGCGCCTCACCGACCTGGTGCAGGCCACCGGGGTGCCGTACTGCACCACCGTGGGCGCCAAGGCAGTCGTCGGGGAGGACCTGCCGCAGTTCCACGGCGTCTACAACGGAAAGGCCAGCCATCCGGACGTGCACCGGATCTTCAAGGAGTGGGCCACCTGCCGGATCGGGCTCGGCGCCTGGTCCACGTCGAAGAACCTCGGCGGCGAGCAGTACATCGGCGACGACTGGGTGACGGCCGCGAACGGCGGCGTCAGCGTCGGTACGTCGTACTTCCCCGACGTCCAGCTCGAACCGCTCCTGTCCGCCCTCCAGGACGCGCTGGTGAACCGTTACGGATCCGGGGGACTGGACGCCGACTACTACGCCGAGGCCTACGCCCACCACGGGGCGCCCCGGGACCGGCCCGCCGACCTGGAGCACCACCGCGCCTCGCTCCGCGTCGCGGGCTCGCCGTCCGGGCACGCCGAACGGCTCACCTACGACGGCCTGTTCGACCGGATCAACCACTTCCTGGGCCAGGAGACCCGGCAGAAGTGGACGGTCGTCTCCGACGCCGCCTTCTCCCTCATCGGCTCGATGAACCTGGCCCTGCCCGCGGGCGGTTTCCTGTCGCAGATCAGCTGGCTGTCCATCGGCTGGTCGGTCGGCGCGGCCACCGGCGCGGCGCTCGCCCCCGAGCGCGGGCACGCCCGCCCGATGGTGTTCGTCGGGGACGGCGCCTTCCAGGAGACCTGCCAGGAGATCTCCACGCACACCAGACTCGGGCTGCGGTCGGTGGTGTTCGTCATGGACAACGGGCACTTCTACGGCATCGAGCAGATGCTGGTGCGTCCGTCCTACTACGCGGAGCCGGGCTCCGGAGATCCGGACGGCGCCGACGGCCCGGCCGGCTCGGACAGCCCGAACAGCTTGGACAGCCCGGACTTCTACAACGTCCTCCACCCGTGGCACTACGACCGCCTCGCGGACGTCTTCGCGGGCAAGGAGACCCCGGCGACCGGCGTCAGCATCGCCCACGCCTCCGAACTGGACGACCTGCTGGCCCGCCTCGCCGACCCGGCCGACCCCGTCAACGCGGGACCCCTGCTGGTCCGCGTCCGGCTGCGGCGGCACGACTACCCGCGGGCGATGGCGTACAAGGTGCCGCAGCCCTCGGCGACGACGGGCTGACGGGCCGACGGGCCGGTCGTACGGGTGCGCTCGTACGGGTGCGCTCGTACGGGAGCGCGACGGTGAAGGCGAAAGGGGGGGCGCAGGGGCAGTATCCCAGGAGAGCGGTATCCCGGAATGCCTTGTCAGGGAATTCTTATGTTCGAGAGGGGCAGGAAATGGCTGATCTCAACGTACTGATCGCATTCGACGCGGCCACGATCGTCGAGCGCAATCCCAACGCGTCGAGGAACCCCGACGTGCCGACGCAGGTCGACCACGACCTGATCTACATGACGACGCGTCACGATCACATCATCGGCAACTCGGGGGCCGAGTTGAACCTCCGCGCCGAGCCGGGCGACAGCATCCGGTGGCGGGAGACGACGATCTCGCTCAGCAGCGACTACAAGGCGCTGCTCTACCGGTACGTGAGCAGTGACAGCGGGCACACCCTCATCAGGACGCCGGAGATCGAGGTGATCGACGGCATCTATCCGATGCCGAAGGAAGGGTCCGAGGGCAAGCCGGATTTCGTGACGCAGAACTACGAGGACCACTACTGGCGGACGACCGTCAAAAAGGCCGGCAAGGTCGTGTACCACTTCTACTTCCAGATCCTGGACCGCCACCGGCAGGTGCAGGGCTACTTCCAGTGGGACCCCTTCATCACCATCGAGAACCCCTGACGGTCCCCGGGTGAGGGCGGCCGCCGCCCTCACCACCATGGGGTCCGCCGCGAGCCGCCGCCCGTCCGGGTGGCGGCTCGCAGTGCGTGGGCGCCGGTGGTTCCCTCGGTGCACACGCCCGGCATTAAGGAAACGTAAAGATTGCCGGGATCCGGCAATGCGGGCACATGCGCCCGGGGGCCACAATGGGCTCAACGCAAGCGGGGGACAGATCCGGGTGCCGGGACACGGAAGCGTGTTTCGCACCCGGGTAGGTGCCGCACGGACGGACACCGGGGGGTGTGGACGATGAGTGAGTTCTTCGACGCCGCTCTCGGGTTTCCCGCCGTCCTCTTCGGCGCCGCGCTCCTCGTCGTCATCGGCTTCTGGCTGCTGGTCGTCCTCGGCGCCGCCGAACACGATGCCTTCCCCTCGCCGCTGACCGGGGGAGTCCCGGTCACCGTGCCCGCGTCGGCGCTGATCGCCACGGCCTGGTTCGTAAGCCTCGCCGGGTCGGTGCTGGTACGCCGCTCCGTGGAGCCGGGAGGCGCCCGGGCGCTCTGGTCGGGCGCCGTGCTCGTCGGGGCCGCGCTGATCGCCTGGGGGGTGACGCGGCTGCTCGTACGCCGACTGCGCGACCTCGTACCTGAACAGGCGCCGCCGTCCCGGCTGGACTTCATCGGGCTGACCTGCACGATCCGTACCGGCTCCGTCTCCGCCGACTTCGGTCAGGCCGAGGTCGCGGCGGCCGACGGCTCTACCGCGCTCGTCCAGGTCAGGTGTCCCGACCCGGGCACGGCCGGCCGGGGCGAGGCCGGGGCGCTCGGCGCCGGGTCGACCGGGCTGCTGTACGCGTTCGACGCCGAGGGCGAGTTCTTCTGGGTCGCTCCGTACGACCCGGCGCTCGACCCTCGCTCCGCCGCCTGACGACTCCGCCTGGCCACTCCTCAGCCCGACAGTCCTGCCGCCCGACAGTCCTGCCGCCGCCGGCCGGTGCATCGCTGCCCGCTGCCCCGCTCACGCTCGCTTCTCTTTCTCACGTTCTCAAGGACTCCTCATGGATGCCATCTCCTTGGGCCTCGGCGTGCTCGTCGCCGTCGTCCTGCTCATCGCCATCGCGCTGTTCCTGGTGATCAGCCGGCTGTTCCGCAAGGTGGAGCAGGGCCGCGCGCTGATCATCTCCAAGACCAAGAAGGTCGACGTGACCTTCACCGGCGCCGTCGTCCTGCCGGTGCTGCACAAGGCCGAGTACATGGACATCTCGGTGAAGATCATCGAGATCCGCAGAACCGGCCGCGAGGGCCTGATCTGCCAGGACAACATCCGCGCCGACATCCACATCTCGTTCTTCGTCCGCGTCAACAAGACCGTCGAGGACGTCATCAAGGTCGCCCAGGCGATCGGCACGGAACGGGCCAGCGACAAGGTCGCCATCCAGGAGTTCTTCGCCGCGAAGTTCTCCGAGGCGCTGAAGACGGTCGGCAAGCAGCTCGACTTCGTCGACCTCTACACCAAGCGCGAGGAGTTCCGGGACCGGATCATCCGCGTCATCGGCACCGACCTCAACGGATACCACCTCGACGACGCCGCCATCGACTTCCTTGAGCAGACCCCGATGTCGCAGCTGGACGGCGCCAACATCCTCGACGCCCAGGGCATTCGCAAGATCACCGAGCTGACCGCCGTCGAGCACGTACGCACCAACGAGTTCCAGCGTACGGAGCAGAAGGAGATCACCCGGCAGAACGTCGACGCCCGCGAGACCATCCTGGAGCTGGAACGCCGGCAGGCCGAGGCCGAGATCAAGCAGCACCGCGAGGTGGAGACCCTGCGCGCCCGCGAGGAGGCCGCGACGGCCAAGGTGCAGGAGGAGGAGCGGCTCGGCGCGCAGACCGCGTACCTCCGCACGGAGGAGCAGCTCGGCGTGCAGCGCGAGAACCAGGCGCGCGAGATCGCCGTGGCGCAGAAGAACCGTGAGCGGGTCATCGCCGTCGAGAACGAGCGCATCGAGAAGGACCGCGTCCTGGAAGTCATCGGGCGTGAGCGCGAGACGGAGCTGAGCCGTATCTCCAAGGACAAGGAGGTCGAGGCGGAGCGCCGCGAGGTGGCCGATGTCATCCGCGAGCGGATCGCCGTGGACCGTACGGTCGCCGAGCAGGAGGAGTCGATCAAGAAGCTCCGGATCGTCGAAGAGGCCGAGCGCACCCGCCAGTCCGTGATCATCGCCGCCGAGGCGGAGGCTCAGGAGAAGCTGGTCAAGGACATCAAGGCGGCCGAGGCCGCCGAGGTCGCCGCCCGCCACCACGCGGCCGAGCAGCTCACGCTCGCCGAGGCGCGGCTGAAGGCCGCCGACCTCGACTCGCAGGCCAAGCTGCGGCTCGCGGAGGGCATCCAGGCCGAGACGGCGGCGCCCGGACTCGCGGCGGTGCAGGTACGCGACAAGGAGGCGGACGTCCTTGAGAAGGCGGGCCTCGCGGAGGCCGGCGCGGCCGAGGCACGGCTGCGCGCCGAGGCGGAGGGGGCCAGGCTGAAGGCCCTCGCGACGGCCGAGGGCACACAGGCGCAGGCCGTGGCGGAGGCCGCGATGATCGGCGAGAAGCTGAAGGCGGAGGCGGCGGGGCTCACCGAGAAGGCCGCGGCGATGGCCGCGCTGGACGACGCGTCCCGTACGCACGAGGAGTACCGGCTGCGGCTCGCCGCCGACAAGGAGATCCGGCTCGCGGGTCTGGAGGCGCAGCGGCAGGTCGCGGAGGCGCAGGCCACGATCCTCGCCACCGGTCTGGAGAACTCCGACATCAACATCGTCGGCGGCGACTCCGTCTTCTTCGACCGGCTCGTGTCGTCGATCTCGCTCGGCAAGAGCGTGGACGGCTTCGTCCGGCACTCGGAGACGGTGCGGGCGCTCGGGAAGCCGTGGCTGGACGGGACGGCCAGCTTCCCGGAGGACCTGACGCGGATCCTCGGCTCGGTCTCGACGGCCGACGTACAGAACCTGACGGTGTCGGCGCTGCTGATGAAGCTGATGAACGCCGGCGGCGACGCCGCGGCGACCGGACAGCTCGGTCAGCTGCTGGAGCAGGTCCAGCGGATGGGCCTCGCCGACACCCCGCTCGCCGCGCTGGGCGGAGCACCGGACGGAGCACCGAACGGTGTCCTGAACGGTGCCCGGAACGGCGCGGTCCCGGCCTGAGACTCCGGTCTCGGGGACGCGCGGGTCCGGAGCTGCCGCACGGGGGTCGGCGGTTCCGGGCCCGCGCCACGACGCGCGGCGATGAGCGGCGCGCGTACATCAACAGCGCGCCCATGAGCAGCGCACGTCATGAGCAGGGCACGTCATGTGCAGCGCGCGCGTACGCGGACGGACGCGGCGCGCGTAAGGAAGCAGTCCGAGGCGGTGCGGGGAAATGAACAGTCCGATGGAAACCGGTACGTACGAGGTGCTGCGCGACCGGCTCGGGGCGCAGGCCCGGGAGCTGGCCCGCCGGGCCGGGGAGCTGAACTCCCGCCGCGTCGCGGCCTTCGGCTCCACCGAGCTGGCCCTCACCGGCACCGCGCACCTGCGCACCGAGCGGCCCAGCGTGCCCCGCGACATCGTCGCCGTCGGCGGGGCGCTGCTCCTCGGCCACCATGGGCGGCCGGGCGGCGGCGCCGGGGCGGCGGTCGAGGTCGGGGACGTCCTCGCGCTGTACGACCGTGAGCTGAACCCGCTGCCGCAGGACGCCGTGCCGGGGCTGCTCGACGACCCGCGCTTCGTCAAGGAGTTCGCGGAGCTGTACCGCTACTTCCGTGACGCGCGACTGCGCCGGCTGCGGATCGCCGACGGCAGGCTGCTCGCCGTCTTCCGGACCGGCGAGAGCGCCGACGACGTCAGTGTACTGCGCTGGGCACTCTCCGCCGAAGGCGACGGCACCGCCGTCGAATTCCTGGACGCGCGCGGCGAACGCGACCATGTGCTGCCACCCGCCCACGACTTCACGTGGACGCCCACCACCCGCGAGGACCAGGTCCCGGGACGCCACCCGTACGTCTCCGTCGACGGCGGTCGGCTCCACGTCTCGACCGTCGGCGGTGTCCTCACCGTCAGGAGCGGGGACGACGGCGGGCCGGACGCGGCACCCCTGTACACCGAGCCGGTCACCGAACCCCTCCAGTCCCTGGCCGACGCCGAGATCGAGTACGCGACGGCCGGCGCGCTGACGCTGCTGCGCGTCCGCCCGTACAAGGAGGAGACCCGGCGCCATCTCGTCGTCCACACCGCGACGCGCACGGCGCTGCGGCTCGACGGGGTCGGGCAGGCGTGCCGGCGGCTCCCCGAGGACCAGGGGATCATCTTCCCCGGCGGCCGGGTGCTCGCCACCGGCGCCCACAAGACCTTCGAACTCGACACGGAGGGGCTGGAGTTCGAGCGCGAGCTGCGCTCCCCGAACGGCGAGGACGTGCTGTACGCGTTCCACGACCGCGTCCGGGGCCGGGGGCTGCTCCTCCCGTACAACCTGATCCGCGAGGAGGCCGCCGCGCCGCTCCTCTGCCGTGGCCACGCGCTCTTCGAGGACGGCACCCTCGTCGCCCTCCGCTCCGCCCCGGCGACGGCGGGGGAGACGGAGGAGCCCGCGCGGGTCCATCCGGCCCAGCTGTGGCGCTCGCCGTTCGTCTCCGACACGTACGCCGCCGCGACCCCCGCCGGGGACGGGCCGCTGGCGCGCATCGGCAACGCCGAGCTGGTGCGCGGCATCTCCGACTGCCTCTCGCTGGCCCGCTCCGTCACCGAGACCTCCGCCCCGACCACGGAGGCGTACGGGGCGCTGCTCGCCGCCTGCGTGCGGGTGACCGACACGTACCACTGGCTGGGCGACCCGGACGTGGGCGATCCGCGTGAGCCGCTGGCCGGGGTGCGGGCCACGGCCGGGCAGGTGCTGGCCGAGTTCGAGACCGTGACGGCGCTGACGCGGCAGGCGGCCGAGGCGTTCGCGGAGTCCGCCGCCGGGATCGCGGCGCTGGTACGGCGGGCGCGCGGCGAGGCGCCGCGCACGGCCGCCGGGTGGGTGGAGCGGCTCACCGAACTGCGCCGGGCGCACGGCCACCTGCTCACCCTCAAGGAGCTGCGGTACGCGGACACCGGGGCCGTCGACGCGCTCGCGGCGGAGCTGACGGGCGACCTCACGTCGTTCGGGCAGCGCGCGGTGGGATTCCTGCGGGGCGCGGACGCCTTCGCCGGGTACCACGGCGACATCGCGGCGCTGAGCGCCGAGGGCGACGCCCTCGCCACCGTCGCCGAGGCGGCGCCGGTCACCGCGCGCCTGGACGGACTCGCCGCCGGGCTGCGGACCGTGACGGAGGTGGTGGCGGGGCTCGACATCGGCGACGCCACCGTCCGTACGTCCATCCTGGAGCGGATCGCCGAGGTCCTGGCCGGCGTCAACGCCGCCCGCGCCACTCTCGAAGCGCGCCGCCGGGAGCTGCTGGACCACGAGGGCCGCGCCGAATTCGCCGCCGAGACCGCCCTGTTGGGGCAGGCGGTCGCGGGTGCGATGGCGGTGGCGGACACGCCGGAGGCCTGCGACGAGCAGATGGCGGCGCTGCTGCTGCGGCTGGAGGACCTGGAGGCGCGGTTCGCGGAGTCGGACGACTTCCTCGCCGAACTGGCCGCCAAGCGCACCGAGGTCCACGACGCCTTCGCCGCCCGCAAGCAGAGCCTCCAGGACGCGCGGGCCAGGCGGGCCGAGCGGCTGGCCGGGTCGGCGGCCCGGGTGCTGGAGACCATCGCCCGCCGGGCGGCCACCCTCGGCTCGGCGGACGCGATCAGCACGTACTTCGCCTCCGACCCGATGGCCGAGAAGGTCCGCCGTACGGTGGCGGAGCTGCGCGGGCTCGGCGACGCCGTGCGGGCGGGAGAGCTGGAGGGGCGGCTCAAGGCGGCACGGCAGGAGGCGGCGCGCGCCCTGCGCGACCGGGCCGATCTGTACGCGGACGGCGGCACCCTGATCCGCCTGGGACGGCACCGCTTCGCGGTGAACACCCAGCCGCTGGAGCTGACCCTCGTACCGGACGGCTCCGAGGGCTCCGTGGGCTCCGACGGGTCCGGGGGCTCCGGCGGGTTCGCGGGCTCCGGCGGGTCCGCGGGAGGGCTGGCCTTCGCCCTCACCGGGACCGACTACCGCGCCCCCGTCACGGACCCGGAGTTCGCGGCGACCCGCGCGTACTGGACGCAGACCCTGCCCTCGGAGTCGGCGGACGTCTACCGGGCGGAGTACCTGGCGGCGCGGCTGCTGGCCGAGCACGGCCCGGAGGGGCTGCCGGGGCCCGGGCAACTGGGCGCCTTCGTACGGCGGTCGGCGGAGTCGGCGTACGACGAGGGATACGAGCGGGGCGTCCACGACCACGACGCCACCCTGATCCTCGGCGCACTGCTGCGGCTGCACGCCGGGGCCGGGCTGCTGCGCTTCCCGCCCGGGGTCCGCGCCGCCGCGCAGCTCTTCTGGGAGCACGGCACGACGGAGGAGGCGCGGGAGGCGTGGACGCGGCGCGCGCGGTCGATGGCGCGCGCCCGGGAGACGTTCGGCCTCGCGCCCGCGATCGCGGCGCTCCAGGCCGAACTGGCCGGCGTGATGGCCCCGTACGGCGGCGGCGCGCAGAGTGCCGCCTACCTGTTCGAGGAGCTGACCAGCGGCCCGGAGGGCCTGGCCACCTCCTTCGTCACCGGCGCGGGAGCCCGCACGCTGCTGGACACGTTCCGCCGCGCGGTGGGCACATCGGCGTACGACGACGATCTCGCCGCTCTCGGCGGCGATCTTGACACGCGGCGTCAGATTGTAGAGAACTGGCTGTCGGCGTACGTCCTGTCGAGTGGCACCGCGGCGGCTTCCCCGGCAGGTCAGGACGGTGAACCGGACCACGGCGACCTGGCGGAGGCCGTCGCGGTGGAGCTCTGCCCCGGCCTGGTCCGCCACGACTCGGGGGCGCCGCTCAGCGAGACCGTGGACGGACTGCTCGGCTCCCACCCGAGGATCGAGCGCCGCCGGCTGACCGTCCGGATCGACGAACTCCTCACCCGTACGGCCGACTTCCGCGAGCGCGTGGCCCCCGGCTTCCGGGAGTACCAGCGCCGGCGCGGGGCCCTCGTCGCCGCCGAGCGGGCCCGGCTGCGGCTGGACGACCACCGTCCGCGCGTCATGTCCTCCTTCGTACGCAACCGGCTCATCGACGAGGTCTATCTGCCGCTCATCGGGGACAGCCTCGCCAAGCAGCTCGGCACGGCGGGCGAGACCCGGCGCACCGACTCCCACGGGCTGCTGCTGCTCGTCTCCCCGCCGGGATACGGCAAGACGACGCTGATGGAGTACGTCGCGGACCGCCTCGGCCTGGTCCTGGTGAAGATCAACGGCCCGGCGCTGGGCCACGGCGTCACCTCGCTCGACCCGGAGCAGGCGCCGAACGCGACCGCGCGCCAGGAGGTCGAGAAGATCAACTTCGCGCTGGAGAGCGGCAACAACACCCTCCTCCACCTCGACGACATCCAGCACACCTCGGCCGAACTCCTCCAGCAGTTCATCCCGCTGTGCGACGCCCAGCGCCGGATCGAAGGCGTGCGGAACGGGCAGGCGCGCAGCTATGACCTGCGGGGGAAGCGGTTCGCGGTGTGCATGGCGGGCAATCCGTACACCGAGTCGGGGCGCCGCTTCCGGATCCCCGACATGCTCGCGAACCGCGCGGACGTCTGGAATCTGGGCGAGGTGCTGACGGGCAAGGAGGACGTCTTCGCGCTGAGCTTTGTGGAGAACGCCCTCACCTCCCATCCGGTGCTGGCCCCGCTCGCCGCCCGCGACCGCGCCGATCTCGACCTCCTGGTACGGCTGGCGGCGGGTGACCCGACGGCACGCGCGGACCGGCTGAGCCATCCGTACGCACCGGCCGAGTCGGAGCGGATCCTCGCCGTGCTGCGGCATGTGCTGACGGCGCGCGAGACGGTTCTCGCGGTCAACGAGGCGTACATCGCGTCGGCGGCGCAGGCGGAGGCGTCCCGTACGGAGCCGCCGTTCCTGCTGCAGGGTTCGTACCGGAACATGAACAAGATCGTGGCCCGGCTGGACGCGGTGATGAACGACGCGGAGGCGGCGGCGGTCGTCGCCGACCACTACGCGGGTGAGGCCCGGACCCTCACGGCGGGCGCGGAGGCGAACCTCCTCAAACTCGCCGAGCTGCGCGGGACGTTGGACCCGGAGCAGGCGGCCCGGTGGACGGCGGTCAAGGCGGCGTACGTACGGTCGGCGGCGCTCGGCGGCCCGGCGGACGACCCGGTGACGCGCGCGGTGGCGGCGCTGGGGGTGCTCGCGGACCGGGTGGGCGCGGTGGAGTCGGCGATCACCCGGGAACGATCACACGGGGCGACGCCCTGTTGACGGAGCGTGCGAGAAGGTTGACGCTTGGCATCACGGTGTCATGTCGGATGAGGCGATGAGCGCACGGGGGAGTGCGGGGGCCGCGGGGGCACCGGGCCGGGGGAAGAGGGGGATCGGGGGGGCGGGGCGGGGCGGAGGCGACATCTCCGCCCCGCCCCGACATGTTGGGCCCCCTTACTTCTCACAGAACCCCTGTTGAGAGCCCTGCCGGGGCGTCTGCCAGGGGCCGGAAGCGGCCAAAGCGCCGGCGGGCGCGGTCTGTTGCGACCACGTAAAGGCCCATGTGATCGCTGGCATATTCCGCGCGTCGGACCCCGAGGGGCCGACCTTGTTTCGGACAACCATTCGATGCGTTGCTGACAAGCGCGCCCTCCGCTGAAACGATTTGCGAAGCGCGCTTTACGCGCGGCGCGTACCTGTACACAGCAATTTCTGGCGGCATTTCCGGCATTCGGCACCCGCCGTACACCGTATGTGCCGCACTCCGCACGGGCCGCCGTCGCGCCCGTACGCACCCCGGCCGGGCACCGTCGCCCGGGCACCGTCGCCCGGGCCGTACCCCGCACGGGCGCCATCGCACCTCTCCTCGCCGGACGGCACATCCAGCCGTCCGGTCCCGTTCCAGCCGGTCGTCCCCGGACGCCCGGACAGAAGGAGCACCAGGAGTGACGAACACTTCCCGTACCACCTTCCGTAGGACCCGTACAGCGGCCACCGCGGCCTTCACCCTGGCGGCCTTGGTCGTCACCGCGCTCCCCGCGTCGGCCGCGCCAGCCGTGCCACAAGAGCGCTCCGGCGCGATAGCCGCGGAGCCCAGACCTGGGGCCAGAAACGTGGCCCTCACCCCCGCGCGGCGCGCGGAGCTCCTCAAGGCCGCCGCGACCGCGGGCGCCGGCACCGCCCGCTCCCTCAAGCTGGGCGCCGAGGAGAAGCTGATCCCGAAGGACGTCATCCAGGACGCCGACGGCACCGTCCACACCCGCTACGAGCGGACGTTCGCCGGACTCCCGGTCCTCGGCGGCGACCTGGTCGTCCACGAGAAGCCGGGCGCCGCCCGTACCGTCACCCACGCGATGGACGCGCCCCTCTCCGTACCGACGACCCGGGCCGCCGTCCCCGCCGCCGAGGCGCGGAAGTCGTCCCTGAAGGCCGCCGCCGACGCGGGTACCGGGAAGGCGGCCCCCGACGGCGCGCCGCGCCAGGTGATCTGGGCGAAGGACGGGGTCTCCACGCTGGCGTGGGAGTCCGTCGTGAAGGGCGTACGGGAGGACGGCGGCCCCACCGAACTCCATGTCGTCACCGACGCGAAGAGCGGCAAGAAGCTCCAGGAGTTCGACCGGATCCAGGCGGGCATCGGGCACGGCCAGTTCAGCGGCGAGGTCGAGATCGGCAGCGTACGCAACGGGGACCTCTACGAGCTGACCGACTCCCGGCGCGGCAACCACAAGACGTACGACCTGAACGGCGCCACCTCCGGCGACGGCACGCTCGTCACCAGCCCCGAGGACGTGTGGGGCGACACGACCGTGACCAACCGGCAGACGGCGGCCGTGGACGCGGCCTACGGCGCGCAGGTCACCTACGACTTCTACCACGACCAGTTCGGCCGCGACGGCATCGCGGGCGACGGCGTCGGCGCCTCCTCCCGCGTCCACTTCGGCAACCAAGTGGTCAACGCCTACTGGGACGACGACTGCTTCTGCATGCTGTACGGCGACGGCGCGGGCAACGCCAACCCGCTGACCGCGCTCGACGTCGCCGCCCACGAGATGACGCACGGGGTCACCTCCGCCACCGCGGACCTGTACTACTACAACGGCGAGTCCGGCGGACTGAACGAGGGCAGCAGCGACATCATGGCCGCCGCCGTGGAGTTCTTCGCCGACAACCCCCACGACGTACCCGACTACGAGGTCGGCGAACGCATCGACATCAACGGCGACGGAACCCCGCTGCGTTACATGGACCAGCCCTCCAAGGACGGCATCTCCCAGGACTACTGGAGCCCCCGCACCGAGGGACTCGACCCGCACTTCTCCTCCGGTGTGGCGAACCACTTCTTCTACCTCCTCGCGGAGGGCAGCGGAAAGAAGACGGTCAACGGACACGACTACGACAGCCCCACCTATGACGACCTGCCCGTCCCCGGACTGGGCCTGCACAACGCCTTCACCGTCTGGTACCGGGCGCTGACCCTCTACATGACGAGCACGACGGACTTCGCGGGCGCCCGCGCGGCCACCCTCCAGGCCGCCGAGGACCTGTACGGCCGCTCCAGCGAGGCGTACGAGGCGGTCGGCAACACGTGGGCGGCCGTCAACGTCGGCAACCGGTTCGTCAACCACATCGCCCTGACACCGCCGACCGCCCAGAAGGCGGCGGTGGGCCAGCCGGCCACGCTCACCGTCGACGCGGCGACGAGCCGCCCGGGCGGACTCACGTACAGCGCCACCGGCCTGCCCGCCGGCCTGACGATCGACTCCGGTACGGGCGTGGTCTCCGGCAGCCCGACCGAGGCGGGCGACTTCACTACCGAAATCACCGTCAGCACGGCGGACGGCGGCGGGGCGACGGCGGCCTTCCCGTGGACGGTGATCGCCTCCGGGGGCGACTTCTTCGTCAACCCGGGCCGGGTCGACATCCCGGACGGCGGCGGCCCGGCCGCAGAGTCCCCGCTCGTCGTCACGGGCCGCGAGGGCAACGCCCCCGCCGACCTCAAGGTGACGGTCGACATCATCCACACCTGGCGCGGCGACCTGGAGATCGACCTGGTCGGCTCGGACGGCTCGGTCCACCGCCTGAAGAACAGCGCGAGCTCCGACTCCGCGGACAACGTCCACGCGACGTACACGGTGGACGCGTCGGCGATCGCGGCGAACGGCACGTGGAAGCTGCGGGTGAGGGACGTCTACCAGGCGGACACGGGCTACATCGACAGTTGGGCCCTGACGTTCACAAGCTGACGTGACACCCCACGCGGCAGGCCCCATTTAGCAGGTCCCCGCCCGCCCGCGGCAACGGACGGGCGGGGACGAGGCCCGGAAGGGTCAGCACATCTTGTAGTCGACCTTGGTGGAGTTGTACGAGCAGGTGTCCGCCTTGGTGCCGTTCGCCTTCTTCAGCGTCGCGGTGTCCTTGTCGTTGTTCCACACGTAGGCCGCGCGGTTCTGGTACCGGTTGGCGGCCGTGTCCTTCCCCTTGCCGGTGCGTACGGTCACCGTCTTCCCCTTGCCGAGGCTGTACGTACCGAAGACGTACTTGTGGTTCGACGCGTCGACCAGCGTCCAGCCCTTCAGGGAGACCGCCTTCGACGTCGTGTTCCTGATCTGCACGTACTCGGCGTTCAGGGACGCGTTGGAGCGGTTGTCCGTGCCCGGCGAGTCGTAATTGAGCTTGTACAGGTGCACGGAGCCGGCCGCGGCTCGTACTTGTGCCTGTGCCTGTGTCGGCAGCAGGACGACCCCGGCGGCGACCGCCAGGGCGGCGGCGGTGAGCGTGCGGGTGCAGCGCATGAGCAATCCCCATTGATCTCAGGCCGGGCACCCCCCAATGGCAGCCCGGCAGACGCACAGACTATGGCAGCCCTGGCGTTATGGTGTGTTTCTCGGGAAATCAGAGACACGCCGTGCGTGGGGCCCCACAGAGGAGCTGACGCACAGCAATGACACGTACGCCACGTTCGACGCGCGCGGCAACAACAGCAGCGCTCACACTGACCACTCTGGCCGCACTGACAGCCACCACACTCCCCGCGACCGCGTCCCCGAAGTCCCCCGCCCCGGCCCGCATATCGGCGACCCCCAACCCCGGCGCGAGACCGGTGCCGGTCTCTCCCGAACAGCGCGCGGACCTCCTCAGGTCGGCGACGAGGACAAGCCCGGACACGGCCCGCTCCCTCAAGCTGGGCGCCGAGGAGAAGCTGATCCCGAAGGATGTCGCCAAGGACGCGGACGGCACGGTCCACACCCGCTACGAGCGCACCTACGCCGGACTTCCGGTCCTGGGAGCCGACTTGGTGGTCCACCGGAAGCCGGAAGCGGCCCCCACCGTCACCCAGGCGCTGGACGCGCCCCTCTCCGTACCGACGACCACGGCGAAAATCACCCCCGAGGAGCCCCCGGGCGGCACACGGCGCAAGGTGATCTGGGCGGGGGACGGTGGCGCGCCCACTCTCGCCTGGGAATCCGTGGAGAAGGGCGCACGGAAGGACGGCACCCCCAGCGAACTCCACGTCATCACGGACGCGGCGAACGGACGGAAGCTCCAGGAGTTCGACCGTATCCACCCCGGCGTGGGCGAGGGCCAGTACAGCGGCCGGGTCGAGATCGGTTCCATACGCAACGGGGACCTGTACGAACTGACCGACGCGGGGCGCGGCAGCCACCGTACGTACGACATCGCGGCCGGCGGATCCGGCGTGCTGCTCACCGACGCCGACGACATCTGGGGCGACGGCACCCCCGCCCACCGCCAGACGGCGGCCGTGGACGCGGCGTACGGGGCGCAGCAGACCTGGGACTTCTTCCAGGAGCGGTTCGGCAGGGCGGGCATCAGGGGCGACGGCGTCGGCGCGCGCTCCCGCGTCCACTACGGGAACGGGTACGCCAACGCCTTCTGGAACGACTCCTGCTTCTGCATGACGTACGGCGACGGCGTCGACAACGCCCGCCCGGTCACCTCGCTCGACATCGCCGCCCACGAGATGACCCACGGCCTGACCTACGCCACCGCGAACCTGACGTACTCCGGTGAGTCCGGCGGTCTGAACGAGGCGACGAGCGACATCATGGGCGCCGCCGTGGAGTTCTTCACGGACAACCCGAACGACGTCCCCGACTACCTGATGGGCGAACTGGCCGACCTGCGCGGTACGGGCAAGCCGCTGCGCCACATGGACCAGCCCTCCAAGGACGCCTCGGAGAAGGGCACTTCACAGGACCACTGGACGCCCGGCACACGCAAGCTCGACCCGCACTTCAGCTCCGGCGTCGCCAACCACTTCTTCTACCTGCTCGCCGAGGGCAGCGGACAGAAGACCATCAACGGCATCGCGTACGACAGCCCCACCTACGACAACGCCCCGGTCGCCCCGCTGGGCCTGCCGCTCGCGACCAGCGTCTGGTACCGGGCGCTGACCCTCTACATGACCAGCTCCACCGACTACGCGGGCGCCCGCACCGCCACGCTCCGGGCCGCGGAAGACCTCTTCGGCCGCGACAGCGAGGGATACGAGGCCGTCGGCAACGCCTGGGCCGCAGTCAACGTCGGCCCCCGCTACGTCAACCACATCGCCGCGGCGGCCCCGTCCACTCGCGACGCGGCGACCGGCCAGCCCACCACCCGCCGCATCGAGGCCACCACCTCCCGCCCGGGCGCCCTGACCTACACGGCCACGGGCCTCCCGCCGGGCCTCACGATCGACCCCACCACGGGCCTGATCTCCGGGACCCCGACCACCGCGGGCGCCTACACCCCGACGATCACGATCACCACCACGGCCCACGACACCCTGAAACTCCCCTTCCCCTGGACCGTCCTCGCCTCGGGCGGCAACCACTTCGTCAACCCGGCCCGCTACGACATCCCCAACTGGTCCCACATCGAGGCCCCGCTCACCATCACGGGCCACGAGGGCAACGCCCCCACCGACCTGAAGATCACGGTCGACCTCGTCCACGACTTCATCGGCGGCCAGATCCTCCACCTGGTGAACGAGGACGGCACGGCGCTCCTGGTCAAGGACTTCGTCTGGGACACGGGCACGGAACTCCACACCACGTACACCGTCGACGCCTCATCCCTCCCGGCCAACGGCACCTGGAAACTCCGCGTCACGGACAACACGCCGGGCATCTTCACTGTTGATCCGGGGTACTTGGACCGCTGGAGCATGACGTTCTGACCTTCTGACGTCGCTGACGTGCGCGCGGTGTTGGGCGAGGCGAGCCCGAATTCCTCGCCCACACCGGGCGACCTCGGGGCAGTGCTCTTTCCTCCCCAACACCGCATGTGCGCGCGGTGGCAGTTCGATCCCGCGGGGTCCGACCGGCGCGTCCCGGCCGGACCCTCACCACTGTTCCGGTGGCGGGGCGCGCCTGCCCGTCGGTCAGACGGCCTCAGGGGCGCCGAGCATCGCGGAAGCCTGTTGGAACGGGCTGAGGACGCGCGTGGGCGCGGCGGTCCGGGGAGGGCCGGGGCAGGTGAAGCCGAGCTGGGTCATGGCCCGGAGGACTTCGCCGGCGCTGAAATCGCGGCGGTCCTGACCTGTGACGACCTGCCCGACCTGCTTGACGGGGTAGGTGCGGCGGCCGATGATCACGGACTCACCGATGATCAGCTCGGGCTTGACGCCCTTCATGGATTCCAGGACGCCGCTCCTGGTGAGGTCGAACGGGAAACGGGCAATGACACAGCGCATGAAGCCTCACAGGAGAGGAACGAAGGGGGATGGTTCTGCCGCCGGGTGAGGCGGCTCAGCGGGCAAGGTCGAGGATGCCTTGAGCACCGCGTTGTTCGTCGACGACAGGCAGGGCACCGGCCCGGCGGCGGTCCGATGCGTGCTCGGCTTCGGCCGTCGTTGCCGCGGACTAGCAGGCGCCAGGAGCGGTCACCTGCCGAGACGGACGAACCTCAGGCCGCCGCGTCAAAGGAGGACTGCCGCACGGTCACGCGCCGGGCAGCCGAAGCGGGGCTGCGCCGACCGCGCGAGGGCGCGCCGCGCCTACGCCGCTCGGGTGCCGGCGCGGTGATCGTCACGGGGATACCGGAGGGGGTCCGGGCGCCGGTGATCCGGCTGAGTGCCTCCTCGCCGGAGCGGACCTGGGTGGTCCGGGGCACGATGCCGGCGGCCGACATGAGGCGGGTCATGTCGCGCCGCTGGCTGGGGGTGACCAGGGTGACGACGCTGCCGGACTCGCCTGCCCGCGCGGTACGGCCGACGCGGTGGAGGTAGTCCTTGTGGTCGGTCGGCGGGTCGACGTTGACGACGAGATCGAGGTTGTCGACGTGGATGCCGCGCGCCGCGACGTTCGTCGCGACGAGCACGGTGACGTGCCCGGTCCTGAACTGGGCCAGGGTCCGGGTGCGCTGAGGCTGCGACTTCCCGCCATGCAGGGCCCCGGCCCGGACACCGCTGTTCAGCAGGTCCTGCGTCAGCCGGTCGACGGCGTGCTTGGTGTCCAGGAACATGATCACCCGGCCCTCGCGCGCTGCGATCTCCGTCGTCGTCCGGTGCTTGTCGGCGCCGTGGACGTGCAGAACGTGGTGCTCCATCGTGGTGACCGCGCCTGCGGACGGGTCGACGGAGTGGACGACCGGGTCGGTGAGGTAGCGGCGGACCAGGAGGTCGACGTTGCGGTCGAGGGTGGCGGAGAACAGCATCCGCTGGCCCTCGGGGCGGACCTGGTCCAGCAGGGCGGTGACCTGGGGCATGAAGCCCATGTCGGCCATCTGACCGGCCTCGTCCAGGACGGTGATCGCGACCTGGTTCAGCCGGCAGTCACCACGGTCGATGAGGTCCTTGAGGCGGCCCGGCGTCGCGACGACGACCTCGGCGCCACCGCGCAGCGCACTGGCCTGCCTGCCGATCGGCATTCCGCCGACGACAGCGGTCAGGCGCAGCTTCACCGAGCGGGCGTAGGGGGTGAGTGCGTCGGTCACCTGCTGCGCCAGCTCACGCGTCGGCACGAGGACCAGAGCCAGCGGCTGGCGGGGCTCGGCGCGCTGTCCGGCGGTGCGGCCCAGGAGGGCCAGGCCGAAGGCGAGGGTCTTCCCGGAGCCGGTGCGCCCGCGCCCGAGGACATCGCGGCCCGCGAGGGTGTTGGGCAGGGTCGCGCCCTGGATCGGGAACGGGACACTCACACCTTGCGCGGTGATCGCACTCAGCAACTGCTCGGGCATGTCGAGGTCGGCGAACGCCTCGACGGCGGGCAGCGCGGGAGTGATCGTCTTCGGCAGGGCGAATTCGCCCTGTACCGCTGCCGGCCGCCGGCCGTAGCCGTCCGACGCCCCGGCCTGGGGCATGCCGGCGGGCCAGACCGACCCGAACGGCAGGCGGACGGGCCTCGCCTATGACGCGCTGGGACCTCTGACCTCCGTATGGCTGGCTGACCGGGCCTCTACCCAGACGCCGAGCATCAAGTATTCGTACAACGTCCGCAAGGACAAGGTCACCTCGATCAAGACCGAGAAGATCGAGAACGACGGCTCCTACGGCGCAGAGTTTCAGCTCTACGACAGCATGCTGCGGCCCCGCCAGATTCAGACCGAGGGCCCCGACGGCACCCACATGGCCGCCGACACCTGGTACGACGGTACGGGCAACATCAGTAAGACCAACGCGACGTACAACGCGACGGGCGCGGCCACGGACGAGTTGCTGCTCGTGAGCAACGGCCAGGTCGGCCAGCAGAGCCTGTTCGAGTATGACGGCCTGGGCCGCGCCACCGCCCAGGTCCTCGCGGTCGGCGGCGCCGAGCAGTGGCGCACCACCACGTCCTACGACGGCGAGATCACCCGAGTCGACCCGCCAACCGGCGGCGTGCCCACCACGACGATCACCGATGGCCAGGGCAACGTATCCGAGATCCGTCACCACCGCGGCGCCTCGCCCAACGCGGGCGTGCCCTACGACTCGACGAAGTACACCTACAACACGGCCGGCCTGCTGGAGACGGTCACCGACGCCAAGAACAACGTGTGGCGCTACGAGTACGACCAGTTGGGCCGCAAGAAGCTCAGCGTCGACCCGGATGCGGGCACCTCGCGCACGGAGTACGACGAGCCGGCTACGACACGTCGGCCCAGGTGGTCACCGAGCAGGCGGGGCCGAACACCAAGCAACTGGCGTTCCGGCTTCCCAACGCCCGAGCGGCCGTCAAGGCCCAGCTCAAGTCCCTCAACGCGGATCTCGGCCAGTACGACAGGAGCAACAACAGCTGCGTCACCTACTGCCTCGACATTCTGAGAGAGGGTGGGGTCGACATACCCACGGGCAGGGCCGGATCGGTGAGACTCGCCCGCATGGCAAGGGAGGTCGGGAACTGATGCTGGACGGAGAAGAGCACTGGAACGCGGTGCTGGCCGAGATCCTGCTGAGCCCAAAGATCGGTGTGATCCACGCGAAGCTCGTGGGTGATCTGATCTCGGTCACCGCTCAGCTGGACATGGCCGCCGCACGGAGCCGCCGACCGGCCCTCGCGCTGGACGGGATCATCGAGTACGACGAGAAGGTCGGTCCGCTGGAAGAGGCGTACAAGGAGGCTTGGCAGGCTGTGCAGGCCGCGCCTGACAGGGAACGGCGTTGGCCTGAGCAGAGGAGGCTCACGGCCGCGTTGACGGCCGCGGTCGAGGGCGTCGCAGACTTCGCCCGTCAGCAGGGCGTCGAGGTGTGGCTCCACCGCTTCGGCGACTCCGGCTCGTAGACCCACGGGGCCCGGGTCGATCCCCCGACCCGGGCCCCGTGTCGGTCCGACGACTGCCCTCCGTTGCGAGGCAACGGTCCGCAACCACATTGTCGAGCAACTCGGCCGACGTGAGCTGCGGGCCCTCAACCAGCCTCCAGTCATCCAGGGGTGGATCCGCACCCTCCAGGACAGTGGCCTCGAAGTGTCGACGATGGAGGGCATCGCCCTTGCTGCCCAACTGGCCGCAGCCTCAAGGCCCACATGAAGGGTTCCCGCCGGTCGAGATCACCCTGCTCTGGGCCAAGCCGGACAGCGAGCCGAGGACCTTTCGCCTTCTCTTCGTCGACGAGAAGGAGCGGGCCCGCAACCGCGGCGCCTTCAACATGGGTGACGGGAAGAGCGTTCCGGCGTGATCCCTCTCCGCGATCGCGGCGCATCCGCTTCTGTGCCCCTGGACGCGGGGGGAGAGCATCAAGGCGCTCTCCGAGCACCTCGGTCACTCGGACCCGGGCTTCACGCTCCGGACGTACAGGCACCTGCTGCCGTCAAGCGGGACCCGCACCCGTAAGCCGATCGACGTCGCCCTCACGGAAGCCGAGCCGGACGATGGCCGAGACGCCCAGGGCCTATCGGCGCCCGCGGGGAGCTGATAGGCCCTCAATGGGCCCTGGCCGCCCGGCGGCTCGCTCCGGCGCAGGAACACCAGTGCGGAGCCCGAAAGAGCCCCGCCCGACGCCGCGAGACCCTGCGTCAGGGCCACACCAGGCAGTACGGCTGGTGCCCAGCCTCGTGCAGGCGTACCGAGAAGTCCTGCCACTCGTGCAGCGAGTGGGGGCGGTAGGGGGCTGGCCTGGTGCTTCTCGGTGAAACGTGTGTTGACCTGGGGAAACTGATCTCGCCAGTTCTCACCGGTCAACGCCGTTTCCCAGGCTCATGTGCCCTGGATGTGCCCTGCGGGCCCATTGCGGGGCGGGGCGACGGCACCGGAGCAGTACGCGAGTGATCTGCCAAACATTGCGCTCCCTCCACGGGGGATGGTGATCGACGACGAAAGCCCAGGAATTCGGCCAGGCGTATGTGTTGCGACCCCTCCAGGGGTGATGACGACCGGTGCACGGTGACCGGCATGTGCGGCAGGACGTGCTGTTGCGACCCCTCCAGGGGTGATGACGACCGCCTGCTTCATCCACTGCCGGGACATCACCGTCCGGTTGCGACCCCTCCAGGGGTGATGACGACTTTGTGGACCTTCCACAACCTGGCCGACAACCTGGCGTTGCGACCCCTCCAGGGGTGATGACGACGTTCGTATACCTGGGTGTGCCATTCGGCGGGCACGTGTTGCGACCCCTCCAGGGGTGATGACGACTGCTCGGGTCGTGGCCGGACCGGGCACCTGGAGCTGATGTTGCGACCCCTCCAGGGGTGATGACGACTGGCCGCCGCTGGCGTGGAGTCCCTCCCAGATTTCACGATGTTGCGACCCCTCCAGGGGTGATGACGACGAGTCTCCTCGCGCAGCTCCAGCGCCTCGCCACCAAGTTGCGACCCCTCCAGGGGTGATGACGACGCACGTCCTCACCAACTGGGCGACCTCCTGGGCCCGTTGCGACCCCTCCAGGGGTGATGACGACGTGAGCATGTCGGCGGCTTCGGCGCCTTGAGGTACGGGTTGCGACCCCTCCAGGGGTGATGACGACGGGACTTCAAGCCGAGGGGCGACCAGCGCGTCAGCACGTTGCGACCCCTCCAGGGGTGATGACGACCGCCGCCGGCACCTACACCCTGTGGCACGGCCTCACGTTGCGACCCCTCCAGGGGTGATGACGACCTGCTACCCACAGGACCAGGACCACGCGCCGCTCCTATCGTTGCGACCCCTCCAGGGGTGATGACGACAGGGTGAACGCGGCTGCCCACAGTCCGGCAAGCGCGGGTTGCGACCCCTCCAGGGGTGATGACGACGCGCGGCACCAGCAGAAACGGTGGCGGAAGTTCGTGTTGCGACCCCTCCAGGGGTGATGACGACTCGCGCAGGAGCTTGGCCGCCTCCTCGAACCAGGGTTGCGACCCCTCCAGGGGTGATGACGACTCCGCGAGCACCTGACCAGCGCGCTCACCCAACGTGGTTGCGACCCCTCCAGGGGTGATGACGACCCGGGGCCCGCAGCCGGACAGCAACCGGCCGTGGCGGTTGCGACCCCTCCAGGGGTGATGACGACCGGCCACGGCGGACACCGCCACCGTCAGCAGCAGCACGTTGCGACCCCTCCAGGGGTGATGACGACCCGTGCACCAGGCACTACGCGAAATCGGGCTCCCCCCGTTGCGACCCCTCCAGGGGTGATGACGACCGAGAACCAGTTCTGGGGCAAGGTCGCCGACGCGCAGTTGCGACCCCTCCAGGGGTGATGACGACCCTTGCGGTGCGCACCTGGCGGGCGCCGCATTCCAGGTTGCGACCCCTCCAGGGGTGATGACGACTCGGCATGACCTTGGAGTCCATCGCCTCCTTCGCCACGTTGCGACCCCTCCAGGGGTGATGACGACTTGAACTCGTCGCGGGTGAAGACGGCGTGGCCGCCAGGTTGCGACCCCTCCAGGGGTGATGACGACGGGTTTCGAGTTCGGCGGCCAGGTCCGGGTTGTGCGGTTGCGACCCCTCCAGGGGTGATGACGACGGATGGCGCGGACTCCAGTGAGCTGATGGAGATCGCGTTGCGACCCCTCCAGGGGTGATGACGACTCGTGGTCCGCCGACGACCGGCTTCTGCTCTCCACGTTGCGACCCCTCCAGGGGTGATGACGACACGAGCCGTACGAGCACCGACCAGGCCGCGAGATCCAGTTGCGACCCCTCCAGGGGTGATGACGACTCAAGCCCACCGAAGACGACCAGCGGGTACGCAAGTTGCGACCCCTCCAGGGGTGATGACGACGCGAAGACCCGACCGGGCCCGGCTGGCATCGCCTGTGGTTGCGACCCCTCCAGGGGTGATGACGACCGGTGCCGGGGGGTGGCAGCCGGGCCCGTGTGACGCGTTGCGACCCCTCCAGGGGTGATGACGACCCGACGGTAAAGCCGCTGGTCACCAGCGTCCCCGTCCGGCATCGCGCGGCTCATTTTGCAGCGATCCGGCGGTAATGCATCAGCGCAGGTCAGAGCGTCGTAGAACACCGGCATCCGAGGTGCCTCGGGGTGGCTGTCAGTGGTCACCGCTAGCTTACGGCTTTGAGTGACCGAGTTACACGGGGCGTTCACTGCACCCACGAGAGAGTCCCCTATAGCATAGATGGTAATGCTTTGAGGTATTTATGGAATAGTGGCACTTCCATCCTCCTGGTCCGCTACCTTCCTCTTGTCGCCGCCTGTCGACCGGCAGCGGTGGCGTAACGCCGTTGCTTTGCAGTGTTCTTGGGGGTGTGGTGCGGGTCAGGGTGGACATCGACGCCGATGTTCCGAGCATGGGCTGGGAGCATGTGCACGGGCCGGCGCGCGCCGTGATGTACGAGTTGCTCGGGAGCCAGGACGCCGCTCTCGCCAAGTCGTTGCACGATGAGGGATGGAAAGGGCAGCCGCTCAAGCCGTTGGGCTTGACTGCGCCTCAGTTCAAAGGCGCCCCGAGGAAACGAGGCGTGTACACGACCTCGCCCGAAGGATCGGTCTGGCTGGGGTCGCCGGTCCCGGAGATCGCGGCGGTTCTGGTGGCGGCGCTCGCTTCCCGTACCGAGATCGTGTGGGGGCCCGCGCGGTTGCGGGTGCGGGGCTTCACCGTCGATGTCGGGGCGCCGGTGGCGGACGGTCCGGTGGAGTTGGAGTCTGCGACTCCGGTCGTGGTCAAGCACGAGAGCCGATATCTCCTCCCGGGAGACGACCATTACCTCGCGCGGCTTCAGCACAATCTCGCGCACAAGGCGGACATCCTGGGACTTCCGGCGCCGAGCGGCTTACGCGTGCTGGAGGCCGGACCGCGTCGGCGGTTCACGGTGCGGGGGGCGCCGCGTATCGGAGCGCAGGTGCGGGTGGGCCTGGAGGCCGACGCCCGGTTCGTGGACGCGTTACGGTCCTGGGGCCTCGGGCTGGACACGGTGCAGGGATTCGGGTGGATCCGGTGACCGCGCCCGCCATCAATCCGCCCGGGTTGTCCGCGACGAGTCACCCGATTCAGCGTGCGGGGGCCTGGGCGGTTGCGGTGCTCGCCGATCGGGCGAACCCGCAGGAGGTCACGGAGGCAGACCTCGACGCGGTGGCAGCTCGCCTGGTCGAGGATGTGATGGCCGCCGCGCTGGCGCCGAAGAACTCGACGGCGTACGACTGGTGGAAGGTCCTCTTCGCGCTCTTCCCCAACTCCAAGGCGACCCACAGCAAGCGACCCCGCGATCGCGCCGTCCTGCTGCCGGAGATCGTCGCGCTGTTCGTCCCCGACGGCCCGGGGTCCCCGACGTGGCCGTGCACCTTCTGCGGAGTGCCCGCCACCGCGGTGTGGACGAAGAAGAATCTGCCGATGTACGACACCAACAAGGCCCTCAACACGTTGCCGCCAGGCGTCGCGGGCTGGCCGATCTGCCGCGGCTGCCGAATCGCCGCCTGGGCCTTGCCGTACGGAGCATGGGTCACCGCCGGGTCGGCGACCGTGCTCTCCTGCGAGCAGGAGGCGGCCGAGCGTGAGTTCTCGGCGCGCAATGTGCTCCGTGCCAGGCGCATTATGCAGCTCGGCTTCGACGGGCTCGCGGCAGGCGCCCGGCCCGAGGTGGTGGTCCTGCGAGCGCTGAAGGCCCTGGGCCCGGATCTGCCGGCAGCCGCCACGCTCTGGAGTTTCAAGAACGACAACCAGGAGCCGTGGTTGCGGGTCACACGTACCCGCCGGGCCGTGCCCCTCTTCCTGGCGACGGTGGAGGGCAACGCCGAGCTCCGCCGCGCATGGCGCTTGCTGGAGCTGGCCCTCACCCGCCGGGACAAGAACGGGCAAGTGGTCGCAAGCGGGCCCGCCGAGGCGGCCCGGCTGCTGTTCGAGGCCGAGGACGGCCGTAGCCGGTCGTTGCTGTCACAGCTCCACCAGCTTCTGGACGAGCCGGAGAAGTCCTGGAGCCTGCGGAACCGAGCGGCCCTGACGCAGCTCGCCTTCATCTACGCCGAGGAGATTCTGGGCATGAACCCGGACCTGAAGCCGGTGGCGACGGTGATCGCCGACTGGATCGAGTACGGCAGTGGTGCGCCCCGCGGGCGCCTCGCGGAGTACCGGAACGTCGCGCTGAGCGACTACAAGCTGGGTGCCCTGCTGATGCAGGCGCATTTCCGCCTGACCCTCGACGGTCGTGCGGTGTCGGCCGGGCCCGAGGACTGGCGGCCACTGATCCAGCAGCGCCCTCGCTCCTGGGAGCAGCGCATGCTGCTGTCCGCCACCGTGCTTCAGCTCCTTCAAGAGCGGGGTGTGGCCGTGAACGAACGGCCGATTGACCCGGATGACGAAGACCGTACCGAAAGGCTGCTGGCGCGGCCGATGCTCGGCCAGGGCGACGGTGAGGCCGTGCGGGACGACGACTGCGTGGACGATGACGACGACAGGGGAGCGGCGTAATGGCCTACCTGGCAGGGAAAATGGTGCTGGCCGTCGAGGCGGGCGCGCCCAACAACGGTAAGGGAGAGGAGACCAAGGCCAGAGTCAAGTACGCCCGGATCCGCGGCAGGCACTACCCGTACGTCTCCGCTCAGGCCGTACGGCGCTGGACCCGCGACGGGATGGTCGAACTCGGTTCGGTTCCCTCGCCGGTGAGCCGGGTCGGCAAGGCGCAGAACAAGGCGCAGAAGGGCAACACCGAGGCCAATCCGGTGCGTTACGCCGACGACGATCTGTTCGGGTACATGAAGGCTGGCGCGAAGAAGGACGGCGCGGCCACCACCCTGCGGGACAGCCCGTTCATGCTGGGCACCCTGATGTCGGTCGAACCCGCTTACCCGACCGAGGACTTCGGCGTCATGTCGCGCGGCGTGTCCGAGCCGGTCCTGCACGGACACGAGTTCTACACCGCCGATCTGGCCGCCCCGTTCCTCCTGGATCTGCCGAGGATCGGCACCTTCACCCTCCCCGATGCCGCGGGCGCCGGCCGACCCAACTACCTCAACCAGGAGGAGGCGATGCAGGTGGCGGAAGCCGCGCAGGCCGGCGCCTCCTCGGTCGTCTTCCGGGATCAGCCGGCCGTACGGTTGCCGATCGAGGAGCGCCGCAACCGCGCCGCGCTCCTCCTGGAGGCCCTCGCCCACCTGAGCGGTGGCGCCAAGCAGGCCCTCCATTACGGGGACCGCGTCCCCGCCCTGCTGGTGATGGTTCCCTTCAAGGGAGGCATCAACCCGCTGGCCCACTGCGTGGACGGCGAGGAAGGCACCGGCCTGCGGGTGCGCGGCGAGGTACTGCGCGAGGAGCTGAAGGCGTGGGAGGGGGAGTGGGAGCCCCCGGTCCGGATCGGCTGGCGGCCCGGCTTCCGCGACCTCCTGCGGGAGGACTTCGAGAAGGAGTGCGCCCAGGAGATCGAGGACGGGACCATCGTCATCGACCACCCCCGAACGATCCTGCGCGATCTGGCGGCCGAACTGCGGGACGGCCGACTGGACGGCTGGTTCGACGACCCCGGCCGGTGATCTCCGTGCCGGACGCATCCCGAACGGCGCTCCGTACAGCGTGGCGGGCGGACTTCTGGGCGCCTGTCGCCTCGTTCCGTGATCCGCTCTTCCCCGGGCTCAGCCGCTGTCTACCGTTGCCCCCGCCCTCGACGGTACGTGGCCTGCTGGCCGCGGCCACCGGGGAGCGGAGCGAACCCCTGGCCTTCGGCATGGCCGCCCGTGCCGAAGGCGGCGGGGTGGACGCCGAGACGTACCATCCCATCTCCACCGACGGCTCCAACCCGGCGGTCTCCGGCCGCGTGCGCGCCGTCAAGGGAGGTATGACGATCCGCGACCGTCCCTTCCTCGCGCATGTACGTCTTACGGTGTGGCTGCCCGGCACCGACGGCGACCGTATCGCGCGGGCACTCCGCCGCCCCCGCTGGCCGCTGCGTCTGGGACGGTCCCAGGACCTGGTCCACCCGCTGGAACTGCTGCGTACCACTCTCCGTCCGGCGACCACGGCCACCGTCGATCACGCGCTGGCGCCGACGGGCGGACATGACGTGCCCCAGGCGATGGTGCACCGCCTGGCGGCGAGCGTGTCCACCGACCGGCTCTCCACCACGTGGTCCGACTACCTCTGGTGCGACACCCCCACCGGGGCGCGCCCGGTGCGCGACGCGTACGAGGACGACGCGGGGCAGGCGGTATGGCTGCTCGCTCCCTGAACCGGAAGCCCGCGCCGCGCGCTCTCACCGATGTCCGCGCGAAGTCCACGCCGAAGCACGACCCCGAACGACTGACCACGCACTCACGCATCGTCCACGACACGGTGGCGCAGATCCAACAACGCGTCGCCACCGCCGGGGTGCTCGCGACGGAACCCGCGTTCTGGACCCGCGTACGGGCAGCGGCTCTGCTCCACGACGCGGGCAAGGTCGCCGAAGGCTTCCAGCAGCAACTGCTGCCGGGCGGCACCTTCTGGGGGCAGCGCCATGAAGTGCTCTCGCTGGCCTACGTAGACCTACTGGCATCGGCCACCGGCTGGACGGACGAGGACCGGCTGATGATCGCCACGCTCGTCGCGACCCACCACCGGGCTCTGCACGCGTCGACCTCCGGCGCGGCCGGCGGCAAGCCGAGCCTTTCTCAGCAGTACAACTTCCGTACGCGGTGGGACGAAGCCTTCACCCTCACCCCACGCCCGAACTGTGACCCTCAGATCCAGGTCACCCGAGGGCTCCACCGTGAACTCCTCGCATGGTTCTCCGGCGCCCTGCAGACGGACCCGCCCTCCCTGCCCAGTGGCGGGCCCACGGTGGCCGATCGCGCGCGGCTTTTTCTCGACGAACTGCTCGACGCCTGGCGGCAGCCGGTCGCAGCCGATCGAGGACTGCTCGCCGTCCTCGCCCAGGGCGCACTCACCCTCGCCGACCACGCCGGTTCGGCACACGAGCGCCTCCAGACCCACATGCCACTGCCCGCCGATTACTTCCACCGGCTCCCCTACCCGCCCTACCCGCACCAGCGGCGGGCCGCCGAGACCGAGGGGCACCTTGTGCTCATCGCACCCACCGGCAGTGGCAAGACTGAGGCCGGACTGTCCTGGGCGGGGGAGCAGTTGCGCACGATGCCCGGCCTGCCCCGCGTCGTGTGGACCCTGCCCTACCGTGCCTCCCTCAACGCCGCACGCCGAAGGCTCCAGAGTGACCTGAACCCGCATCCAGCCTCCGGCGAGGACACTGCGGACATCGGCCTCCTCCACGGCACGGTCGCCCACACGCTTCTCGGCGAGGCAGCGGAGTCCGAATGCACCGATGCGGATACCGATGCCGACGCCGACACGACCCGAGGCGCCGGACCGACCGCCGCGATGGCCCGCCAGGCACGGGCCCGCGCCGGCGCCATGCGCCTGTTCACCCAGCGCCTGCGCGTCGCCACCCCGCATCAACTGCTCCGAGGCGCCATCGCCGGTCCGGTCTACTCTTCCGTACTACTGGAACAGACCAATTCGGTCTTCGTCCTGGACGAACTGCACGCCTACGAACCGGAGACCTTCGGTCGCCTCTGTGCCGCGATGGGCCTGTGGGAGCGGCTCGGCAGCCGCGTCGCCGTCCTCTCCGCCACGCTGGCCCCGCCGATGACCACCCTCATCCAGGAGAGCCTCACCCGTCCGGTCACCTGCCACCGCGCACCCCAAGGCACCAGCCCGGTCCGTCACCGCCTCGTCCTGGACGAGAACTCCCTCACCGACCCGGAGAGCGTCGAACGGCTGCGTAACTGGCTCGACGAGGGCCACAGCGTCCTCGCGGTGGTCAATACGGTGGCCACCGCGCAGGCCCTGTACGAGGAACTGGCCGACGACGCCCGCGCCCTCCTGCCCGAAGACCCCCACGCCGCCCTGCTGCTGCACTCCCGCTTCAGGAACCGCGACCGCGACACGATCGAGAAGAACCTGCTGCGACGCCACCCCGAACGCGACGCGGGCAGCCGGTCGCGCCGTGGCGGACTCACCGTCGCCACGCAGACGGTCGAAGTCTCGCTGCAACTGGACTTCGACCGCGGGGCAGTGGAGAACGCCCCCGTCGAAGCCGTGGCCCAGCGTGCGGGCCGCGTCAACCGCCGAGGGCGCCACCCTCAAGGGCCCGTCGAGTTCCGAGTGCACCGTACGGAAGCCGGCCGACCGTACGACGACGCCGCAGTCGACGCCTCCTGGAAGGCCCTGAGCACGCTCGTCGCGGACGGCAACGAAACCCTCGGCGAAGAGGACATCGAACGGCTTCTCCACCTCGCGTACGACACCCAGTGGGGCAGGGCGTGGGAGGCGGGGGCCCGCCGGGCCCGGGACGACTTCGCGGCCACCTTCCTCACCTTCACCGACCCGTTCCGCGACCGCTCCGAGTTCGCCGACAAGCTGAGTGAACAGTTCGACAGCGTCGAGGTGCTGCTCCGCGAGGACGTGGACGAATACCGCGACCTCACCACGGGCCCGGAAGGCCATGCACTGCGCGCGGCCGGCCTCCTCATCCCTCTCCGGTACGGCCAGCTCAAGACGTACAACGCACAGTACGAACGGAATCTGGGAGTCCGCGTGATCGACGGCACCTACGACGGGACCATCGGGCTGAAGCCGCCGACGGAACCGGACACCATCCTGTGAACCCCTCCGCAGGTTCCGGAAACGGGCCGGAAGACGAGGACGGGCAACTCGGCGGCGTCCACATCAAATACCTTCACCACTGTCCCCGTCAGCTCTGGCTCTACACCCGCGGCTACCGGCCCGAGCAGCGCAGCGACCTCGTCGCCT
The DNA here is from genome assembly GCF_040685895.1 of Streptomyces sp. NPDC088124. NCBI lineage: Bacteria > Bacillati > Actinomycetota > Actinomycetes > Kitasatosporales > Streptomycetaceae > Streptomyces > Streptomyces sp. NPDC088124. The sequence continues at coordinate 3,602 of NZ_JBFBJB010000059.1, read as the reverse complement.
TCGGTGAGGTCGTCGACGACACGACCTTCACCCGCCGCCGCGACATCGACCTCGGCGAAGCGAAGATCGACTGGGTCACCACCGGGGCCGTCGTCCACGAGACCAAGTCCTCGCGCGCGCCTTCACCCGCCCACGCCGCACAGGTACGCCACTACTGCCTCCTGCTCGAACGCCGGGGCGTAGCCGTACGCGGCGGCACCATCCACTACCCCCTGATCCGCCGCACCACCGACGTCCCCTGGGACAGCGAGGCCCGCGCCGAAGCCGAAGCGTCCGAGGCCCAGGCCCGCGCCACCATCGCAGCGGCCCGACCACCTGCGCGCCTCACCCGCGCCAACTGCCGCGGCTGCTCCTACCTCGACTACTGCTGGGGAGACTGATGCCCGCCGTCGGCCGTACCTACTGGCTGACCGAACCCTGCCGCATCCGCCGCGAGGACAACAGCGTCCGCATCGAGCGCGCCGACGGCAACCCGGTCCGTATCCCCATCACCGACATCCGCGACCTGGTCACCTTCGACCATGTCGACATCAACACCTCGGCGCTCTCGCTCCTAAGCCGCAACGGCGTCGCACTCCACGTCCTGGACCACTACGGCAACCACGCCGGACACTTCAGCCCCTCGGAGTCCATGTCGTCGGCCGCCGTCGTACGCCGACAGGTAGAAATCACCGCGGACGCGGAGCACCGAGCTGCAACCGGCCGCGCCCTCGTGCTCGCCACGGCGGAAAACCTGAAGTGGGCCCTGGACACCGACCTTCTCGATCCAGCCCTCCAGTCACTGCGCACCGCACTGCCCGACTGCGGTGACAGCGACGCGATCATGGGCCAGGAAGGCAACTTCCGCCGGACCGCCTGGGCCGTCCTCGACACCCAGTTACCGGCCTGGCTCCGCCTCAACGGCCGCACCCGCCGCCCGCCGACCAACGCAGGCAACGCCTTCGTCAGCTACCTCAACACCCTCGTCTACGCCCGCGTCCTCACCGCCCTGCGCACCACACCCCTGCACCCGGCGATCGGCTTCCTCCACGCGGACACAGACCGCCGCCGCAACACCCTCGCCCTGGACCTGGCCGAACCCTTCAAGCCGCTCTTCGCCGAGCGTCTCCTCAAACGAGCCGCGGCCCAGAAGAAGCTGAAGCCCTCCGACTTCGAAACCGACGTCGCCCGCGCCTCCCTCAGCAGGGACGGCCGTAAGAAGGTCGCCGCCCTCGTCAAGGAGGAGCTGGCGACGACGGTTCACCACCGCACTCTCAAACGCAAAGTCAGCTACGAGGAACTCATCCACCTGGAAGCCCTGAAAATCGTCCGCATGTGCCTGGAAGACAAGCCGTACAAGCCCTTCCGGCCATGGTGGTGAGCGGCCATCTTCGTGATCCTCGTCTATGACACCGCTGTCGAACGCAACCCCAAGGTCCTCAAGACCTGCCGCAAATACCTCCACTGGACGCAGCGCAGCGTCTTCCAGGGCGAACTCACCACAGCGCAGTACCGCGCACTGATGGCTGCCTTGAAGACCACGATCGACCCGGACTACGACAGCATCGTCACGTACGCCGCCCGATCCCCCGACATGATCGAATCCACCACCCTCGGCATTGACCTGGGTGGCCCCGGAGACATCCTCTGACCGCTTTGACCTGCACCGATGCACTACCGGCGGACTGCTGCAGAAACACCACGGAAGCGTCGTACGGGAGGGGCACTGACCTGCGGCTTTACCGTCGGGGGAGGTCCTCATCAGCCCAGGAGGGTTCGCAACACGCGATCGACGCCTATCTGTCCGGGCGGCCCGAGTCCTCATCAGCCCAGGAGGGTTCGCAACCGGGAGACGACTCTGGGCTGACGCCCGTTCTCCAGTCCTCATCAGCCCAGGAGGGTTCGCAACCGGACTTCGTCCCAGGTGGCGCCGGAGCGGGGCGCGGTCCTCATCAGCCCAGGAGGGTTCGCAACACGTAGCCGGCCGCCTGCGATGCCGCGAAGTCAGCGCGTCCTCATCAGCCCAGGAGGGTTCGCAACCGGTAGTCGGACAGGCCGATCAGCACGGCGATCCGGTCCTCATCAGCCCAGGAGGGTTCGCAACATGTCCCCGCCCTCGGCCGCCGCGTTCCATCCGGCCGTCCTCATCAGCCCAGGAGGGTTCGCAACGACCAGGGCGAGCGCGCGGCGCAGGGCGAGGTCGCCGTCTGTCCTCATCAGCCCAGGAGGGTTCGCAACGGGACGAACGGCGGCTTTGGGAACCGCGGTGCGGGCGTCCTCATCAGCCCAGGAGGGTTCGCAACGTGTCGCCTCGGTGCGGCCCGACGGGCGGGTGCACCGTCCTCATTAGCCCAGGAGGGTTCGCAACACAAGGCGTGGGCCGAGGTCGGCCGCCACTACGACAGTCCTCATCAGCCCAGGAGGGTTCGCAACGCGTCATCCTCTTCTCGGTCTTCACCGTCACGCCGCTGTCCTCATCAGCCCAGGAGGGTTCGCAACTCGACCACGCAGCCGTACGACGCCCTGTAACCCGGTCCTCATCAGCCCAGGAGGGTTCGCAACCGTATCGCCGCCCCGTTCACCTGGAAGGTGGTTGGGGTCCTCATCAGCCCAGGAGGGTTCGCAACACGAGCCGTACGGCAAGGCGTACGTCGATGCCGAAGGTCCTCATCAGCCCAGGAGGGTTCGCAACCCACCGCAATGCCGTACCCATGAACAGGAATCAGCGCGTCCTCATCAGCCCAGGAGGGTTCGCAACCCGACCGGGCCGCAGGAGCTGCACACCACGGCGTAGGTCCTCATCAGCCCAGGAGGGTTCGCAACAGGTCCACCTGCCCCCAGTGCCGCCGCCGGTACTACGTCCTCATCAGCCCAGGAGGGTTCGCAACCACGTGCTCCAGCGGCGGAACCCGAACGGGTACCGGTCCTCATCAGCCAAGGAGGGTTCGCAACCTGAGCCGGGGGTGCAGGGGCTGGTTCACGGGGCGGGTCCTCATCAGCCCAGGAGGGTTCGCAACGCCTGGACGATCCAGGGGAAGGGGCGGCCGTCGATCGTCCTCATCAGCCCAGGAGGGTTCGCAACGTGCGCCCGGCACCAGGGGTCGGGATGGCCTCCTGCCCGGTCCTCATCAGCCCAGGAGGGTTCGCAACAACTCCAGCGCGAGGCGAACGCCGCCCGCCGCGAGGCGTCCTCATCAGCCCAGGAGGGTTCGCAACCGCTCCCAGTCGAAGACCTCACGGAGCGCGAGGAACGTCCTCATCAGTCCAGGAGGGTTCGCAACCCTACGGCGGATACCACCAACCACCTGCGATCCCCCGTCCTCATCAGCCCAGGAGGGTTCGCAACAGGAGCCCGCCGGCCGCGAGGATGAGGAGCATCCCGTGTCCTCATGAGCCCAGGTGGGTTCGCAACAGCGATGCCAGCGTGGGCGCTGGCTTCGGCGCCGGGGGTCCTCATCAGCCCAGGAGGGTTCGCAACTTGGGCGGGGACCTACGACGGGGTCGGCCGGCACCCGCGTCCTCATCAGCCTAGTACTCCAGTGCGGTTTCGTGATCTATCCAGCGGGTTCGTCGGTGGACCGTCGTCGGTAGTGGCTGCGTCGGGCTGTTGCCTGGTGGCGTCT
>NZ_JBFBJB010000058.1:0-60353 GCF_040685895.1 Streptomyces sp. NPDC088124 | reverse complement strand
TCGTGCGTGAGAACCAAACGCTCGTGATCGAGGACCTGACCGTGCGCAACATGGTCAAGAACCACACGCTCGCCCGAGCGATCTCGGATGCGAGCCGGAGCGAGTTCCGCTCCATGCTGGAGTACAAGGCCACCTGGTACGGGCGGAACGTGATCGCGGTCGATCGCTTCTTCCCGTCGTCCAGGCTGTGCTCCCACTGCGGCACCCTGGCCGACAGGATGCCGCTGAACGTCCGCACCTGGACGTGCGACAGTTGCGGGACGGCCCACGACCAGGACGTGAACGCGGCACGCAACCTTCTGGCCGCCGGGCTGGCGGTGACAGTCTGTGGAGCGGGTGTAAGACCTCAACGGAGTTCTCCGGACGGGCAGTCGGCGATGAAGCAGAAACCCCTACGGCGCGAGCCGTAGGAATCCCCCTCGTTCACGAGGGAGAGGAAGTCAACGTTCTTCTCCTGCTCGGCTTTTCGTGACCGACCACTGCGTGACCGGCATCGCCTGCCGCCACCCCGTGAAGCCGCCGACCGGCACCGCGTGCGCGACCGCCAGCCGCACCAGTTCCCCGCCGAGCCGGCGGTACCGGTCGGCCAGCAGCGCCTCCGACTCCAGCGTCACCGTGTTCGCGACCAGCCGGCCGCCCACGGGCAGCGCCTCCCAGCAGGCGTCGAGCAGCCCCGGCGCGGTCAGCCCGCCGCCGATGAACACCGCGTCGGGTACCGGCAGTCCGGCGAGCGCGGCGGGCGCCGCGCCGACGGCGACGCGCAGCCCGGGGACACCGAGCGCCCGCGCGTTCCGGCCGATGCGCTCGGCGCGCGCCGGATCGCGTTCCACCGACACCGCCCGGCAGGACGGGTGCGTACGCATCCACTCCACCGCGATCGAACCTGACCCGCCGCCGATGTCCCACAGCAGCTCCCCCGGCGCGGGCGCCAGCGCGCCCAGCGTGGCGGCGCGCACATGGCGTTTGGTGAGCTGTCCGTCGTGCTCGTACGCCGTGTCCGGCAGCCCGGGTACGGCGCCGAGGCGCGGCGCGCCGGGCGCGCGGCGGCACTCGACCGCCACCACGTTGAGCGGGTCCCCGGCCGGACCGGCCCACGCGTCGGCGGTGGCCGTACGGTGCCGCTCCCGCTCCGAGCCGAGCTGTTCGAGTACGTGCAGCGGGCTCGGCCCGTAGCCGCGCGCGCGGAGCAGCGCCGCCACGTCCTCGGGCGTCCCGGCCCCGGTGCTGAGCACCAGCACCCGGCGGCCGTCGTGCAGCGCGGCGGTGAGGCGTTCGGCGGGGCGGCCGACGAGCGTGACGACCTCCGTCTCCTCCACCGGCCAGCCGAGCCGGGCGCAGGCGTACGAGACGGACGACGGATGCGGCAGCACGCGCAGCGCCGCCGCGCCGACGACCTCGCCGAGCGCCCGCCCGATCCCGTAGAACATCGGGTCCCCGCTGGCCAGCACCGCGATCCGGCGCCCGGCGTGTGCGGCGAGCAGGCCGGGCACGGCGGGGCGCAGCGGCGACGGCCACGCCACCCGCTCGCCCGCGCACTCCCCGGCCGGCAGCAGGCCGAGCTGCCGAGGCCCGCCGATGACCACGTCCGCCCCGCGCAGGGCCTCCCGCGCCGCGCCGGAGAGCCCGGCCCAGCCGTCCGCGCCGATCCCGACCACGGTCACCGGCGGACTCGGGACCGGCGACGCGGACGGGGCAGGCGACGCGGACGGCGCGGAATCAGGAGTCGGCGACGCGGACGGCGCGGAATCAGAGGCCGGCGCGGGACCAGGGGGCGGAACGCTCACTGCCGTACACCTCTGAGCTGGGAGAAGACCGACCCCGCACTCTACTGTCCGGCCGCCCGCGGCTCCCCGACGGGTGCCCCCGGCGGCGCGACGGATGCTCCGGCCACCGCCTGCGGCCGGAGCATCCGCTCCGCCAGTTCCCCGAAGATCAGCCCGAAGGCCGTCCAGAGCAGCGCCTGCACCCCGAGCGAGGCGAGCCGGAACTCCCACAGCAGCGCCGCGGGGAAGGACGCGGGGACGGCGTCCGCGTTGGCGGGCAGCACCAGACACGCGACGGCGACGACGGCCGCATAACCGGCGCCCGCGGCGAGCGACGCGTTCCAGTTGCCGAGCCGCGGCGCCAGCCGTCTCCCCGCGATGACGGCGATGACCGCCAGCAGCACGCTGAGCAGGATCATCAGGAAGAACAGTGTCGTGCGCCTGCCGATCGTGTCCGGATTGCCCACGGCGGGCGGCGTCGCCGGATACTTCAGGAACGGCACCAGGTAGACGGTCGTGAAGGCGGCCCCCGCGACCAGCGCCGAGGTCGCCCGCGGCCCGAACCGGCCGATCCTGCCCAGGCTCACCGCGAAGACCAGCGAGGCGATGCCGCCAAGGGCCACCCCGTACACCAGCACACCGGTGGCGAGCCCGAACGTCGACTGGACCGGCCTGCTGACCAGTTCCTCTTCCTCTTCCTCTCCCTCCCTCTCTTCCCCTACGGGTACGGGGTCCGCCGCGGCGCCGTGCTGATGCGCCGGGGCGGACCGGGTCTCCTCCTGCGCGATGGAGTCCCGTACGGAGGGCTCACCCGCGAAGTAGGCCAGCGCGAACGCGAGAAGTCCGGCCAGCACGCCCGCGACCATGCCGCGGACCAGGAGGTTTCTGACGGTGAAGGCATGCATGCGCGTCATCTCCGCTGTTTCCGTCAGCGGTCAGTGGCAGGGGAACCCGAGCAGATGACGGCCGTCGTGCACCCATTCGTGCACACCGGCACCGGAGATCACCGAGGTCGCGCCCTGTTCGGCGCCGACGAAGTAGAGCAGCACCAGCATCAGGGTGCCGACGAAGACCGCCCACGGCAGCACGGCGCGCAGCGGAAGCGGGGCCGGGGCGGCGCCGGTGGCAGAGGTGGGCGAAAGAGCGGTGTTCGCAGGCGCGATGGACTGAGCCATGGCACATCCTCCTGAGGGAACTCGCGTCCCGTTGATGGAGCTCGAACGACGGCCATCGGGTCTGACTCACCGCTCCCCCGCCGCGTGGCACGCGGCCGGAACCGGCATACAGTGGCGCGACCGTGCCGGAATCTCACCGGACTTCCGTCTCGCCGTCGTGGATAACGACGTGAAGGTACCGCGAACCGGCGGACGGGCCAAGGGGGCCTTTCGTTATGACGATCCGCGCGACGATCCGCGTGCAGCTCATCTCACCCGCCATCGGCCCGGCCCTGCGCGCGGCCCGCTTCGGCGACCTTCCCGAGGACGGGCCCGGCGTCGCGCCGCGGGCGGTGGACGCGGCCGGGGTGCGACAGGCCGAGGCCGTACGGGAGGAGTTCCCGCGCGGCGCCGCCGTGTACGTCTCGTCCTCGCCCCGCTGCCGTACGACCGCCGGCCTGCTCGGCCTGGACGCGCGGCCGGTGCCGGAACTCGCGCCGTGGGACATGGGGCGCTGGCAGGGCAGGACCCTCGACGAGGTCGCGGCCGCGGAACCGGCGCGGGTGAGCGCGTGGCTCGCCGACCCGTCGGCCGCACCGCACGGCGGGGAGACGCTGCTCGCGCTCTACGCCCGCGTCGGCCGGTGGTTCGAAACGCTGAACCCCGAGACCCCCCGCGTGATCGCCGTGGCCGAACCGGAGATCGTCCGCGCCGCCGCCCTGCACGCGCTCTCGGCACCGGCCTCCGCGTTCTGGCGGTTCGACGTACGGCCGCTGACCGTCACGGAGTTCACCGGGCGGGACGGCCGCTGGAACCTGCACGGCGGCCGTCCGCTCGCCGGCGCTGACGAAGCCGCCGGCGAAGGCTCTGACGAAGACGGAGCCAACTGACGGAAACAACTGCCGAGGACAACGGACGGAGCAGTGGTCAGCCGCGGCCCTTGGCGCGGTCCAGCGCGGCCACCCCCACCGCCGCCAGACCGACCTGGATGGCCAGCTCGATCCAGTCGAAGCCCCGGGTGTCCGCGACGCCGAACGCCGCCGCGACGAACGTACCGACCAGCGCCGCGACGATACCGACGCCGATGGTCAGCAGCACCCCGATGCGCTGCCGCCCCGGCACCACGAGCCGTCCCAGCACGCCGATGACGATGCCGACGACAATGGCTGCGACAAAGCCGGATATCTCCATGTCCCCTCCTCTGCGCCCGCTTGCTGTCGAAAGCGGTACTGACCGAACGTCTGCCCGCCATGCCCCCGTTCAGTCCTGCGGGCCGCCCGTCCCGCCGCCCGTCCCGCCGCCCGGCGCGACCGGGAAGGTGACTTCGACGAGCGTCCCGCGGCCGGGCGCGCTGTCGAGACGGACGCGAGCCCGGTGGAGTTCCGCGACGGCGGCCACGATGGCCAGCCCGAGACCGCTGCCCCGGCCGGTCCCACCGTGCCCGCCCCTGTCCCCGCCGCCCCCGCCGCCCCGGCCGCGCCCCTTGCCGGCCCGGTAGAAGCGGTCGAAGACATGGGCGACGGCCTCTTCCGGGATGCCGGGCCCGGCGTCCCGGACCCGGAGCGTCGCGTGTCCGTCCGCCGCGCGCAGTTCGACGGCGCAGGAGGCGTCGGGCGGTGTGTGCATACGGATGTTGCCCAGCAGGTTGGCCAGCAGGCTGCGCAGATGTGCCTCGTCGCCCAGTACGGTCACCCCCGGCCGGACGTCGACCGTACGGGGCCGTGCCGGTTCGACGGCTGCGGCGTCCCGGCAGGATTCCGTGACGACCCGGCTGAGGTCGACGGGCTCCTGTTCCGCCTCGGCCGCCTCGCCCTCGTCGTCGAAGCGGGCGAGCATGAGCATCGACTCGACCAGCCGCGTCATGCGCAGAATCTCGGCGAGCATCCGGTCCACCGCCTCGTCCACCGCGGCCGTGTCGGGCAGCGCACCGTGCTGGTAGAGCTCGGCGTAACCGCGCAGGGACTGCAGGGGCGTACGCAGCTCGTGCGAGGCGTCCGCGACGAACTGGCGCATGCGCGCCTCGGACGTCTCACGCGCGGTGAGGGCGGCCTGGACCTGGTCCAGCATGCGGTTCAGCGCGTCCACCAGCCGGCCGACCTCGGTGGCGGGGGCCTGGGTGGCCACGGCGAGCCGGTGGTCGAGGTCCCCGGACGCGACCGTGTCCGCCGTACGCGCCGCCTCCTCCAGGGGGCGCAGTTCGCAGCGGACCACGGCGGTGGTGACGAGGGCCACCAGCGCGAGCCCGACCAGTTCCACGGCGACGATCGCGGCGGGGTCGCCGCTGCCCAGCCAGACGGCGGCGGTGGCGGCCATGGCGAGCGCGCACAGCCCGGTGACGACCCCGCTGAGCCGGCTGCGTACCGGCCACCGCCGCAGGCGGCTCACCAGGCGGCGGTTCAGCACCAGCCGGCTCACCGCCCCGCGGTTCAGCACTCCGGCTCCCTGATGCCGTAGCCGACACCGCGCCGGGTGTGGATCAGGGACGGGCCGAGGACATCGATCTTGCGGCGCAGATAGCTGATGTAGGTGGCGACGACGGTGTCGTCGCCGTTGAAGTCGTACGACCAGACGTGGTCGAGGAGTTGGGCGCGCGGGAGGATCCGGCCCCGGTGGAGCATCAGGTAGCGCAGCAGACGGAACTCGGTCGGCGACAGGTCGATCGGCGTCCCGGCCCGGCGTACGGCGTAGGCGACGGTGTCGAGTTCGAGATCGGCGACGCGCAGGACAGTGCCGGCCTCGCCCTCGTCACCCGCCCCCGAACCGGCACCGGAACCGGCGGCGGCACCGGCACCTCCGGTGTGGCCGCGGGTACGGGTACGGCGGAGCACGGCCTGGACACGGGCGGCCACCTCGTCCAGCCCGAAGGGCTTGGTGATGTAGTCGTCCCCGCCCGCGGTCAACCCCCTGACCAGGTCCTTACGGCTGTCGCGCGCCGTGAGGAAGACGACGGCGTGCGGCAGTCCGTCCCCGCGCAGCCGCCGCATGACCTCGAAACCGTCGCCGTCGGGCAGCATCACGTCCAGCAGGATCAGCTCGGGAAGGCAGTCACGGGCCACCGCGAGAGCTTCGTGGGCGGTGGCGGCGGTGCGCACGTCGTAGCCGAGGAAGGACAGGAAACGGCTCACCGTGTCGAGGATCGCCGGTTCGTCGTCGACCACCAGCACTCGGCTTGGCCGCGCCGGGGCCGCGCCGTCGGGCATGACGCTCCGCTCCGTCATCCGGATGCCCTCTCCTTGATCGATCGGGGACTCGTCCGATCATGTCCGATCACCGGACGGCGCTCCATGGGAGTTACGTGTGAACTCCGGCCCCTGGAGCCCGATGCGGCGAGGAGGCGACGGCCGCCGACCTAGCGTGGCCCGGACCCGTACCTTCCCTCCTCCTCTCCCCTTCCCTTCCCTCCCTCACCTCCTCGGGAGTCCTTGCGTGTCCACGCTCCTCCACCGCCTCGGACGCTTCGCCTACCGGCACAAATGGGCCGTGATCGGCGTCTGGCTCGCCGTGCTCCTCGCGGCCGGGGTCGCCGCTCTCGGGCTGATGAAGCCCTTCGCCTCGTCCACCACCATCCCGGGCACGGAGGCCCAGCGCACCCTCGATGTGCTGGAGAAGGAGTTCCCGGCCGCCGGCGGGCAGGTGACCGGCACGATCGTCTTCCGGGCCCCCGCCGGGCAGACGGTCACCGCCGGTGACACCGCGCGGGCGGTCGCCGAGGCGGCGCGGCGGGCCGGCGGGCTCCCCGGGGTGGCCTCGGCCGTCCCGCCGGCCGCCGAGGCGGGCACCGTGTCCGCCGACGGCCGTACGGGTATCGCCCAGCTCACCTTCGACGCCGCGAAGGCCGACGGGATCCCCGCCGCGACGAGGGCGGAGCTGGAGCGGACCGCCGCCGCGGCCCGTGCGGCCGGGCCGGCCGTCGAACTCGGCGGGGCCGCCTTCACCGACGGCGAGATCAAGGTGCTCGGCCCTGGCGAGGCCGTCGGCGTGGTGATCGCGCTGGGCGTGCTGATCCTGGTCTTCCGCAGCCTGCGCGCCGCGATCGTCCCCGTGGCGACCGCGCTCGTCGGCGTCGGCGTCGGCGTCCTGTGCCTGCTGGCCCTGACCAGTGTGATCACGATGGACAGCACCTCGGTCATCCTGGCCGTGATGCTGGGTCTGGCCGTGGGCATCGACTACGCCCTGTTCATCGTCTCCCGGCACCAGACCCAGGTGAGGCGTGGCATGGACCCGGAGGAGTCGGCCGGGCTCGCGACCGGCACGGCCGGCGGGGCCGTGGTCTTCGCCGGTGCCACGGTCGTGATCGCGCTCGCCGCGCTCGCCGTCGTGAACATTCCGTTCCTGACCGTCATGGGGCTGGGCGCCGCCGCCACCGTGGTGGCCTCCGTACTGATCGCCGTCACGCTCCTTCCGGCCGTGCTCGGGCTCATAGGTCCGGCCATCGCCACGAGCACCGTGCCCGTACTGCGCCGCCTGGCCCGGCACGAGGAATCGCGGCTCGCCCGGGAGGACCGGGCCCCCCTGGGACAGCGCTGGGCGGCCCTGGCGGCACGCCGCCGCTGGGCCGTGCTGGCGGCTTGCGTCCTCGGCCTGGGTGTCCTGGCCGTACCGGCCGCGGATCTGCGGCTGGGGCTCGGCGGGTCGCAGGACGCGGACAGCTCCGCCGCGCGGGCGCAGAAGCTGGTCGACGACGGCTTCGGCCCCGGCTACAGCGGCACCCTGATCGTGCTGGCCCAGGGCGGGGGCGCCGGCCCGGGCGGGACCGGCGGTGGCGACGGGGCCACGGCGCCGGCCGCCGCTCAGCAGCTCGCGGACCGGGTCGCGGAACTGCCGGGGGTCGTCGCGGTCTCCCCCGTGGTGCCCGCCGCCTCCGCCGACGCCGCGCTCGTCAACGTCACACCGTCCGGCGGACCCGAGTCGGCGTCCACGCAGCGCCTGCTGACCGACATCCGGGAGGTGCGGGACGGTGTCGAGCGGCGCACGGGTACGGAGCTGAACGTCACCGGCGCGACCGCGGTGAACATCGACGTGGCGGACAAGCTGTCGTCCGCCCTGCCCGTCTACTGCCTGCTGGTGATGGGCCTGGCCCTGGCCCTGCTGACCGTGGTGTTCCGCGCGGTCGCCGTGCCGCTGAAGGCCGCGCTGGGCTTCCTGCTCTCCCTCGGCGCCTCGCTGGGCGCCGTGGTGGCGGTCTTCCAGTGGGGGTGGCTCGCCGGGCTCCTCGGCATCGAACAGACCGGTCCGGTGCTCAGCTTCCTGCCGATGCTGCTGGTCGGCATCCTGTTCGGGCTGGCCATGGATTACGAGGTCTTCCTCGTCTCCCGCATGCGCGAGGAGTACGTGCACGGCCGCCCGCCGACCGAGGCGATGGTCCGCGGCTTCGGCCACAGCGCGAAGGTGGTCACCGCCGCCGCGCTGATCATGATCGCCGTCTTCGGCTCCTTCGTCTTCGCCGAGCTGCAGGTGATCAAGGGCATGGGGTTCGCCCTCGCCGTCGGCGTCCTGCTGGACGCGTTCGTCGTACGGATGACGCTGGTCCCGGCCGTGATGGCCGTCCTCGGCCGCCGGGCGTGGTGGCTGCCCCGCGCCGTGGACCGGCTGCTCCCGGACGTGGATGTCGAGGGCGAAAAACTCCTGCGCCGCCACGCGGCGGCCACGGCCGCGGCCCCGGGCCCGGGTGGGGCGACCGGGCCGGCCGACGAGGGAGACCGTACGGCGGTGGCGGAGTCCGTACGTCGGTAGCGCGGAGTCCGTACGCCGGTAGCCGGGCACGTACCTCGGTAGCCGGCCGCCGTACCCCGGTGTCCGGGACAGCGCGGCGGTGGCTACGCGGGGCGCGGGGGCGCCCAGCCCGGGTCGCGGCCGGTCAGCGCCAGCAGTACGTCGAAGGGCGCCGCGTCCGGCGCCACCGGCACCGGCTCCCCGAACACGCCCATCTTCCTGGCCGTCGGCGCCAGCGCCCCGAACTCCGCCGTCAGCAGGCCGACGAGGGACGCGTCCGGCTCGTACGGCTGTCCCGTCGCCCGCGCCAGGTCCCACGCGTGCACGGTCAGGTCCCCGAGCACCATCGAGCCGACCGTCCTGGCCGGCAGCCCCATCGCCCCTGACGTGCCCTCCTCGGCGCCCGGCGCGTCCCAGGCGTCGACGAGCCGCGCCGTCTCCGCGGCGAACCGCTCGCGCCACTCCCCCGCGAGATGTTCGGGGGCGGCGCCGAAGTCCGCGTCCCGCTTCGCGGCGAGCGCCTGGAAGTTCACGACGACCTGGAAGAGATGGTCGAGCAGGGCGTGGACGTCGTACTCCGCGCACGGCGTCGGCGCACCGAGCCGCTCGTCGCCGATGCCGCGGACGACGGGGAGGGCACCGTCCGCCGCCAGCTTCAACAGTGCGCTGATCTTGATGCCGTTCGGTGTGCTGATCTCGGTGTCGTTCTTCTCGCTCATGGGGCGCACGGTAGGGCGGGCGCCGCCCCCGCGTCTTGAACAAACGCGACGCGCGGCGATACGTTCCGCGCATGGCAGGTCCGCGGCGTGACACCCGGGGCATCGTCGACGCCCCCGGCCTCTTCGCGCGCGTACGGTTCCGCCGCCGCGAGCCCGCGCCGGCCCTGCGGCCGTATCTGGAGCACTACTGGCTGATCGACTGGGACCTGGAGCAGCCGTACGTCTCCCATGTGGTGCCGCACCCCTCGGTGAACGTGGTGTTCCAGCGCTTCGACACCCCGGGCCGCGTGGCGTTCGGGGAGGTCGCGGGCGTTGGCCTGGAGCTGTTCGCGCAGAGGCTGGAGGGCCGCGGCCGGGTCTGCGGGGTCCAGTTCCGGCCGGGCGGCTTCCGTCCCTTCGCGCCGGAGCGGCCGGTGGCGGAGTGGACGGGGCGCCGGGTGCCGGTCGGCGAGGTCCTGCCGACGACGGAGGCGGACCTCGCGGCGATTCTCGGCCCGGACGCCCCGGACTCCCCCGACTCCCCCGACTCCCCCGACTCCCCCGACTCCCCCGAGGATGAGGACGCCCGGGTCGCCGCGCTGGACACGTATCTGCTGGGCCTCGACCCGCGCCCCGACCCGGAGGCCCTGCGCGCCATGGCCCTGGCCGACCGGATCAGGACGGACCGTACGATCCGGCGCGTCGGCCGCCTCACCGAGGAGGAGGGCGTCTCGGCGCGCTCGCTGCAACGGCTCTTCGCCGGGTACGTGGGCGTCGGCCCGAAGTGGGTCATCCTGCGGTACCGCATCCACGAGGCGCTGGAACGCGCGGAGTCCGGCGCCGTCGACTGGCCCGCGCTCGCCGCCGACCTCGGCTACAGCGACCAGGCCCATCTCGTCCGGGACTTCACGGCGACGGTCGGGGTCCCGCCGACGGCGTACGCCCGCTGAGAGCGCCGCTGTCGGACCCGCGACCTACAGTTGCGTGTCATGAGGACCGAGGGGACCGAACAGAGCCGGGACGGCCTGGGCAGCGAAGCCGGCGGAGACAGCGGAGCCGACGGGCACGGCGCGGGCGGCCGGCGCGGCGAGGCCGGACGGGAGCGCCCGGCACCCGGGCCACCGCGGGTCAGGATCGACGCGTGGTCGGCGGGCGACCTGGACCTGCTCCGGGCGGCGAACGCGGCGGAGCTGATGACCCACCTCGGCGGCCCCGAGACCGAGGAGCAGATCCTCAAGCGGCACGAGCGGTACGTGGCGCTGAGCGCGGACCGCCCGGACAAGGGCCGGATGTTCCGCGTCGTCCTCCTCCCCGAGGAGATCCCGGTCGGCACGATCGGCTTCTGGGAGCAGACCTGGGACGGGGAGCAGGTGTACGAGACGGGGTGGACGGTGCTCGCCGCCCACCAGGGCCGGGGCATCGCGGCGGCCGCCGTCGCCGCGGTCGTCGAGCGGGCACGGGCCGAGCGGACGCACCGCTTCCTGCACGCGTTCCCGTGCGTCGACAACCCGGCGTCGAACGCGCTGTGCCGCAGGGCGGGCTTCTCCCTGCTGGGCGAGCGCGACTTCGAGTACCCGCCGGGGCATCCCCGCCGCGTCAACAACTGGCGACTGCGCCTCACCTGACATCACACGCCTCCACCCCCACACACAGCTCCACAGCCACATCGGCAGCCACCTCCGCGGCCACTCCCCGCCCCGTCCACCCGGCCGGGAAACCCCTGGCCCGCCCGGGCGCGCGGTGGCATCCTGGCGGCGTGAACGGACCGGAGATCCAGATCGCCTTCGCCCCCGAACTGCGCCTCTTCGTCGCGGCCGAGCGGCGCCCGGGACGCACCGCCCTGCGCACCGACGGCTCGTCCACCCTCGGCCACGCCGTGGAATCCCTCGGCGTCCCGCTCACCGAAGCAGGCGCCCTCCTGGTCGACGGCCGCGAGGTGCCCTTCTCGCACATCCCGGCCGCGGGCGAGTCCGTGGAGGTGCGCTCCGTGCCCCGGCCGCAGACCGTCCCCGGCGCACCGCTGCGCTTCCTCCTCGACGTCCACCTCGGCACCCTCGCCCGCCGGCTGCGGCTGCTGGGCGTCGACGCGGCGTACGAGAGCGAGGACCTGGGCGACCCCGCCCTGGCCACGCTCTCCGCCGCCGAACGCCGGGTGATGCTCTCGCGCGACCGCGGGCTGCTGCGGCGCCGGGAGATCTGGGCCGGGGCGTACATCTACAGCGACCGCCCGGACGACCAGCTCAGGGACGTACTCCAGCGCTTCGCGCCCGCCCTCGCCCCCTGGACCCGCTGCACCGCCTGCAACGGCCAACTGGGCCCGGCGGACAAGGAGTCCGTCCAGGAACAGCTCCAGCACGGCACCCAGCGGGGGTACGACGTCTTCGCCCGCTGCGCGGCCTGCGGCCGGGTCTACTGGCGCGGCGCGCACCACGCCCGCCTGGCGGCGATCGTCGACGACGCGGTACGGGAGTTCGGCGACGCGGCGGCGTGACGAACGGGGCGAGCGGGGCGAACGGACGCCCGGCCGCTCCGGCACAGGCCGCCGTGGCGCAGGCCGCCGTGGACAGGCCGCCTCAGAAGACGTACGGGTCCCCGGTGTCCGGGGCCAGGACGCGGTGCCGGTGGTTCTCGGGGTTGAGGTCGGTCGCGCCGCCGTTCCACGCGGTGTCGATCCGGACGACGATCTCGTACGGCGTGCCGATCGTCCGCAGTTCCAGGGTCACCTCGTGGCCCTGCCCGATCGGCCGGAGCGGCCCCGTACGGCACAGGATCGTACGGTCGCCCGACCACAGGCAGGTGGGCGGCAGCGGCTGTCCCGCGACCATCGGGGCCGAGAATTCGAGCCGTACGGTCGCGTCGGCCAGCCCGGCGGGACCGTGGTTCTCGGAGCCGAGGCGGACCGTGAGCCGGCCACTCGACAGCGTCACATGCCCGTGGTGGGCAAGATCGGCCTCGACGGCATCCGTGCCCGCGCCCCGCTTCTGCACACTCGCTCCGGCCCCCGGAGCCGTGCCCATGACCACCGCCGTGGCGGCCGAGACCAGTACCAGCACCACTTTCCGCGTATCACCCATGACCGGAAGATAATGATCATCACAATGTGACCCGGGTCACTCGCCAACCCGACGCGCCTCCGGTCACCCGCATGCCGCAGGCCGTGGGCGCGTGGCAGGCCGACCGCACGCTCGTGCTCCGTTCCGCCGCCCTCTCCCCCACCCCGCTCACCCGCGGGTCCTATCCTGACCGGAGTCGATCACACGCTCGATCACACGCGCGAGGAGTACGTCATGACCGCCGCGGGGACCCCCATCGCCGTCATCACCGGAGCGAGCAGCGGCATCGGTGCCGCCACCGCACGGCAGCTCGCCGCCGCCGGGCACCACGTCGTCGTCACGGCGCGCCGCAAGGACCGGATCGAGGCGCTCGCCGCCGAGCTCACCGCCGCCGGCCACCGCGCCACCGCGTACGTCCTCGATGTCACCGACCGCGCGGCGGTCGACGCCTTCGCCGCCGAGCTGGACCGTTTCCCCTCGGTGAACGTCCTGGTCAACAACGCGGGCGGCGCCCTGGGCGCGGACCCGGTGGCCACCGGCGACCCGGCGGACTGGCGCCGGATGTACGAGACGAACGTCATCGGCACCCTCAACGTCACCCAGGCCCTGCTTCCCGCGCTCACCGCGAGCGGCGACGGCACGGTCGTCGTCCTCTCCTCGACAGCGGGCCACGGCACGTACGAGGGCGGGGCGGGCTACGTGGCCGCCAAGCACGGCGCCCACGTCCTCGCCGAGACCCTCCGCCTGGAGATCGTCGGCACCCCGGTCCGGGTCATCGAGATCGCCCCCGGCATGGTCAAGACCGAGGAATTCGCCACCACCCGCTTCGGCGGCGACAAGGAGAAGGCGGCCAAGGTCTACGAGGGCGTGGCGGCCCCCCTCACCGCGGACGACGTGGCCGACACCATCACCTGGGCGATCACCCGCCCGAGCCATGTCAACGTCGACCTCCTGCTCCTGCGCCCCCGCGCCCAGGCCTCCAACACCAAGGTCCACCGCGAGCTGTGAGCACCGTGCCCTCGGCCCGCGGCACACCGGGGCCCCGCCCCTTGCCCTTCACACACGGGGCCCCGCCGCCTCAGCCCTTCACGCAGATGACCTGCTTCAGCTTGGCCACGACTTCCACCAGGTCCCGCTGCTGATCGATGACCTGCTCGATCGGCTTGTACGCCGCCGGGATCTCGTCCACGACACCGGAGTCCTTGCGGCACTCGACCCCGCGCGTCTGCTCCTCCAGATCCTGGGTCGAGAACCGCCGCTTCGCCGCGTTACGGCTCATCCGCCGGCCGGCGCCGTGCGAGGCCGAGTTGAACGACGCCGCGTTCCCCAGCCCCTTCACGATGTACGAACCCGTGCCCATGGACCCCGGGATGATCCCGAACTCCCCGCTGCCCGCCCGGATCGCGCCCTTCCGCGTGACCAGCAGTTCCATGTCCTCGTACCGCTCCTCCGACACGTAGTTGTGGTGGCAGGAGATCACCGGTTCGAACGTCACCCGGGCCTTCTTGAACTCCTTGCGGACCACGTCCTGGAAGAGCCCCATCATGATCGCGCGGTTGTACTTCGCGTACTCCTGCGCCCAGAAGAGGTCGTTCCGGTACGCCGCCATCTGCGGGGTGTCCGCGATGAAGACGGCCAGGTCCCGGTCGATCAGCCCCTGGTTGTGCGGAAGCTTCTGTGCCGTGCCGATGTGGTGGTCGGCCAGTTCCTTGCCGATGTTCCGGGATCCGGAGTGCAGCATCAGCCAGACCGCGCCCGACTCGTCGATGCAGAACTCGATAAAATGGTTACCCGATCCAAGCGTTCCCATCTGCTTGACCGCGCGGTCCTCACGGAACTTGACCGCGTCGGCGACACCCCCGAACCGCGCCCAGAAGTCGTCCCACCCCGCCGTCGGGAATCCGTGCAGCCGTCCCGGATCCACCGGGTCGTCGTGCATCCCGCGACCCACCGGAATGGCCTGTTCGATCTTGGAGCGCAGCCGGGACAGGTCGCCCGGCAGGTCGTTCGCCGTCAGGGACGTCTTCACCGCCGACATGCCGCAGCCGATGTCCACACCCACCGCCGCCGGGCAGACCGCGCCGTGCATGGCGATCACCGAGCCGACCGTGGCGCCCTTGCCGTAGTGCACGTCCGGCATCACGGCGAGGCCCTTGATCCACGGCAGGGTGGCGACATTGCGCAGCTGCTGCATCGCGCCGTCCTCGACCGTCGCCGGGTCGGCCCACATCCGTATGGGCACCTTCGCGCCCGGTATCTCTACGTATGACATATTTCCTCAATTCCCCCGAAAGTCCGAATAACGCAAAAACCGGAGCAAAGGCAGCCACAGAGGACGGCCGACCAGCGTCGACGGCATCGCGTGCGATAGACATTGTGTCCATCGACCGCCGTCCGGCGGCAAACAGTTTTGGCGGAAGGGAGCCCGGGACCGTGCAGCTCAAGGCGCCACGCGCGTACGCCCCCGGCCTGGCCGTGCTCCTCCTGATGGCCGTCGCCGGCTGTTCGGGCGGCAGCGGCGACGACGGCTCGGCCGGCGACTCCAAGCCCGGCGAGACGGAGAGCGCGACCGCGGCGCAGCCCGGCAAGTACCGGACCCTGCGCGAGGCGTGCGGTTCCGTGCCGCGCTCCACGCTCAAGGACCTGCTGCCGGGCGCCGCCTCGCTCCCCGAGGAGCAGCAGGAGAAGGCGTACCAGGGCACGGCCGCCGTGACGTACGACACCGACCGCCGCGTGGGCTGCAGCTGGAAGGCGGCCTCGCCCGCCGCCTCGCACCAGCTCGTGATCGACTTCGAGCGTGTGGTGTCGTACGACCCGAGTGTGAGCGACGACACCCGCGCGCAGGAGGTCTACGCCAAGAAGGAGACGGGCGCGAACCTCGCCCCCTCCACACCCTCCTCCAGCGCATCCGGCTCGTCCGGTTCATCCGGTACGCCGGACGCCCCGAGCGCGTCAGGCTCTCCGGGCGCATCGGGCGCTCCCGAGGCCCAGACCGCCGCCCCCTCCGGCTCGGCCTCGGGGTCCCCTTCCGCCCCCTCGTCCGCGTCGGCTTCGGCTTCGGCATCCGCGTCGGCGACCGGCGGTCTCGAACCCCGCGTCCTCGACGACCTCGGCGACGCCGCCTTCCTCGACGACGTCCTCGCGCGCTCCGGTGCGGCCGCCCAGCACCGCACGGTGAGCGTGGTGTTCCGCACATCGAATGTGATCGTGACCGTCCGGTACACGGAGCAGCCGGCCCTCGCCGCCGGGGTCCCCGACAGCAAAGAACTCCAGGACAAGGCCCGGGGACTGGCCCGTAGGCTCGTCGACCAGCTCAACGAGTAGGAGCGGGTACGGCCCGGCCGCGAAGCACCCGCCGCCCGGCGCCGGAGTCGGGCTCCGGGCCCCGCGGGGCGGGCTCGCCGGTTACCGTGGCCGCGGACCGTCCGAGACAGACCGAGCCCGGGACCGAGACCGGGACCGAGCCCGGGACGGACCGAGACCGACCAAGAACCGCACGCGACCGACCGAGAACCGTACGCGACCGACTGAGACCGCACGCGACCGACTGACTCAAGAACTCTGAAGGAACCATGCACCGATCAGCCTCGCGACTCACCCGCATACTCGCCTGCGCAGCCGTTCCGGTGATGCTCGCCGTCGCCGGCTGCTCGTCCGACTCCGGCGACGGCGACAAGGACAGCTCGAACAGCTCCGGGACCAGTCCCAGCAGCGCCCCGTCCCCCACCGTCGTCCCCGCGAAGTTCAGCGCGCTGCCCGACGCGTGCAAGACGGTCGGCGGCAAGACGGTCGAATCGCTGGTCCCGAAGGCCAAGTCCAAGGGCGGTACGGCCGGCAAGTCCAGCGACATCGCCACGCGCGGCAGCTGCTCCTGGAACGGTCTGGACGACAAGGGCGTCGACGGGTCCCAGTACCGCTGGCTCGACATCTCCCTTATGCGGTACGACTCCGACGCGACGCTCGGCAGCGGCGCCAAGCGGGCCGGCGAGTTCTACACGAAGGAGCTGGCGAGCGCCCAGGGCACCGAGGCCGCCAAGGACGTCAAGACGGCGCCCGGGACCGGCATCGGCAACGAGGCGAGCACGATCACGTACTCGCTCAAGAAGACCGGCGTGGACTTCTCGTACGCCACCGTCGTGGCCCGTACCGAGAACGTCGTCATCACGCTCACCTACAACGGCGCGGGATACGCGGGCGCCAAGTCCCCGAGCGCCGCCGATCTGTCGAAGGACGCCGTGACCGCCGCGAAGGAGGCCGTGGCGGCCGTCGCGGGCGGCGGCGCGGGCTCCCCGGGCGCCGACGCCTCCGAGAGCCCCGCGAAGGGCAAGGCGCCCGAGCCGGAGTCCTCCGGGGCGTCCGTGGAGTCCGACGCCAAGGCAAAGTCCGAGTAATCTCGGTCACGCCCGCAAACCGGCACCCTTTCTTCCGTTCTGCCCGGAAAGCGGCCCTCCCCGGAGGGCCGCTCCCCGCTCCCCACGCCACACCTCCCGCACACATGTGCCAGGCTGTGCCCGCCAGATGACGTCAGGACGTCATGTACCTGATGCCGAAACGGGGAGGGGTCGCGGGTGGCCGCGATGGAGCTGACACGTACGCACCGGATACTTATCGGGGTCGTCGTCACGGGAGCGGTGATCATCGCCGCCATCGGTTTCGCGGGCTCCTACGCCGCCGTACGCGAACTCGCCGAGCTCAAGGGTTTCGGGGCGTTCTCGCTGGTCTTCCCGATCGGCATCGACGCGGGCATCTGCGTACTGCTCGCGCTCGACCTGCTCCTGACCTGGATGCGGATCCCCTTCCCGCTGCTGCGCCAGTCGGCCTGGCTGCTGACCGCCGCCACCATCGCGTTCAACGGCGCGGCGGCCTGGCCCGACCCGCTCGGCGTCGGGATGCACGCGGTCATCCCGCTCCTCTTCATCGTCTCGGTCGAGGCGGCGCGCCACGCGGTCGGCCGGATCGCGGACATCACCGCCGACAAGCACATGGAGGGCGTACGGCTGACGCGCTGGCTGCTCTCGCCCATTCCGACGTTCATGCTGTGGCGGCGGATGAAGCTGTGGGAGCTGCGGTCGTACGAGCAGGTCATCAAGCTCGAACAGGACCGGCTCATCTACCAGTCGCGCCTCCAGGCCCGGTTCGGCCGCAACTGGAAGCGCAAGGCGCCCGTCGAAGCCCTGATGCCGCTGCGGCTCGCGAAGTACGGCGTACCGCTCGCCGACACGGCCCACTCGGGGCTGGCGGCGGCCGGGATCGAACCGGTGCTGCTGCCGCCGGCGCCCGCGCCTGAGCCGGTTCCGGTACGGGCCGAACTCCCGCAGGCCAAGGGCGAGCTGACGGCGGACCAGCAGCAGGACCAGTACCAGGAGCTCGAACAGCCGCAGCAGCAGCGGGAGATACCGGCGGTCGAGCCCGCGCGGCTGCGGAAGCAGCCCCAGCAAGACCTGCAGCAGGAACAGCAGGTGCAGCAGGAGCAGCAGGAGCAGCAGCAGGCTCAGTGGGACCAGCAGCAGCAACAGCAACAGTCGACCCAGCAGCCACAGCAGGAGCAGCAGCCCCAGGCCCCCGCTCCCGCTTCCTCTCCCACCACCCAGGTGAGCCCCTGGTTCGCGGCGCCGCAGGTCCCGGAGGGCGCGTACGAGGGCGCGTACAACCCCACCTACATCGAGGGCCTTGAGCCCACCCCGGTGATGGTCCCCTCCGGCCCCGAGGGCACCCCCGACGGCGGCCCCGCGCCCGCGCCCGGCCGCAGCCGCCGTCCCCTGGGCGGCATCCCGGGGCAGGCGTCGCAGTCGCAGTACCCCGACCCGCAGTCCCCGCCGCAGGACCAGGGCCAGAGCCAGGGCCGGCCCGAGGAAGCGGCCGAGGACCAGCCCGTCTCCGGTCTGCCCGACGACATGTCCCGCGAGGAGGCGTTCTTCAGCGCCTTCCGCAAGTACACCAACGAGTACGGCGGCTTCCCCAACGCCCGCCAGTTCGCCATCTATCTGATGGACCTGTACGGCATCACAGGGCGCGGCGGGAACCCGCTGAGCGAGAACTCGCTCAAGACCTACCTCAAGGACTTCGGTCTCCGGTACCAGTCGGAACTGGACAGCGAGTTCAGCGCCTGAGAGAAGCGTCCGCGCAAGCCGACCACGTCAGGAGAGCCGCCCCGTGCCCACGCCCTCGTCGACCTTCCGTATCAGTGGCGATCTGCTCGTACGGAGGCTCGGATTCGGTGCCATGCACCTGCCGACCGAGCCCGCCGCCGACCGTGCGCGAGCGGTCGCCGTCGCCCGGCGGGCGGTCGAGCTGGGCGTCACGCTGATCGACACCGCGTACCTCTACGGCGGCGGGGCCAACGAGGAACTCCTCGTCGAGGCCCTGCACCCCTACCCGGACGGGCTGACCGTCACCACGAAGGTGGGCGTCGAGCGCTCGGCGGACTCGGGCGAGTGGGGGCTCGACGGCCGGCCCGCCGTCCTGCGCGCACAGGTCGAGCGGGCCCTGCGCCGGCTGCGCGTCGAGCGGATCGAGCTGCTCCAGCTCCACCGGATCGATCCCGCGACGCCGCTCGCCGACCAGATCGGGACGTTGCGGGAGCTGCGGGCCGAAGGCAAGATCGGCCGGATCGGGCTCTCCGAGATCACCGTCGCGGAACTCGACCGGGCGCGGGAGATCGTCGACATCGCGAGCGTGCAGAACCGCTACAACCTGCTGGACCGCGAGCACGAGCCCGTCCTGGCGGCCTGCGCCGCGGCGGGCATCGCGTTCCTGCCGTGGCGGCCCGTCGCGGCGGGCGCCGCGGGGGAACGGGCCGAGATCGCCGCGGTGGCGGCCGAACTCGGCGCCACGCCCACCCAGGTCTCGCTCGCCTGGCTCCTCGGCCACGCGCCGGTCGTCCTCCCGATCCCGGGCACCGCCAGGACCGACCACCTGGAGGAGAACCTGGCGGCCGCGGACCTCCGTCTCTCCCCGTCCCAGCGCGACCGCCTGGACCGCCTGGACCGTCTCGACCGCCCGGACGACATGGCGGACCCGCAGCCGTAACGGGCCGGGCGGAGGGCCCTCCCCCGACGGTCACCCGTCCGAAGCAGAGCCCTCCGCCCGCCGTGCCACGTGCTCCTCAGCCGCCGAGCAGCTTCCGCACCCGGTCCGCCCCCACCGCCAGCAGCAGCGTGGGCAGCCGCGGCCCGGTCTCCCGGCTCACCAGCAGCCGGTACAGCAGCGCGAAGAACGCCCGCTGGGCGACCTTCAGCTCGGGCGTCGGCTTGGCGTCCGGCTCCAGCCCCGCCATCACCTTCGGCACGCCGTAGACGAGCGTCGTCAGCCCGTCCAGCGACCAGTGGCTGTCCAGCCCTTCGAGCAGCCGCCGCAGCGACTCGCGCCCCTCCTCGTCGAGCGAGCCCAGCAGCTCCGCGTCCGGCTCGGCGCGCACGATCGTGCGCGCCTCGGCCGGCACCTGGCTGGTGATCCAGTTCTCCGCGCGGTCGAGCCGGGGGCGCGCCTCCGCCAGCGAGGACAGCGGGTGCTCCGGGTCCAGCTCGCTCAGGATGCGCAGGGTCTGCTCCTCGGCGCCGGCCGTGATGTCCACGACCGAGGCGAGGGTCCGGTACGGCAGCGGGCGCGGCGTGCGCGGCAGCTCACCCGTGGCCGTGGTCGTCGCCCGCGCGTACGCGGCGGCGTCGGCCGGCAGGACCGAGCCGTCGGCGACCTTGCGCTCCAGGGCGTCCCACTCGTCGTACAGCCGCTGGATCTCCTGGTCGAAGGCGATCTTGAACGACTGGTTCGGCCGACGACGCGCGTACAGCCAGCGCAGCAGCGGCGCCTCCATGATCTTCAGCGCGTCGGCCGGGGTGGGCACGCCGCCCTTGCTGGACGACATCTTCGCCATCCCGGAGATCCCGACGAAGGCGTACATCGGGCCGATCGGCTGCACACCGCCGAAGATCTCGCGCACGATCTGCCCGCCGACGACGAAGGAGGACCCCGGCGAGGAGTGGTCCACACCGGACGGCTCGAAGACCACGCCCTCGTAGGCCCAGCGCATCGGCCAGTCGACCTTCCAGACCAGCTTGCCCCGGTTGAACTCGCTGAGCGCGACCGTCTCGGAGAAGCCGCACTCCGCGCAGGTGTACGTGAGCTCCGTCGTCGCGTCGTCGTACGCGGTGACGGTCGTCAGGTCCTTGCCGCAGCCGCCGCAGTACGGCTTGTACGGGAAGTACCCGGCCGAGCCGCCGCTGCCGTCGTCCTCGGCGGCGGCGCCGGAGCCCTCGGCGGCTTCGAGCTCCGCCTCCTCGACCTTCTTCTGTCCCTGCTTCTGTCCCTGCTGCTGCGAGGTCTTCGGCTTGTCCTTGGTCCGGTACCGGTCGAGGATCGCGTCGATGTCCGCCCGGTGCCTCATCGCGTGCAGGATCTGCTCGCGGTACACGCCCGAGGTGTACTGCTCGGTCTGGCTGATCCCCTCGTACGTGACGCCCATCTCGGCCAGCGACTCGGTCATGGCGGCCTTGAAGTGCTCGGCCCAGTTCGGATACGCCGACCCGGCCGGCGCGGGCACCGAGGTCAGGGGCTTGCCGATGTGCTCGGACCAGGAGGTGTCCGTACCCGGAACGCCCGCGGGCACCTTGCGGTAGCGGTCGTAGTCGTCCCAGGAGATCAGGTGCCTGACCTCGTACCCCCGCCGGCGGATCTCGTCCGCGACCAGGTGCGGGGTCATGACCTCGCGCAGGTTGCCCAAGTGGATCGGGCCCGAGGGCGAGAGCCCGGACGCGACGACGACGAGTGGTTTCGTGCCGGGCGCACGTCGCTCCGCCTCGGCGATGACCTCGTCCGCGAAACGGGAGACCCAGTCGGTCTCGGTGCTCTGAGCCACGATCGGCACGTCCTTCTTCTTTCCTCATACGCTCGAACGATCTCGTACGTCATTCTCCCAGGTACCACCGACAGAGCGAAAATGGCTTGTTGCCCCATGGGATACTGGGAGGACTTCGCGAGGACCCCCTGACAGATTCCTGACAGATTTCCTGACGGACTCCTGACGGACTTCCCCGCGGCGGCTCACCCGGAGAGCACACCCTCCCCGATCCCCGACAGGAACGGCACCCACCCCATGGCCCCGGTCACCTCCCTCGCCTCGACCGTCGATCAGCGCATCGCGGACGCCCTCTCGGCTGCCCTGCCGGAGGCCGGTTCCGCCGATCCGTTGCTGCGACGCAGCGACCGGGCCGACTACCAGGCCAACGGCATTTTGGCGCTCGCGAAGAAGCTCAAGGGCAACCCCAGAGAGCTGGCGACCCAGGTGGTGTCGGCGCTCGCCGCGCCCGGCCTGATCGAGGAGATCGAGGTCTCGGGCCCCGGCTTCCTCAACATCACCGTCGCGGACCGGGCGATCATCGAGACCCTGGCGGCCCGCGCGGCGGACGACCGGCTCGGCGTCCCGTACGCGGAGCGGCCCGGGACGACGGTGATCGACTACGCGCAGCCGAACGTGGCGAAGGAGATGCACGTCGGGCACCTGCGCTCGGCGGTGATCGGCGCGGCGATGGTCGAGATCCTGGAGTTCACGGGCGAGCGGGTGGTACGGCGCCACCACATCGGCGACTGGGGCACCCAGTTCGGCATGCTCATCCAGTACCTGATCGAGCACCCGCACGAGCTGGACCACGAGGCCGCCGCCCCGTCGCCCGGGGCGGACGGCGAGACCGCGATGTCCAACCTGAACCGCCTCTACAAGGCATCGCGGGCGCTCTTCGACTCCGACGAGGAGTTCAAGGCGCGCTCCCGGGACCGGGTGGTGGAGCTCCAGGCCGGGGACAAGGAGACGCTGGCGCTCTGGCAGCGCTTCGTCGACGAGTCGAAGATCTACTTCTACTCGGTCTTCGACCAGCTCGACATGGAGATCCGGGACGCCGACATCGTCGGCGAGTCCGGCTACAACGACATGCTGGAGGAGACCTGCCGGCTCCTGGAGGAGTCCGGGGTGGCGGTCCGCTCCGAGGGCGCGCTCTGCGTCTTCTTCGACGACGTGAAGGGCCCGGACGGCAACCAGGTCCCCCTGATCGTCAAGAAGTCGAACGGCGGCTACGGCTACGCGGCGACGGACCTCTCCGCGGTCCGCGACCGGGTGGGCAACCTGTCCGCGTCGACCCTGCTGTACGTGGTGGACGCCCGGCAGTCGCTGCACTTCAGGATGGTCTTCGAGACGGCCCGCCGGGCCGGCTGGCTGAACGACGACGTGAAGGCCGTCCAGCTGGCCTTCGGCACGGTCCTGGGCAGGGACGGCAAGCCGTTCAAGACCCGTGAGGGCGAGACGGTGCGGCTGGTGGACCTGCTCGACGAGGCGGTCGACCGGGCGACGGCGGTCGTCCGGGAGAAGTCCGAGAAGATCGGTCTCTCGGAGGACGAGATCGTCACGAACGGCAAGCAGGTCGGCATCGGCGCGGTGAAGTACGCCGACCTGTCGACATCGGCCGCCCGGGACTACAAGTTCGACCTGGACCAGATGGTCTCGCTCAACGGCGACACGTCCGTCTACATCCAGTACGCGCACGCCCGGATCCGCTCCATCCTCCGCAAGGCGGGCGACGCGGTCCCCGCCGCGCACCCGGAGCTGCCCCTGGCCCCGGCGGAGCGGGCGCTCGGCCTGCACGTGGACCAGTTCGGCGAGGTCCTCGCGGAGGTGGCGTCGTCGTACGAGCCGCACAAGCTGGCCGCGTACCTGTACCAGCTCTCGTCGCTGTTCACGACGTTCTACGACCAGTGCCACGTCCTGAGCGACGAGAACCCGGCCGAGCTGGTGGAGAACCGCCTCTTCCTCTGCGACATCACCGCCCGCACCCTCAAGCAGGGCCTGGCACTCCTGGGCATCAAGGCCCCCGAGCGCCTGTAGGACGCCGACCGGCCGGCCCGGGCGGGGCTCCTCACGTCCGCGTGGCGTGACGCCTTCGCCCGGGTCGACCGCGCACTCAGCCCTCCCCCGTCGCCGCGGCCTCCTGCGCCGGCAGCCAGGCGACCACTTCGTCCCCCTCGACGGTCTCCGTCGGCCGGAACCCCAGCGACGTGCAGAGATCGCGGGCAACGGTGTTGTCCGGGTGGTACGACAGCCGGAGCACCCGGCAGTCCTCCCGGGCCGCCAGCCAGGCCATCAGGGTCCGTGCCACGGCCCGCCCGACGCCCTTGCCCTGTTCCGGGCCGTCGATCAGCATGCCGCCGATCCAGTACGAGCCGTCGTCCTCGTCGCGGCCCCACATGACATGGCCCACGACCGTGTCGTCCGCGCACGCCGCGAGGGAGTTCCACACGCCCTCGCGCGCCGACAGCAGCAGATAGCGGGCCGCCAGGGCGGGAACGTAGTCGCGCTGATCGTCCAGGGGCGCCGTGTCCGCGACCGCGCGCCAGTTCTCGTCGTCCACGTCCCGCAGTACGACGCGGCGCCCGGCCCGGTCCGCACGTCCGAAATCCATCATCGACGCAGACTAGGAAGAAGGAGACCGGCGGGCGACCGATTTACCGCGCCCCGCGCGCTCCTGCGGGACCCACCGGGGCCCTTCCCTGCCGTATACGGGCCGTCTCCTCGCGCAGCCGGGGCAGCGCCTCGTACAGGGCGTCGCCGGGGCAGGTGGTGTCGAACTCGTCGCGGTGGCCCGAGATCACGTTCACCTCCACCGGCGTGCCCTCCGGATGCCGGCTGTCGTCGCTGCTGGAGACCAGCCGTGTCCGCCCCTCCGGGTCGGCCCCGGGCCCCAGTTTCCAGGCCGCCACCGTCGCCAGGGCCCGGAGCATCGGCGCGGGGACGGGCTCGCCCTTCTCGAAGTGGCCGAGGGCGGCGATACCGACGCTGCGCTCGTTGAAGCCGATCGTGTGCGCCCCCTTGACCGCCCGGTCGACACCGCCCGCGCGTCCCTCGTAGATCGTTCCGCAGCGGTCAACGACGAAGTTGTAGCCGAGGTCGGCCCACCCCATGCGGTTGATGTGGTGCCGCTCCATGGACAGCAGCATGGCGGGCACGTCCGTCGCGCAGTCGTACTTGTTCGAGTGCAGTGTGTGGTGGACGAACACAGCCTGTACCGGCCCGGTGTACAGCGGTTTCTCCCGTACGGCCGTCTCGTCCGCCCGCCACGCCCGCCGCTCCACCACGGGCGGCCTCTGCGCCCCCGCGGGCCGGGCCCGCGCTTCATTGCGGGGCGGGGCCGACCGGTCACGTGCGGGAGCGTCGCACGTCACGAGGAGAAGCCCCGGCAGGCAGAGCGCCGCCGCCACCTTGAACCGGTCGAACCCACGCTGCCCCATAGCCCCACTCTGCGCCCGCCGGCGCCGCGTGGGGCTGCTGGGTACGCCCGGCAGGGGGAACGGCCCCCGGCCCGGGTCGGATTCACCCGCCGGAGGCCTGCCGGCCGTGGTCCCTGACCGACTTCTCGACGGTCCGCGCACACGCGGTGAACATCTCGATCTGGTCAGGGGTCAGATCGCGTACGGAAATCTGCTCCAGGGTGCGCCACATGTCCGCGATGGGCTCCCGCAGGGCCCGGCCGGCATCGGTGAGGTGGACCACCATGACCCGCCGGTCGTGCGGAGCGGGCTCCCGGGTGAGCAGTCCGGCCTCCTGCATGCGGCGCAGTGACTTGGAGACGGTGGAGTGGTCGAGGCCGGCCCGCTCCAGAAGTTCCGCCTGCGTCCGGCCGTCGCGGTCGAAGAGCTGCATCAGCAGCAGTTCCTGTCCCGGGTGCAGGTTCAGGGCGCGCAGCATGGCGGCGGCGTGGCCGCGGTGGGCACGGGCGAGCTGGAAGATGGCGTAACTCAATCGCCCGTCACGCGCCGTGTCCGGCACTTCCGATGAGGTGGTGTCGGGCATCGCTGCTCCCTGGTCACAAGAGTGGGGTGATCGGTCAGTTGACGGTGAGCACGATTTTGCCGCGGTTGTGGCCGCCGTCGCTGGCCTGCTGCGCCTTCGCCGCCTCCGCCAGCGGGTAGGTGGCGCTGATCGTGGTCACCAGTGTGCCGTCGGCGGCCTGCCGGGCCAGTTCGGCCAGCCGGGCCGCGGAGCGGCGCTGCGGACCCTCGGCGAAGACGATTCCGAGTTCGGCGGCCCGGAAGTCCGCGGTGGTGACGATCCGGTCGGTGCCGCCGCGCAGGGTGATGGAGTCCTCCAGCGCGCCCTTGCCCGCGGCGTCGAAGACGGCGTCCACCCCGCCGGGGGCGAGTTCGCGGACCCGCTGGACCAGGTTGTCCCCGTAGACCAGCGCGGTCGCGCCGAGCGAGGTGACGTACTCCTGGTTGGCCGGTCCTGCGGTGCCGATGACACGGGCGCCGCGTGCGACGGCGAGCTGGACGGCGATGGTGCCGAGCGCGCCGGACGCCCCGTGGATCAGCAGCGTCTCGCCCGAGGTGACGTCGAGCAGATCCAGCACGCGTTCCGCGCCGTCGCTCGCCACGGGCAGGGCCGCGGCGTTCGTCCACTCCAGGCCGGCCGGCTTGGGCGCGAGGACGGCCGCGGGTGCCAGGGCGTACTGGGCGTAGGAGCCGGTGTCGGACCAGCCGAGGACCTCGTCCCCCACCTTCAGGTGGTCGACGCCGTCACCGACGGCGTCGACCACACCGGCGATCTCCCCGCCGGGCACGGCGGGCAGCGTGGTGGGGAAGATCGCCTCCATCCCACCGGAGCGGATCTTGCCGTCGACCGGGTTGACGCCGACGGCCCATACCCGCACACGGACCTGGCCGGGGCCGGGCCGGGGGATGTCGATCTCGGCCTCGTGCAGAACCTCGGTGCCGCCGAACGTGTCGAAAACAATGGCCTTCATGACGGTGGTCTCCTCAGGTGGGATGCCGCGCCGGCCACTTTCCGTGGCTAGCCACATAAAAGTAGCACCAATTATGTGGCTGGCCAAGTAATTACGTGGAGGCAGGCTCCGGCATCTCCACACGCGCCCCCGAGGCGCTCCGCCCCGCAGCCGGGGACCGACCCCGGCCCGCCTCCGCGCGTCAGGCCACCGGGGCGGCCAGGCCCTGCCTGACCTGCCGGGTGATCTCGTCGGCGAGGATCTCGGGCAGCCCCGTCTCGATGCCGTCCAGGGCCTGTGCGGCGACCTCGGCGGGGTCGCTCTTCTGCTCGGCGGGGACGGACGCGGCCATGTCGGTGTCCATGTATGCGACGTGCAGCGCCGAGACAGTGATGCCGCGGGGCGCCAGTTCCTCCCGGGTCGCGTCGGTCAGCGCCCATGCCGCCGCCTTGGCCGCGGCGTAGGAGCCGAGGCCGGCGGGGTGCAGCCAGGACAGCACGGACAGGACGTTGAGTACGGCGCCGCCGCCGTTGCGCTCGATGACGGGGGCGAAGGCTCGCGTCACGGCGAGCGGGCCGAAGAAGTTCGTCTCCATCTCCAGGCGCACGGCGTCCAGGCCACCCGCCATCAGCGGCGTGGCGGTGGAGATACCCGCGTTGTTCACCAGCAGTGTCGCGTCGGACGCGGCGCGTGCGGCGGCCCGGACCGACTCCCCGTCCGTCACGTCCAGCCGCAGCGGGGTGACGCCGGGCAGGTCCACCGTCTCGGGGCGGCGGGCCGCCGCGTACACCGTCGCTCCACGCTCCACGAGCTGGGCGGCCAGCTGCCGCCCGAGCCCCCGGTTGGCGCCGGTGACCACCGCGACCGCGTTCTTCAGTTCCATGACCACTCCCTGCGTGACGGGACCCGCCGAGCGGCCCGCGACCAAATTAGATTACGCTCACAATCTAACCCCTGGCCTAGAATAGATGCCAGTCGACATCCAAAGAGCATCCAACGGGAGGTGGCCGATGGGCCGCGTATCGCAGGCACAGGCGGAGGAGAACCGCCGGCGGGTCGTGGAAACCGCCTCCCGGCTGTTCCGGGAGCAGGGCACCCACGTGAGCGTCGCCGACCTGATGAAGGCGTCCGGCCTGACCCACGGCGGCTTCTACAAGCAGTTCGCCTCGAAAGAGGCGCTCGTCGACGAAGCCACCGCCCACGCGTTCGGCGAGCTCGCCCGGCTCCACCACGACGGACTTCAGCAGCACGCCGGGCAGCGCGACGCCGCCCAGCGGGCACTGGTCGACAGCTACCTCTCCGTCGAACACCGCGACAGCGCGGCAGACGGCTGCCCCGTCGCCGCGCTCGCCACCGACATGACCCGCGCCCCCGGGGACGGCGAGGCCCGCCGCGTCTACACCGAGGGCGTGAGCGCCTTCGCCGAGTCGCTCGCCACCGAGGACCAGGACGGCATCACCCGGCTGTGCACCATGCTCGGCGCACTCGTCCTGGCCAGGGCCACCAAGGGTTCCCCGCTCTCCGAGGAGATCCTCACCACCGCGCACGCGGCCCTGACGGCGACCGACTGATCAGCCCGCGCACATCGCCCGGTGGGCGAACTTCCTGGCCGCGGGGACGGACCGGCGGTCGCGGCGGATCCGGCTCACCGTCAGTGAGGGTCGGTCGGTGCCGGGACGGTGCCGGACGGTTCCGGGCGTGGGCGCGGACGGGGGAGTTCGGGAACACCGGCGAGGTGGTGCTGAAGGCGGGCATGGCGGAACTGGTGGACGGGACCGACCTGACGGAGCACTCCGAGGCGGCGGGCGTCGGCGAGGAATGCCTGCAGCCGCCACGGCAGGCCACCGTCGGCGGCCAGCACGAGTCGGGCCGTGAGGTAGTGCGGCCACGCGGAGGCGGCCAGGGCCAGGATCATTCCGAACAGGCCGAGGGAGACGTAACGCGGTCTCATGGCTTCCTCCATGACCGCGGCAAGGCTGGGTGGTTCGGACAGGACGAAGAAGATGTTCACGGCGGCGGTATGGATGCTCGTCAACAGTGCGACATAGGCGCCCTGCAGCAGCGTGACGCCCCGGTCGCCCCGGATCGACGACCGGGGGGAGGCGATGTCCTGGACGGTCACCGCGCTCCTGGTCCACTGAAGGGCGGCCAGTCCTGTGCCGAAGAACAGACCGATCAGAAGGCTCACGCCCATGGCGGCGACCGGTGGCCGGTTCCTGCCCTCCGCCAGCCAGTAGACGTGGAGTACCAGGACGAAGACAAGGGCCACGCCGACAGCGCGGGCGATGGCACGGGGCAGCCGACGGCGCCAGTGCCGGACGTTGAAGGCGGCTCGGCTGGGTGCTTGCGGCGGCACCGGAGGGCCGGTGGTGAGCAGGACGACAAAGAACGCGAAGGTTCCACCGATGGTGTCGTACAGCGAGGTGAGAGCCGCGTCGACGAAGCTCTTGTCACTCACCGTTGTGTACCAGACAAAAATCACCGCGGAGGCGGTCAGTGTCCCGTACAGGGCGGTGATCCAGGCCGCGGCGGTGTCCTGGCGCGGCAGCGCCGACGCCACGCACTGCATGCCGAAGAAGGTGAGGGCGAAGATCGAGGCGTATTCCACGGCGAGCAGCAGCGTGTTGTCCGTCAGCCCGTGGCCGCGTTCTTCGGCCGAGACCCGCAGGATCCGCAGGCCGCCCACCATCGCGATCGGCAGGCTCCACAGGAGTGCCCGGCTCCAGGTCGAGGCCAAGGCCGGTACCGCGTGGTACAGCCGCCACCAGGCCAGGTCATAGGTGCTCTGCCCGTTCAGATACCGGGCGAGGCAGCTGAGGTGGCGGCGGGCGCGGCCCGGGTCCCAGCGGCGGGTGCCGGGCTCGGTGCTGCTCGCGCGCCCGTAGAGGGTGGGGACCAAGGAGTCCAAGAGGTGATGCTCGATGGCGGCCGCGGTGGGGAAGCGGGTGGACTCGGTGAGCTCGGCCGGATCGGCGCCGGTGCCGGGGGAGGCGTCCGCGTAGACGGAGCGGACCAGGGCGACCATCAGCGGGCTGGCCAGCGCCCGGGCCGCCGGACCTTCGGGGTGACGGGCCAGGTGGTCGACGAGGATCGTCCAACGCTCCTGGCCCCGGCCGGGCGACGCGGCCAGCCGCAGCAGGGCGGCCGCGTCGGCATGGCGCACCGGCGCGGGAGCGATCACGGCGGCGCCTGCCAGCACCCCCGCCTCGGTCACGGCAGCGACGTAACTTTCGGTACGACACGTCAGCACCAGCGGCGCGCCCGCCGGATAGGCACGGTTCAGGGCGGCAAGCACCGCTCGGTGGCCGGAGGCCGGGAGTTCGTCCAGGCCGTCCAGTACGGGCAGGATCCGGCCTTCGGCCAACAGGTCCCGCACGACGCTCGGCCCGTACGCCTCGGCATCGGCCAGCGTCGGGTAGTCCGAAGTGATCCTGCGCCGGAGCCACTCCGCCGGGGCCTCCCGGCCAGGATCGAAGGAGGCGAGCGAGAGCAGCACCGGAACCGGGTCGCCTTCCTCGGGGGAGCGCAGCAACCCGAGCGTCAGCAGCACCGCGAAGGTGCTCTTGCCCGAGCCCGCCGGTCCGACCGCCACGAGCCGGCGGCGTCGCAGCCCCCTGAAGTCCCGCGCCAGGGAGTCCGGATGGTCCACGTACCAGGTGATGGGGTCGCCCACCAGTTCCCGGTGGTCTGCCACACCGGCCTCCGGGCAGTCGGACCATGTCACCGGGAGGGGCGCCGGGTCGAACAGCTGCCGTAACACCGCCTCCTCCTCCCACTGCCGGCCGACCAGCCGCGCCAGCGCCCTCGCCGCCTCGTCCACCTGGTCCGAGGTGCTCTGCGTCCGGCTCCGACGGCGGGCCCACTCCACGAACAACGCGACCACGCCGGCGGAACCAAGCACGGTCGCGGCGTTGGCCGCCTCCGAAACACTTCTCAGCAGGCACAGAAGGCCGAGTCCGACCACCAGCACGCCACTGGACACGCACACCAGAACCCGATGCCACCGCAACCGCACGACCGCCTTGCCAGCGTGGTCCACACCGGATTCACCCCGGCAACCACTGCAACGACCTACCTGGCACGGCGGTCACCCGCCCCCGGCACATTCCCGGAGCACGGGAGGCGCAGCGGCGTCGAGCTCGTCCCGCCCGACGTCGAACTCGCACCACACGACCTTGCCGGGCCGCCGTTCACTCACCCCCCACCGGTCCGCGTACGCCGCCACGAGCAGCAGCCCGCGCCCGCCCTCCCCGTCCGCCGACTCCACCACACGCGGCACACCGGGCCCGCTGTCGTGCACCTCGGCGCGGAGCACGGCACCGTCGTACCGCAGGAAGAGCCGGAAGCCCCGGCCGGGCGGAACGCCGTGCAGCAGGGCGTTGGTTGAAACTTCGCTCACGCAGAGCAACACGTCCTCGAAGCGGAACCCCTCGGTCAAGGCCCAGTCGGTCAGGGCCCAGTGGGCGAACTTCCTGGCCGCGGGGACGGACCGGCGATCGCGGCGGAAGAACCGCTCCCTCATCACGCAATGGCGAGTTGTCGCATTCACGATCCGAATGTTGCCGAACGTGACTACGCCGGCACAGTGCGTGGTGCGGTACGAACCACTCGTACCGATCGAAGCGGATCAGATGCCGATGTACGCGGGGAGTTGGATGACATGAACCCCAGGAGCCGTCCGAACAGGAAGAACGCATCCGCGATGAAGATGCTGGGCGCCCAGGTGGGGGTGTTCCGCAGGGCGGCGGGGCACACTCAGAAGTCGCTTGCCGGACTCGTCATTGTCGATGAGGAGACGATCCGCTCGATCGAGGGAGGGAGACGTCCCCTCAAGCCGGATCTGGCCAAAATGCTGGACGAACTGCTCGACACCAAAGGCGCGTTGTCGGTGGGACTCAAAAACTTGCCGGAGATTGATCTCTACCCCATGTGGTCCGAGCAATACATGGACCACGAGCGCGAGGCGATTTCGCTGTCTTCCTACGACAACAATGTGGTGAGCGGGCTCCTCCAGACCACGCCCTACGCAAGGGCATTGTTCCAGGGACGTGTCCCCGCCTTCAGCGAGGACGAGATTGAGACCAAGACCGCCGCCCGCGTCGAACGTCAGGAGATCCTTCATCGCCGGGTCCCGCCAACGCTCAGCTTCGTGATCTGGGAACCGGTGCTCCGATTCCCACTCGGCGGCCCGAAGGTCCACCGCGACCAACTGGAACATCTGCGCACCTGCGCCGAACTCCCTGGTCTGTCGCTCCAGTTCCTTCCTCTCGACCGGGCATCCCACGCCGGTGTCAGCGGCCCCTTTCTCCTCCTGGAAACGTCCGACCACCAACACCTCGCCTACGCGGAATCGCAGCGGGGCAGCCATTGGTTCTCCGACCCTGACGACGTGTCCACCATGGCACGCAAGTATGCGATGCTGCGAACACAGGCCCTCAATACTGAAGACTCCATCGACCTGCTGGACCGTCTCCTGGGAGAGCTATGAACACCGGCCTCAAGTGGTTCAAGTCCAGTTACAGTGACGACGAGGGCGGCGTCTGCCTCGAAGTCGCCTACGACTGGCACAAGTCCAGCTACAGCACCGAACAGGGCGGTGCCTGCGTCGAGGTCGCCCCCTGCCCCCACGCCATCCACATCCGCGACTCCAAGAACCCCACCGGCCCCACCCTCACCCTCACCCCCGCCGCCTGGGCCGCCTTCACCCCGTACGCGGCCGGCTGACCGCGCACGACCGGAAGCGCCGTCAGCCGCCCGCGCCGTCGTCGAGCGGCCAGTGCTACTCGCTCGGCTCCGCCGCGCAGGCGAGGTCCTTCGACGGGCGCTGCCCGGCGGTCAGGAACGCCGTCACCGCGTCGTTCGCGCACGTGTTGGCGCCGAACGGATAGACCCCGTGCCCTCCTTGGTCGGCCGTCACCATCGTGGCCCGCTTGCCGAACGCCCGCCGCAGCTCCTGGGCTCCGGCCAGCGGCGTCCCCGGGTCGCGTTCGTTCTGCACCATGAGCACGTTCGACGGGCCCCGGTCACCGATGCGTACGGGCGCCTCGACCCGCTCGGTCGGCCAGAACGCGCACGGACTGACGCTGGCCGAGGACCCGCCCAGCATGGGGTAGCGCACCCGGTCGGTCCGGACGTTCTTCTGATACTCCCGGACCGTCCCCGGCCAGCGGGAATCACCGCAGACCACGTACAGGCGGGAGGCCAGGCTGTTCTCCAGGTTCTCCGTCGCCGGCAGTGGGGGCGGCAGCGGCCGGTCGTTGTCGAGCGCTTGCCAGGTGGCGGCCAGCAGGCGCATGGTCAGGTCGCTGTAGAGGTACTGGAACGTGGCCCAGCGGAACGCCGTTCCGTCCATGCCCTGGACCGGCTTCTCGTCCAGCCGCTTCGCGAGATCGAAGAACTCCGCGGTCACCTGCTGCGGTGTGGTGCCCAGACCGTACTCGGGACGGGCGGCCGCGTACGCCGCGAAGTCCGGGAACCGGTCCTCCAGCCCACGGGCGAACGTCCGCATGGCCGTGACGTCGTAACCGCCGGGGCCCAGGTTGCTGTCGAGCACGATCCGGTCGCCGCGCCCGGGGAACATCGTCGTGTACACCGCGCCGAGGTAGGTGCCGTAGGAGTGCCCGAGGTACGAGAGCTTCGGCTCGCCCAGTGCCGCCCGGATCCGGTCCATGTCGCGCGCGGTGTTCGGGGTGGTGGTGTGCGGCAGCATCCCCGCCGTGCTCGACGTGGCGCACTGTTCGGCGACGGCCCGGGCGGGCCCCACCTCCTCGACCACATCGGCATCGGTGTACGCGTACCGGGCGTAGCCCCGCGCCTGCTGCTCCGGCGTCAGATCGCAGGTCACCGGCGCGCTGCGGCCGACCCCACGCGGGTCGAAGCCGATCACGTCGTAGGCGTCCAGCACCTCCCGCGGCAGCCCCGAGGCGGCGAGAACGGCCGGGTAGTCGAGCCCCGCGCCGCCGGGGCCGCCGGGATTGGTCAGCAGTACGCCTCGGCGCTGGGCCGGTTTCTCGCTCGCCAGCCGGGAGATCGCGATCTCTATCTGCCGGCCGTCGGGATCCCGGTAGTCCAGCGGGACTTCGAGCGTCGAGCACTGGAGGCGGGGCCCGGCGACGCCCTCCGGGCACGGGCCCCACCGTACGGTGTCCGGCGTCGCCGCCACCGACACTCCCGGGATCGCGGTCGCCGCCACCGTGAGGGCGGCGAGGGCGAGGGACAGGGTTCTGTTCATCGGGTGTCCTCCTGAGGGGCGCGCGGGGGCGCCGGTACGGGCGGGCGGCGGGGCGGCCCGGCGGCGGGGCGGCCCGGCGGCCGGCCGTTCCTGGGGGTCGGCACGTCGTTCCGGACGGAGTTACGGGGCCGAGGCGGAGCGGTGTGGACCGAACGCGTGCGCGGCGAGAACGAGTCTGTCCGCGCGGCGCGGCCGGCACATCAGCCCAGCGGCCCGACCGACGTCGACCACGGTCGAGGCGAAGACGCGACTTTGGTCAGGGCACGTCAGCCCTTGGTCCGGCGCACCGGCCACCCCCGTTTCGCGATACTGGCCCGGTGAACAGGGACGGTGCGCCACGGCTCGCGTGGTGGGAGCAGGCCTGGCGGCTGGCGGCGGCCACGGCGGTGGGCGTGGCCGTCTGGCTCCCCAGCGGTGTGCTGCTGTACCGGCAGACGGGCGAGTCGAACTCCTGGCTCCTCATCGGTGATCCACTGGTGGCGCTCGGCTGCCTGGCGGCGCTTCTGTGGCGCCGGCGGTTCCCGCTCGCCGTCGCCATGACGGTCTCGGTCGCCTCGACCATGTCGGCACTGGCCACCGGCGCCGCGCTCGTGGCGCTGTGCTCGATCTCCACCCGTCGCCGCCCGGTGGAGATCGGCGCCGTCGGGCTGGCCTACGTGATCGCGTCGCAGTTCGCCGCCGTGCTCCACCCGGTCGAGACCCCGCCCGACTTGTGGTGGGCCCTGGTCGTGTTCCCGGCGCTGACCGCGGGCATCGCGGCGGCCGTGGGCATGGCCGTCGGCGCGCGCCGGGCCGAAGTACGGTCGCTGCGGGACCGGGCGGAGAGCGCGGAACGGGAGCAGACGGCACGTGCGGCGCAGGCACGGGCCCGGGAACGGAACCGGATCGCCCGCGAGATGCACGACGTGCTCGCGCACCGGATCTCCCTGGTCGCCATGCAGGCCGGAGCGCTGGACCACCGCGGCGACCTCACCGCCGAGGAGAACCGCGTGCTGATCCGCGGTATCGCCGACGGCTCCCAGCAGGCACTGGAAGAGCTACGGGACGTTCTCGGTGTGCTCCGGGCCGACCCGGGCCGCCCGGAACCACCGCAGCCCTCCCTCGACCGGATACCCGCACTCGCGGCCGAAGCCCGTGCCTCCGGACTGGACGTCACGCTCACGACCGCCGTGACGGGAAAGCCGTCCGACGTCGTCGGACGGACCTGTTACCGGATCGTCCAGGAAGGACTGACCAACGCCGCCAAACACGCCCCGGGCGCACCCGTCCACATCACTCTCGAAGGAACGGCGGGCGACGGACTGGACGTCAGCGTCCGCAATTCCTCAGCGGCCACAGCCTTGGCGGCCACAGCCTCGGCCACCACGGAGAGCCCGCGGCCACCGGCATCGGGATTCGGCCTGCTCGGCCTCACCGA
The DNA here is from genome assembly GCF_040685895.1 of Streptomyces sp. NPDC088124. Lineage (NCBI taxonomy): Bacteria > Bacillati > Actinomycetota > Actinomycetes > Kitasatosporales > Streptomycetaceae > Streptomyces > Streptomyces sp. NPDC088124. The sequence goes on along the minus strand of NZ_JBFBJB010000058.1, from coordinate 25,565 downwards.
ACGCGTCGGCCTCGTCGGCGGACAACTCTCCCATCACCCCACGTCCGACAACGGGTATGTGCTCAGCGCACAACTACCCTGGCCGGACCCTGCCCACGAGAAGGGAACCTGAGTGGACAGCGAACGGGAGCCGGTGCGGGTCGTCGTCGTCGACGACGACCAGCTGGTACGCATGGTGCTGCGGCTCATCATCGACGGCGAACCGGACCTGACCGTCGTCGCGGAGGCCGCGGACGGGGACGCCGCGATCACCGTGGTGGACGAGCAGCGGCCGGACGTCGTGCTGATGGACGTACGGATGCCCGGCCGTGACGGTCTCAGCGCGACCCGGGAGATCCTCGCCCGGCCGGCGCCGCCCCGGGTGCTCGTCCTGACCACCTTCGACTCCGACGATCTCGTGCTCGGCGCGCTGGAGGCCGGCGCCCTCGGATTCGTCCTCAAGGACACCCAGCCGGCACGGTTCCTCGACGCGGTGCGGAGCGTCGCGGGCGGCAACCCCGCGCTGTCCCCGGCGGCCACGGCAACGGTGATCGCCGCGGCCACCGGTCCGCGCTCACCCCACGCTCGCGGCTCATCCCGCGAGACCGCGCGGAAAAAGCTGTCCGAACTGACCGTACGAGAACGCGAAACCGCTCGGGCCATCGCGGACGGACTGGCCAACCCGGACATCGCCCGGAGGCTGCGGATCAGCGTCGCCACCGTCAAGGCGCACACCGGCAACCTGTTCAGCAAGCTGGCGGTCGAGAACCGCGTGCAGATCGCGCTCCTGGTCCGCGACGCGGAGGAATGACCCCGCGCCGGGCCGCACCTCAAGCGCCCCCGCCAACCTTTCCGCCCCCGGTGGCGACTTCCGGCTGACGACGGCACGACCCCACCCCCGTCAGGAGTCCCGGATGTCCCCCACCACGCCCCGCTCCCACCCCTTCTCCGCCTTCTCCGCCTTCTCCGCGTTCTCCGCCGATCGCAGGCGCTTCCTCCTCGGCACCACCGCCGCGCTCGGTGCCGGAGCCGCCACCGCGCTCGGGCTGCCCGGCACCGCGTCCGCCGCGTCAGCGGCAAGCGCGGCCACCGGCACCCTCTACATCGCCAGTGACTCCACCGCGCAGACGTACAACTCCGGCTACTACCCGCAGGCCGGGTGGGGGCAGACACTGCCCGGGTTCTTCTCCTCCAACATCACCGTCGCCAACCGGGCCATCGGCGGGCGCAGTTCGCGTTCCTTCATCGAGCAGGGGCGGCTCGCCTCCATCCACCAGGTCATCAAGCCGGGCGACTACCTCTTCGTACAGTTCGGCCACAACGACGCCACCGTCGGCAACGCCGAGCGCTACACCCCGCCCGCCGACTACAAGGAGTACCTGCGCAACGACTACATCCGGGCCACCCGTGCCCGAGGGGCGACCCCCGTCGTGGTGACTCCGGTCTCCCGGCGGTCGTACAACGCGTCCACCGGGCAGTTCAACGTCTCGTTCCCCGCGTACGTCGACGCCGCCAAGGCCGTCGCCGCCGAGGAGGGCGCGCCGCTGGTCGACCTCTCCGCGCTCAGCCGCGCCTACCTGAACGGCATCGGGATCGAGGCGTCCAAGAACGTCTTCCTGTGGCTGAACCCCGGGCAGTACCCCAACTTCCCGAACGGGGTCTCGGACGACACCCACTTCCAGCAGAACGGCGCCACCCAGATGTCCCGTCTGGTCGCCCAGGCCGTGGCGCGGCTCGGACTGCCTCTCTCCGGGGAAGTCAAGCCCGCCACTCTCTGATTCCCGTACCCCACGCGCCCCACGCCGTGCTTCGATGGCGCGATGGATCACACCCCCGTACAACTGCCTGTCCTGCACTGGGGTCGACAGGACGCGCCCCGGCGCGTCCTGCTGCTCCACGGTCTCACCTCGGCGGCGGCCTGCTGGTGGCGCGTGGCGGATGAACTCGCCGGCGCGGGCTGGTCGGTCACCGCCCCGGACCTCCGGGGGCACGGGCTCGCGCCACGGACCCGGCGTTACGACATCGACGGGTTCGTGGCCGACGTGCTGCCCATCCGGCCGCCCGGCGGATCAGCGGCGTGGGACCTCGTCGTCGGGCACTCCCTGGGTGGTCTCGTCGCCACCGCCGCCGCGAGCGCCGACCACGGCTGGGCGGACCGGCTGCTGCTGCTCGACCCCGTCATCACCGTACGGGAGGAGGTCATCGAGGGCTTCGTCCGCTCGGTCTCCGCCGAGATCCGGAACGCCGACCCGGAGCAGATGCTCAGGGAGAACCCGCACTGGCACCCCGAGGACGCCTATCTGAAGGCGCAGGCGGCGCGCCGGACCACGCCGTACGTGGTCGAGACGTTCCTGCGGGACAACGGTCCGTGGTCGTACGAGAAGGCGCTGGCCGCGTATCCGCGGCCCGTCACGGTGCTCGCCGCCGACCCGAGCCGTGGCCCGGTCTTCACCGCCGAGGTGGGCCGCCGTATCGAGGGCCTCAACTCCGGCTTCCGCTGGTCGGTGGTGGAAGGGGCGGGGCACTCCGTGTACCGGGACAACCCGGACGCGGTGATCACGGCGGCGCTGCGCTCCCCCTGATCGCTCTGTGCTTCCCTTGATCGCTCTGTGCTTCCCCTGATCCTCGGGCCGGCCCGATCGCGGCCGATCCGATGAGTTCGGGCCGTGTCGGAAGTCCACCTTCACACCGCATCCCGGAGAAAGTGGGCCGTATGAACAGCCTGAGCGATGTCCTTGATTCCCATGTCAACAGCGGATCCGTACCCGGCGTGGTGGGCCTGGTGGCGCACGGCGCCGGGCGGGATCCTGAGGTGGCGGCGGTCGGTTCCGTCGATACGGCCGGGGGCGCTCCGATGGCCCGGGACACGATCTTCCGTATCGCGTCGGCCACCAAGCCGATCACCGCCGCCGCGCTCATGATGCTGGTCGACGACGGGCTGATCGGGCTGCACGACCCGGTGGCGCGGTGGCTGCCGGAGCTGGCCGCGCCGCGTGTCGTCCGTACGCCCGGGAGCCCGGTCGACGACGTGGTCCCCGCCACCGCGCCGATCACTGTCTTCGACCTGCTCACCTTCCGCGCCGGGTACGGCTTTCCCGCCGACTTCTCGCTCCCCGCGGTCCGGCTGCTCTTCAAGGAGCTGACCCAGGGCACGCCGGAGCCGCTGCACCTGACGACGCCCGGCGCGTGGATGGAGAAGCTGTCCCGGATCCCGCTGCTGCACCAGCCGGGCGAGGCGTGGCTCTACAACACGTGCTCCGACATCCAGGGCGTGCTGATCGCCCGGGTCGCGGGCCGGTCGCTGCCGGAGTTCCTGGCGGAGCGGGTCTTCGAGCCGCTGGGCATGACGGACACCGGATTCGTCGTGCCGGCCGCGAAACTCGACCGCTTCACCAGCTACTACAAGAGGGACGGAGAGAGCGGTCCCGGCGACGGCCTCGACCTGGTCGACGCCCCGGACGGGCAGTGGAGCACCCCGCCGTCGTTCCCGTCCGGCGCGGGCGGGCTGGTGTCGACCGCCGACGACCTGTACGCCTTCGCGCGGATGCTGCTCGCCGGGGGACGCGCGGACGGCCGGGCGCTGCTGTCGCCGGAGTCGGTGGCGCAGATGACCACGGACCACCTCACCCCGGCGCAGCGCGAGGCGAGCGGGCTGTTCACGGAGGGGCAGGGGTGGGGGTTCGGCGGCTCGGTGGACGTCGTGGAGTCGGCGCCCTGGAACGTACCGGGCCGGTACGGCTGGGTCGGCGGTACGGGAACGGCCGCGCACCTCGTCCCGTCCACCGGCGCGGTGTCGATCCTGCTCAGCCAGGTGGCGATGACCGGCCCGACCCCGCCCGCCCTGATGCACGACTTCTGGCGGTACGCGGCGGGCTAGTGCCCCTCCCGGCCGGCGCTCGTCCGGGTCGGCTTCGGGGGCGTCCTGCATCGGGTGCTGGGCCGGGTCGGCTTCGGGGGCGTCCTGCGTCAGGTGCTGGGCCGGGTCGGGCAGCAGCCCGCCCTCACCCATCAGAGGGTGCGGGGCGGTGTGAGTGCAGCGGGCTCTGCCCCGCTCACCGCTCCGGTTCTGTGCCGCTCGTGCCGAAGACGCCTTCCACCAGGGCCCGCAGGCCCGCTTCCGGGTCTGTGTCCGGGTGGGCGTGCAGGTGTTCTACGAGGTCGCTGCGTACGGCGGCCAGCAGGCCGTGGGCCACGAAGTCGGCGTTGGTGGTGCCGCGGGTGTGGGCGATCAGGGTTTTGAGTTGTGCGTGGAGGCTGTCGTAGCTCTCGTTCTGGTAGGGGCTGCCGTATCCCTCGCGTTCGAGTGCGAGCGCCAGCACGCGGTTCCGTTCCTTGAACCGCCAGGTGCGCACGAGGAGTCCGTACGCGATGTCCGCCGGTGCGGCGCCCGGGTCCCCGGTTGCGTCCTCGATCGGGCCGAGCGCGTCGAACTCGGCTGCGACCCGGCCGTCGTACAGGGCGCGGATCAGGCCGCGACGGTCGCCGAAGCCGCGGAAGATCGTGCCCTTGCCGACGCCCGCGGCGGTCGCAACCGCGTCCATGGAGACCTCGTCCGGGTCGGTGGCCGCGTCGAACAGGCGGCCCGCCGCCGCCAGCACCGCGTCCCTGTTGCGCGCCTTGTCCGCCCGCATGGCGGGCCCTCCTTCTGCTTGTCTTCTTCTCACCCTGAAACGGACTATCGGTCCGGTAAGGTGGAGAGCGGACCAGTAGTCCGTATCTTATCCGTCCATCACCAGAAGGAGCGAAGTCCATGTCCACAGCCGCACAGACCCCGGTGGCCGTGTTCCGCCGCGCCACCGACCACCTGCTCGCCCATGACATGGCCGCGTTCGCAGCGCTGTACGCGGACGACGCCGTCATGGAGTTCCCCTTCGCGCCGCCCGGCCGGCCGCAGCGGCTGGACGGACGCGCGGCCGTCGAGGCGTATCTCGACGGGTACACGGACCTGCTCGATATCCAGCGCATCCACGATGTGACCGTGCACGAGACCACCAACCCCGAGGTCATCGTCGCGGAGCTGGCCATCAGCGGGCGGATCGTCGCCACGGACGCGCCCTACACCGCCCGCTATGTCGCCGTACTGACCATCGTCGACGGCCTTATCCGGCACTACCGCGACTACTGGAGCCCCCTGGCGTTCCAGGACACGACCCTTGCGGAAGGAGCCGTCGCGTGACCGGCTCCGCAAAGGGAACCGTCCTGGTCATCGGCGCCAGCGGCACCACCGGTGGCCGGCTCGCGCGTCGGCTGGGCGACGCCGGTGTGCCGGTCCGGAAGGCCGGGCGGTCCGCAGCCGCCGATCTCCGTTTCGACTGGGCGGACCCGGCCACGTTCGAACCCGCTGTACGCGGCGTACGGGCCGTCTATCTGGTGGCGCCGATCGGCGTCGCCGAGCCGGTTCCGGTGGTGGAGCCGTTCCTCGCGGCGGCTCGGCGGGCGGGGGTGGAACGGGTCGCGCTGCTCGGGTCGTCCGCCGTCCCGATGAGCGACCCCGGCTCCGGGCCCGGAGCCGACGGGCCCGGTGCTCTCGGCGGGTTGCTGGAGCGGTACGTACCGGAGTGGACGGCGCTGCGGCCGAGTTGGTTCGCGAGCAACTTCACCGGCGCCCATCCGCACGCCGAGTCCATCCGCCGGTACGGCGAGATCGTCAGCGCCACCGACGACGGCCGCGTTCCGTTCATCGACCCCGACGACATCGCGTCCGTCGCGTACCAGGTGCTCACCGCCCCGCACGCCCCGGCGCGCGACCTGGTGCTCACCGGGCCGCAGCCGCTCACCTTCGACGAGGTCGCGGTCGCGCTCACCGAATCCACCGGCCGGACGGTACGTCACCGGCGGGTGAGCGCGGCGGAGTTGTCGGCGTTTCTCCAGCGCGACGGGATGCCCGCCGCGTTCGCGGACCTGCTCGCCGGACTGGACACGGCGATCGCGGGCGGAGCCGAGGACCGTACGACGACGAGGGTCGAGGAGATCACGGGTACGACGCCGCGCTCGTTCCGCGACTTCCTGGCCGCGCAGCCGGCCCGCCCGTGAACGGTGCCCGGAGCGCCGGGCCTCGTTGCTGGTCGGCCCGGGGTTCAAGGGCCTGCGGCTGCGAGGATTTCGATGCCGGTGGTGGCCTTGTAGCTGGTGCGGTCGATGCGGGGGCCGCCCCGCAGCCGCCGTGCGGGCATCAGGCCGCCGCCTTCCCTACGGGCAAGGCCGTCGCCTGCGGTCGGGCCGTCACCCGCGGTCAGCGGTCACCGCCCGACGGGCGCCGTGGCCGCCCGGGAGACCGCGCCCGAACCCCGTATCTCCGGGTACGTCACCTCCTCGGGCAGCCGGTAGCCGAGTTCCGTCGGCACCGGCGCGCCGGCATCGATCCAGCGGAGGTCGTAGTCCGTCCTGCCTCCCGCATTGGACAGCAGGGCGTCGTCGGGTGTGACCCGCTCGGGCAGCGGGCCTTCGGGCAGCGCGATGTCGGCGAACCCCAGCGCGGTCAGCCGTGCCACCACGGCGTCGGCGCTCCACCCCGTCCGGCCCGCCGCGTACAGGACATGTCCGTACGGCACCGTCCTGTCGGTCGTCCACCAGGGCGCCTCACCGGCCAGCCGGAGACTGGTGATCCGGTTGTCGTCCGGATCCTCGAACTCGGGGGTGTGCCTCATCGTGACGCCTCTCGAAGCGGTGTGACGGCGGGAACGGCGGGAACGCCCGCGGATACGGCTCTCATTCGGCCGCCGCGACATAGCGGCCGTGGTCCTCCCCGGCGAATTCGAGAAGCTCGTCGTCCTCGTCGTTCTCGTCGTTCTCGTCGTTCCGCCCGCGCAGGTGTACCCGGACCCTCGCCGGTTCCAGCGTCGTCCACAGCCGCAGCATCATGTCCCGGCTGAGGAAGTGGTGCGAGAGGTCGAGCAGTTCGAGATGGGTCAGCGGCTGTCCGCGCAGCAGCGCCGCCGCGCCCGCGTCGGAGAGCGTGCCCATCGACAGGCTCAGCGAGGTCAGCTGCTCCACGACCGGTGCCGAGGCGAACGCGGCGGCCATCTCGTCCTGGCGGGGGCTGTTCTGGACCCCCAGGTGGCGCAGGCTCGGCTTGCCCACTCCCGCGAACAGCGGGGCGAGGTCCTCGACCGTGGTGCCGCCCCCGTACTCGTCGTCGCCGAGCCACAGCTCCAGGCGCTCCAGCGCGGGCAGTTCGGCCGCGGCGATGTGCGCCGCCGCCTCCCGGGGCAGACCGCCCGACTCGACGCGCAGCACCCGCGGTTCCTTGTGGCCCGTCACGGGGAAGTCCAGGCCGTCCCCACCGCGTACGGCCAGCTCCCGCAGCCCGGGGAACGCCTCCAGGAACGGCGAGAGATCGCTCTGGCCTGTCGTGGAGATCATCGCCTCGTCGTCCTCGACGTCACCGAGGAAGACCGCCTCCAGCGAGGTCAGCCGGGAGCCCAGCTCCATCAGGCAGTGCTCCCCGCCGCCCCCGTCGGAGTCGTACCAGGGATGGCCGAGGATGACCGCCCGCACCTTCTCCGGCTCGACCGCGCCGGTGAAGCGCTCCCAGTAGCTGCCCTGGTCCTCGTCGGTCACGTAGAGGCCGCACCGCAGGCGCCAGGCCACGGTCTCCGCATCCGGCAGCTCCGCCGGGTGGGCGAACGGCGGAACGGTGAAGACGGGGAGTCCGTGGAATTCCCGGACGTGCTGCACGTACGACAAGTTGAGGCTCCCGGGGCTCGGTTCGGGCCGCTTCGGACACCTGACGTTCCATCAGCAGCCACTGACAACCGGCCCCGGCCCCGGCGGACCGGCGGTTCAGAGCCGGTGCGCGGCCTCCGTCGCCCAGTACGTCAGGATCATGGAGGCGCCCGCGCGCTTGATCCCGGTCAGGGTCTCCAGGATCGCCGCGTCCCGGTCGATCCAGCCCTTCTCCGCCGCCGCCTCGACCATCGCGTACTCGCCGGAGATCTGGTACGCGGCGACCGGCACGTCCGAGCTCTCCGCGATCCGCGCCAGGATGTCCAGGTACGGCAGGGCCGGCTTGACCATCACCATGTCGGCACCCTCTTCGAGGTCGAGCGCCAGCTCGCGCAGGGCCTCGCGGGCGTTGGCCGGGTCCTGCTGGTACGTCTTGCGGTCGCCCCGGAGGGAGGAGCCGACGGCCTCCCGGAACGGGCCGTAGAACGCCGACGAGTACTTCGCCGTGTACGCGAGGATCGCCACGTCCTCCTTGCCGATCGTGTCGAGCGCGTCGCGGACCACCCCGATCTGGCCGTCCATCATGCCGCTGGGGCCCACCACATGGACGCCCGCGTCGGCCTGGACCTGCGCCATCTCCGCGTACCGCTCCAGGGTGGCGTCGTTGTCGACCCGGCCCTCGCCGTCCAGCACCCCGCAGTGGCCGTGGTCCGTGAACTCGTCCAGGCAGAGGTCGGACATGACGAGCAGGTCGTCGCCGACCTCGGCCTTCACGGCGCGGATCGCGACCTGGAGGATCCCGTCGGGGTCCGTGCCGGCCGACCCCGTGGCGTCCTTCCTGGCTTCCTCCGGGACGCCGAAGAGCATGATGCCGGAGACTCCGGCCGAGGCCGCCTCGGCCGCCGCCTTCCGCAGCGTGTCCAGGGTGTGCTGGACGACGCCGGGCATCGCGGAGATCGCCACGGGCTCGCTGATCCCCTCGCGTACGAACGCGGGGAGGATCAGATCCGCCGGGTGGACCCGGGTCTCCGCGACCATCCGGCGCATGACCGGGTTGACGCGCAGCCGGCGGGGCCGCGTACCGGGGAAGGATCCGTAGTCAGTCATCGTCAGTCGCCTCTTGCCCCTCTTGGGTGTCCTTACGGGCGCGTCCTGCGCGTGCGGGGCCACCTTCGACGATAGCCCCGGGCGCCCCATGGCCTTACCGACACCGGGACCGGGAAACTCCGGGACCGCGGCCCCCGGAGCCGTCACGCACGGCGCGGCCCGGCCGCCTCAGCGACCGGGCCGCGCCCCTGTCTCCCGCGTACGACCTCAGGTCGTCGTACGCCGTCTCCTGCTGCCCGGACGGCGTTCGCTCGGCCGGGTGACCGTTTCACCGGCCTCCTTGGCCGCCTCCCGGCGCTGCGTGCCGAACGCGGCCAGCGCCTCCGCCAGCTTGTGCACCGACGGCTCCGGCGCCAGGACGTCGACGCGCAGCCCGTGCTCCTCGGCGGTCTTCGCGGTCGCGGGGCCGATGCACGCGATCACCGTCACGTTGTGCGGCTTGCCCGCGATACCGACCAGGTTCCGGACCGTCGAGGACGAGGTGAACAGCACGGCGTCGAAGCCGCCGCCCTTGATCGCCTCGCGGGTCTCGGCCGGCGGCGGCGAGGCGCGCACGGTGCGGTACGCCGTGACGTCGTCGACCTCCCAGCCCAGCTCGATCAGCCCGGCCACCAGCGTCTCCGTGGCGATGTCGGCGCGCGGCAGGAACACCCGGTCGATCGGGTCGAAGACCGGGTCGTACGGCGGCCAGTCCTCCAGCAGCCCGGCGGCGGACTGCTCACCGGAGGGCACCAGGTCGGGCTTCACACCGAAGTCGACCAGCGCCGCGGCGGTCTGCTCGCCCACCGCGGCCACCTTGATCCCGGCGAAGGCGCGGGCGTCGAGCCCGTACTCCTCGAACTTCTCCCGTACGGCCTTGACCGCGTTGACCGAGGTGAACGCGATCCACTCGTACCGCCCCGTGACCAGGCCCTTGACCGCGCGCTCCATCTGCTGTGGCGTACGCGGCGGCTCGACCGCGATGGTCGGGACCTCGTGCGGGACCGCGCCGTACGACCTGAGCTGGTCGGAGAGCGAGGCGGCCTGCTCCTTCGTGCGCGGGACGAGGACCTTCCAGCCGAAGAGCGGCTTGGACTCGAACCACGCGAGCTGGTCGCGCTGGGCCGCCGCGCTGCGCTCCCCGACCACGGCTATGACCGGCCGGTGTCCCTCCGACGACGGCAGCACCTTCGCCTGCTTCAGGATCTGCGCGATCGTGCCGAGCGTCGCGTTCCACGTCCGCTGGCGCGTGGTCGTACCGGCGACGGTGACGGTCATCGGGGTGTCCGGCTTGCGGCCGGCCGCGACCAGCTCACCGGCGGTGGCCGCCACCGACTCCAGGGTGGTGGAGACGACGACCGTGCCGTCGCTGGCGCCGACCTCGCTCCAGCAGCGCTCGCTGGCGGTCCTGGCGTCCACCATGCGTACGTCCGTGCCCTGGGCGTCGCGCAGCGGCACCCCGGCGTACGCCGGCACACCGACCGCGGCGGCGACGCCGGGGACGACCTCGAAGGGGATGCCCGCGGTGGCGCAGGCGAGCATCTCCGTGCCCGCGTCGGCGTCGAGCCCGGGGTCGCCCGCGACCGCACGGACCACCCGCCTGCCGCCCCGCGCGGCCTCCATGACAATATTGGCCGCATCCCGGATCGCGGGGATCCCGGCGGCTGCTGACGCATCGTCGACAACCGTCAGTGCGGGGGTGCTCACGCCGGCCCGCGCATGGCTCCGTACGACGTCGAGCACATCAGGCTCGGCGATCAGTACGTCCGCCCCCGCGAGCGCCTCGACGGCGCGGAGTGTCAGCAGACCCGGATCTCCGGGTCCGGCACCTAGGAAGGTGACGTGCCCCGATGCGGAGCAGGCCGGAAGGTCAGAGGTGGTGGGGCTCAATGTGCTCGCTCCCCCATAAGACCGGCCGCACCCTTGGCGAGCATCCCCGACGCGAGTTCGCGCCCGAGCGCGAGGGCGTCGTCGAGCGACGTGGGTACGGGACCGGTGATGGACTGCTGCACCAGCGTCGAGCCGTCGGTCGTGCCGACGACGCCGCGCAGGCGCATTTCGTTGACAACCTGTCCGTCGGCCAGCAGGTCGGCCAGCGCGCCCACAGGTGCGCTGCAGCCGGCCTCCAGGGCGGCGAGCAGGGAACGCTCGGCGGTCACGGCGACCCGGGTGTACGGGTCGTCGAGCTCGGCGAGCACAGCGGCGAGGTCCACGTTGACCGCGGCGCACTCCACTGCGAGGGCCCCCTGGCCGGGGGCCGGCAAAACGGTGTCGACCGGCAGGAGGTCGGTCACTTCGTCCGACCTGCCGATGCGATGGAGCCCGGCGGCGGCGAGCACGACGGCGTCGAGCTCCCCGCTGCGGACGTATCCGATCCGGGTGTCTATGTTCCCGCGGATCGGCACGGTCTCTATGGTCAGCCCATGACTGCGCGCGTACGCGTTGAGCTGGGCGGTGCGGCGCGGCGAACCCGTACCGACGCGGGCCCCGTCGGGCAGCCCCTTGAAGAGCAGCCCGTCCCGGGCGATCAGCGCGTCCCTGGGGTCCTCGCGGCGCGGCACGGCGGCCAGCGTCAGCTCGGCCGGCTGCGCCGTCGGCAGGTCCTTGAGGGAGTGCACGGCGAAGTCGACCTCGCCGCGCAGCACCGCGTCCCGGAGCGCGGTGACGAAGACGCCGGTGCCGCCGATCTGCGCCAGGTGCTCGCGCGAGATGTCGCCGTACGTGGTGATCTCGACCAGTTCGACGGGGCGCCCGGTGAGCAGGCGCACCGCCTCCGCCACCTGGCCGGACTGCGCCATGGCGAGCTTGCTGCGCCTCGTGCCCAGCCTCAGGGCCTTGTCGGGCCTCAACGGCTCCTCGGGCCGTGAGGCCGTTCCGGGCCTCAGTGCCTTCTCGGTCATACTCGCCCTCTGCCTACACCGTCGGTGTCATTCAGGTCGGCCCGGCTGACGGCGGCGACCGTCTGCGGGTCGAGGTCGAAGAGTTCACGCAGCGCGTCCGCGTACCCGGCGCCGCCGGGCTCGCTGGCGAGCTGCTTGACCCGCACGGTGGGCGCGTGCAGGAGTTTGTCGACAACGCGGCGCACGGTCCTGGTGACCTCGGCGCGCTGTTTCCCGTCGAGGCCGGGGAGCCTGCTGTCGAGTCGGGCGATCTCGCTGTTCACCACGTCGGCGGCCATGGCGCGCAGCGCGACCACGGTCGGGGTGATGTGGGCGGCGCGCTGGGCGGCGCCGAAGGCGGCCACCTCGTCGGAGACGATCGTGCGGACCTGGTCGACGTCGGCCGCCATGGGCGCGTCGGCGGACGCCTCGGCCAGTGTCTCGATGTCCACCAGCCGTGCGCCGCCGAGCCGGTGCGCCCCGGCGTCGATGTCGCGGGGCATGGCGAGGTCGAGGAGCGCGAGCGGCGCCGGGCGGGCGCGGTCCAGCAGCGCCGCCTCGACGGCGTCGGCCGTCAGGACGAGGCCGGTGGCGCCGGTGCAGGAGACGACGACATCGGCGCGGGCCAGCTCGCCGGGTACGGCGCCCATGTCCACGGCGCGGGCGGTGACGCCCCCGCCGGACTCGGTCAGGCTGTACTGGGCCAGTATCTGGACGAGCCGCTCGGCCCGGCCGGCCGTGCGGTTGGCGACGACGATCTCGGCGACGCCGGCCCGGGCGAGGGTCGCGGCGGCCAGCGAGGACATGGAGCCCGCGCCGATCACCAGCGCGCGCTTGCCCTCGGCCCAGGCGTCCACGTCGGCGCCGGTGGCGAGCTGTTCGAGGCCGAAGGTGACGAGCGACTGCCCGGCCCGGTCGATCCCGGTCTCGCTGTGGGCCCGCTTGCCGACCCGCAGGGCCTGCTGGAACAGGTCGTTGAGGAGACGGCCCGCGGTGTGCAGCTCCTGGCCGAGCGCGAGCGCGTCCTTGATCTGGCCGAGGATCTGGCCCTCGCCGACGACCATCGAGTCCAGGCCGCAGGCCACCGAGAAGAGGTGGTGGACGGCGCGGTCCTCGTAGTGCACGTAGAGATAGGGGGTCAGCTCGTCCAGCCCGACGCCGCTGTGCTGGGCGAGGAGGGTGGACAGCTCGGCGACCCCGGCGTGGAACTTGTCGACGTCGGCGTAGAGCTCGATGCGGTTGCAGGTGGCGAGGACGGTGGCCTCGGTCGCGGGCTCCGCGGCGAGGGTGTCCTGCAACAGCTTGACCTGCGCGTCCGCGGTGAGCGACGCGTGTTCGAGGACGCTCACCGGCGCGCTGCGGTGGCTCAGTCCGACGACCAGGAGACTCATGCCGGCATCACCGCGGGGACGTCCCCGTCGGGTCCCTTCCGGCCGGAGGGGGCGGTGTCGGCCGTCGTCTCCGTCACGCCCGCGGCGGTCTCGCGCTCGGCGGGCGTCATCGCCGCGAGGGCCGCCTCGGCGGCGGCGCCCTCACCGGCCTTGCGCTGCTCGTGGAAGGCGAGGATCTGGAGTTCGATGGAGAGGTCGACCTTGCGGACGTCCACACCGTCGGGTACCGACAGCACGGTCGGCGCGAAGTTGAGGATCGAGGTGACCCCGGCGGCGACCAGCCGCTCACAGACCTGCTGGGCGGCGCCCGCGGGGGTCGCGATGACCCCGATCGAGACGCCGTTGTCGCTGATGATCGTCTCCAGCTCGTCCGTGTGCTGGACGGGGATCCCCGCGACCGGCCGGCCCGCCATCGCGGGGTCGGCGTCGATCAGCGCGGCGACCCGGAAGCCGCGGGAGGCGAACCCGCCGTAGTTGGCGAGCGCGGCGCCGAGATTACCGATCCCGACGATCACGACCGGCCAGTCCTGTGTCAGGCCCAGCTCGCGCGAGATCTGGTAGACGAGGTACTCGACGTCGTAGCCCACACCGCGGGTCCCGTAGGAGCCGAGGTACGAGAAGTCCTTGCGCAGCTTCGCGGAGTTGACCCCGGCGGCGGTGGCGAGCTCCTCGGAGGAGACCGTGGGTACCGAACGCTCGGAGAGAGCGGTCAGCGCCCGCAGATACAGCGGAAGCCTGGCGACGGTGGCCTCGGGGATTCCTCGGCTACGGGTCGCCGGTCGGTGAGTTCGGCCAGTTGCCACGGTGCTCCAACGGGATGAGCTGGGCTGCAGGCGGCCGTATGTCCCAGGACCGCCCCGTCGAATGCAGGCTATGTCTTTGTGAACGCGTGCACAAAGATTGTGTCCGCTTTGTCCGAGCAAAGTGACCGGGGTCACGCGTCCCGATCCGGCCATCCCGGAACCGGGGACCGCTTCAGCCCGTTGCACACACGAAGGGGGCAAAACCGCACACACTCCTCACGAAATACGCCCCCGCGACCGCTCCCGCACCCTCCCGGCACCGGTCCCCGCACCGGCGGCGATCCACCCCCGCACCCGGGTCGCGCACGGGAGGACGATCACCGGAGAGAAGGCTGCAAAGCGCCCACGATGGTAGCCGTCTTTTGACTCACGCCCCCAGCTCGCGCCGGAGCCGCTCCGCGTCCACCCGCCAGAACGTGTGCTGCTCGCCGTCGACCAGCACCACCGGGATCTGCTCCCAGTAGGCACGGTGCAGCGCCTCGTCCCGCGTGATGTCCTTCTCCTCCCAGGAAGCACCGGTCTCGGAGCAGACCGCCTCGACGACCGCGCGGGCGTCGTCGCAGAGATGACACCCCGGTTTCGAGACAAGCGTCACCATCCGCTCGCCAGCCTTCTTCTTCGTCGTACGCCGCAACAAAGGACTCATGGCCCCCATTCTCCGCCCGCCGGGCGCCGGGACCCGCCGGTTGTCCACAACCGGACCCTGTTGGCATGATCACCGCATTAGCACACCGGTCACGGAGAGTTCACCCCTCGTCCTCCCCGCCCGTCCGGAACCACCGAACAGACTGGCTATGCTCACGCTATGGCCGCACTGGGATGGCTCACCCCCCGTAAGCGCTCCGCCACCGCGAGGAGCGTGCTCGCAGGCGAGGCCGCAGCCGAGGCAGGACTCAGGTCCACACAGGAGTCACAGGTCACCGAACCCGCCCCGGACACGGCCGCCGAGGTGCCGGACTTCCCCGTCGCCGGGGACGTACGCGCCGCCGCCTTCTTCGACCTCGACAACACCGTGATGCAGGGCGCCGCGATCTTCCACCTCGGCCGCGGCCTGTACAAGCGGAAGTTCTTCCAGCGCCGCGAGCTGGCCCGGTTCGCCTGGCAGCAGACCTGGTTCCGGCTCGCGGGCGTCGAGGACCCGGGCCACATGCAGGACGCCCGCGAGAGCGCCCTGTCCATCGTCAAGGGCCACCGCGTCTCCGAGCTGATGTCCATCGGCGAGGAGGTCTACGACGAATACATGGCCGACCGCATCTGGCCGGGCACCCGCGCCCTCGCCCAGGCCCACCTCGACGCCGGCCAGCAGGTCTGGCTGGTGACCGCCGCGCCCGTCGAGACCGCCACGATCATCGCCCGCCGCCTCGGCCTGACCGGCGCCCTCGGCACCGTCGCCGAGTCGGTCGACGGCGTCTACACCGGCCGGCTCGTCGGCGAACCGCTGCACGGCCCCGCCAAGGCCGAGGCCGTCCGCGCGCTCGCCGCCGCCGAGGGCTTCGACCTGGACCGCTGCGCCGCGTACAGCGACTCGCACAACGACATCCCGATGCTCTCGCTGGTCGGACACCCGTACGCGATCAACCCCGACGCCAAGCTCCGCAAGCACGCGCGGAAACTGGACTGGCGGCTGCGTGACTACCGCACCGGCCGCAAGGCGGCCAAGGTCGGCATCCCGGCCGCGGCCGGGGTCGGCGCCCTCGCCGGCGGCACGGCCGCCGCGGTGGCCCTGCACCGCCGCCGGCGCTGACCCCCGGAGGGGCCCGGCGCGTCCGCCATTCGGCACTCGACATTCAGCACATCAGGCACATCCGGCGTGTTCCATATGTTTCGACACGCCGAGCGACACAACGGACGGCCCCGCGGCAACACGCGCGGGGCCGTCCGCACATCTGCACGCCGTCACTCAGCCACAACCCATCACGAGAGCAAGCAGATCTTGACGCAATCTGATCAATAAATGGTCACGATGTGCTACTAGATCCGCCCCCTAGGGGGCACGGAAGCGACGTAATCGATGATTTGAGCAACTGGGTGTAGCACTGCCTGTACGAAGCGTTATTCTCCTCAGACGCATACCGGACCCCACGAGCCACCACGGTGAGTGAACGGTCCCGCACTGCACGTGATGGAAGCTCTGCCTCTGGGAGTCCCGTGTACCCACACGTCGGGGTTGACGCCTCGGGCCTGGCTACGCTGCGCGCAACGGTCATCGACCACTTGCGCGGCTTCGTCCCCACCGCGTACGCCGTCCCCGCCCTCGCCGCACCGGCCCCTGCCGTGAGCGGCCCTATCGGACCTTGTTACGCCCTGGCGAATGGTGGTGCGGCCGTCGGCAGACGGGGTGGCCGCAGCAGCTCCGCCGCCCCGGCCACCGCCCGCCGGCCCAGCGCCGACAGCGACAGCGCCCGCATGATGGAGCTGGTGGAGCGCGCCCAGGCCGGTGAGGCCGAAGCCTTCGGCCGGCTGTACGACCAGTACAGCGACACCGTCTATCGCTACATCTACTACCGCGTGGGCGGGAAGGCGACCGCCGAGGACCTCACCAGCGAGACGTTTCTGCGCGCCCTGCGCCGCATCTCCACCTTCACCTGGCAAGGCCGCGACTTCGGCGCCTGGCTGGTCACGATCGCCAGGAACCTGGTGGCCGACCACTTCAAGTCGAGCCGCTTCCGGCTGGAAGTGACCACCGGCGAAATGCTCGACGCCAACGAGGTCGAGCGCAGCCCCGAGGACTCGGTCCTGGAGTCCCTCTCGAACGCGGCACTCCTCGAAGCCGTACGGAAGCTCAACCCCCAGCAGCAGGAGTGCGTCACGCTCCGCTTCCTCCAGGGCCTCTCGGTCGCCGAGACCGCGCGGGTCATGGGCAAGAACGAAGGAGCGATCAAAACCTTGCAGTACCGAGCCGTCCGCACCCTGGCCCGACTGCTCCCCGAAGACGCCCGCTGACCGTCCCGCTCACGGCCCCCACCCCGCGGCCGCGCCCCATCCCGCATCACCCCGCCCCACCCCGCATCACCCCGACGTCACTCCCGCATCTCGTCCCCCACATCCCGCCCCGCATCTCGCTCCACATCTCCCCACGCCCGCCCGCACCGCCGCCCCAACTCACCTTCAGTGACGTCCCGGTGACGCACTGGTCCGATCATCCTTCGTCCGTAACCCAAGTGCCGCGCCGCTCGTTGTGCGAGATGCAGGCTCCCTGCGGTCACGCCATGCCCGCAGTCCACTCACTCATTCGTGTGGATGCGCTCAAGGCGTGCAACCTTCCGGACCCCCAGGGGAGTCGATCGTCATGACGAGAGGAGGTGCCGCCAGTGATCGCGAACGTTTCGGCACACCGGCGGGCGAACGCCTTCGCCCAGGCCCTGGAAGACCGGACGCTCCAGGGCACGGCGGCCGAACAGCCCGCCGATTCGGCCGAACCGGCTGAACAGGGGCGGCTGTTGGCCCTGGCAAGTGGTCTCGGTGAACTGCCGGGACCCACGCTGGATCCCGAGGTCAAAGTGGTGCACCGGGCGAAGCTCGTGGCCGCCATGGAGGCCATGCTGCTGGAGGGCACAGCCGCCGGGGAGGTGAATCCCAGCCCTACGGTCCCCGAGCAGCGGAAGTCGGGCCGCGGGGCCCACCGCGCGTCCCGGCTGCGCACATTGCGGCCGAGATCCCGCTGGTCCAAGGGGCTCGCGGCCGGCGGACTCACGGTCGGAGTGGCCGCGGGCGCCTTCGGCGGCGTCGCCGCCGCCAGCTCCGACGCCCTGCCCGGCGACTCCCTGTACGGGCTCAAGCGCGGCATGGAGGACTTCAAGCTCAACCTGGCGGGCGACGAGTCCGACCGCGGCGAGCTGTACCTCGACCATGCCTCGACCCGCCTCAACGAGGCACGCCGGCTGATGGAGCGGGGCCGCTCCGGCCAGTTGGACCACGAGTCCCTCAGCGAGATCCGCCGCACCCTGGGCGTCATGAAGCACGACGTCACCCAGGGCCACCAACTGCTCCACCGGGCCTACGAACGGGACGGCTCGCTCGGCCCGATCGCCACCCTCTCCTCGTTCTCCACCTCGCACCGTCAGACGTGGAACGGGCTGCGCGAGCGGCTGCCCGTCCAGCTCACGGACGTCGGCAACGAGGTGAGTTCGGTGTTCGACGCCATAGACGAAGAGGTGGCCCCCCTCCAGTCGCTCCTGCCACAAGAACCGGAGACGCACCAGGACCCCACCCGACCCGGCTCCACCCAGGACTCCACCGGCGGCGGCCACCCGCACCAGGACCGCCCCGCACCCGCCACCCCGCACGAGAGCGGCGGTACGGGCAGCGGCTCCGCGCACACCGAGGAGCGGAAGACGGATCCGTCGAGCCCCGGCGCGGCCTCCTCCTCCGAGGACGGTCTGCTCGGCGGAAGTACGGGCGGCCTGCTCGACCCGCCGCCGGACAGCGTCACCCCCTCGCCGTCCGACGACAACAACAACAAGGACAGCACCGACCGCCCCGGCCCGGACATCACCATCCCGCCCCTGCTGCCCGACCTCCTCCCAGGGCTCGGCATCAAGGCGGAGGACACCGACTAGGCCGGTATCACAGGGGTTTCCCCTTGGTGTGCTGGGCGGGGGCCTCCCCGCCCAGCACACCGCAACAATCGTGCGAAGAAGACGCACGCGATCAGAAGAAGACCGACCGCCGCTGCACCAGCAGCTTGTAGAGCGTGTGCTGGATCTGTTCGCGGACCTGATCGGTCAGGTTGAACATCAGCATCGGATCCTCCGCCGCCTCCGGCGGATAGCCGTCCGTCGGGATCGGCTCACCGAACTGGATCGTCCACTTCGTCGGCAGCGGCAGCGCCCCCAGCGGCCCCAGCCACGGAAAGGTCGGCGTGATCGGAAAGTACGGAAGCCCCAGCAACCGAGCCAGCGTCCGCGCGTTGCCGATCATCGGATAGATCTCCTCGGCACCCACGATCGAGCACGGCACGATCGGCACCCCGGCCCGCAGTGCCGTCGAGACGAACCCGCCCCGCCCGAAACGCTGCAACTTGTACCGCTCGCCGAACGGCTTCCCGATGCCCTTGAACCCCTCCGGCATCACCCCGACGACCTCACCGCCCAGCAGCAGCCGCTCCGCGTCCTCCGCGCAGGCCAGCGTGTGCCCGGCCTTCCGCGCCAGCTCGTTGAAGACCGGCAGCACGAAGACGAGATCCGCCGCGAGCAGCCGCAGATGCCGCTGTGCCGGATGGTTGTCGTGGACGGCCACCTGCATCATCAGCCCGTCCAGCGGCAGCGTGCCCGAGTGGTTGGCCACCACGAGCGCCCCACCGTCCGACGGGATGTTCTCGATGCCCTTCACCTCGACACGGAAGTAGTTTTCGTACAGCGGCCGGAGCAGCGACATCAGGACCTGGTCGGTCAGTTCCTTGTCGTAGCCGAACTCGTCGACCTCGTACTCCCCGGTGACCCGGCGGCGCAGAAACGCCAGTCCGCCCGCGAGCCGCCGCTCCCAGCCTCCCGCGGCGGCGTCCTCCGGCGCCGCGGCCCGCTCACCGTCCTCAGGACCGTCGGGGCCGTCGGGGCCGTCGCCCGCCCGCGGTTCCGGTACGGGCGTCAGCGGCCCCTGAGCGCGCTTCGACGCACCGTCCTTGCCGTGCTGCTGCCGCCGGCCACCGCCGCCCCCTGAGCCCGGTCCCGAGCCGCCGCCCGAGCCGGCCCCGCGCCGCGACCTCGGCTCCTCACCGAAGGGGATGACCTTGGCATCAGCCATGTCCGGGGCGCTCCTTGCTGACGAGGGTGGAGAGACGGTCGACGGTACGGCCCACCGCCTCCGGCGGCAGCAGGCCGGCGTCCCGGGTGCGCGCGAAGTCCGCGAAGGCCTCCGCGGTCGTGTACGAGGGCACAAAACCCAGTGTGTCGCGCATCTGGTCCGTACTGACCACCCGGCCGTGGGTCAGCAGCCGGATCTGCTCCGGCGAGAAGTCCGAGACACCGACCGTGCGCAGCGCCGAACCCACCCAGGTCACCGCGGGCAGCGGCACGGGCACCGTGGGCCGCCCCAGCCGCCGTGAGCACTGCGAGAGGGTCAGCACACCGTCACCGGCCACATTGAACGTGCCGCTGTTCAGCGTCCCGCGCCGCGGCGCCTCCGACGCGATCAGCAGGACATCGAGCACATCGTCCTCGTGCACGAACTGCAGCCGCGGGTCGTAGCCGAAGACCGTCGGCAGGACGGGCAGCGACAGATACTCGGCGAGCGGGGAGTCGGCCGAGGGTCCCAGGATGTTCGCGAAGCGCAGCACGCAGACCGCCACATCGGGCCTGCGGCGCGCGAAGCCGCGTACGTACCCCTCGACCTCCACCGCGTCCTTGGCGAAGCCGCCGCTCGGCAGCGACTTGGGCGGCGTGGTCTCCAGGAAGACCGCCGGGTCCCGGGGCGCCGAGCCGTACACGCTGGTGCTGGACTTCACGACCAGCCGCTTGACAGCCGGCGATTTCTGACAAGCGCCGAGAAGCTGCATCGTGCCGATGACGTTGGTCTCCTTGACCGCCGCCCGGCCGCCCGCGCCCAGCGGAGTGCCCGTCACATCGAGATGGACGACGGTGTCGACCGCGTGCTCGGCGAGGACCCGCGCGATGGCCGGTCTGCGGATGTCCGCCCGGACGAACTCCGCCTCGCCCAGTCCGTGCCCCGGGGTCACCGCGTCCACGGCGATCACCCGGTCCACACCGGACTCCCGTTGCACACGCCGTACGAAACGGCCGCCGAGCTGCCGGGCCGCCCCGGTCACGAGCACGACCTTGCCCAAGATCAGCGCCTTCCCTGTTCCCACTGGTGTTCCCACTGGGTCTGCCACGTCACCGTAGCGGGTCGCCGTCACGATGTGACGACCGGAGGACGCGCCACGCGCCCATTCGACCGACGGACGGCCACGTGCGGAGGACGCCGGGAAACAATCGTGGCCCTCTCACCACGTCGGTGAAAGGGCCACGAATGCGCGTACAGCTATCGCACTTACTTCTTGTTGCGACGCTGAACGCGGGTGCGCTTGAGCAGCTTGCGGTGCTTCTTCTTGGCCATCCGCTTACGCCGCTTCTTGATAACAGAGCCCACGACTACCCTCGCTCACTTCTCTTCACTCGGTGCGGGGCGTCTGGGCCCACACGACCTACGTCGGCCTAGCCTACCCGCCGCCGAGTGAGGGACGTAATCCGAGGGAAGACCCAGTCCCCCCTCCCGGCGGTATTCGCCCTCCGACAAGCCCTGGAGGACAGAACACCGCCGGTCACGGGTACTACGCGGACTCGACCCCCACAAAGGACTCGCGGAGGTACTCGTGAACCGCTTGCTCCGGAACCCGGAAGGACCTGCCCACCCGGATCGCCGGCAGATGACCGCTGTGCACCAAGCGGTACACGGTCATCTTCGACACTCGCATCACCGAGGCGACCTCCGCCACGGTAAGGAACTTGACCTCGTTGAGAGGCCTCTCGCCAGCAACCATGATCCACCTGTACCTTCCGCACCCGACGGCCACCGGCTTCCCCTCCGGTAACTCTTCGTCGCTGTGCGCTCACATCCCAGACTAGGGGCGGGTGATGCGAGTGGGGAAGAGGAGCAGCCTCCGGCCGCCTACTGTGACAGACACGCCCGATTGAGTACATAGCGAGTAAGCGGCAGGTAGTAATCGGACCGCACCGCGTCATCGAGCGGGACGGCCACCGACACCCGCCCCTCCGCCTCCCCGACGAAGAGCGCGGGATCGTCCGTGTCCGCCAGACCGATGGCCTCAAAGCCGAGCTGACCTGCCCCGCAGACCCATCCGTGGTCCCCGACGACCAGTCCCGGAAGGGGCCCTCCGGCCTCCGCCAGAGCATCCAGAACGGCCCGGACCGGCAGCGGCGAGTGGGTGTGTGCGCCGGTCTCACGCCCCGCGCACGGCACGCCCGGTTCCCGCACCAGAGCGACTCCCCGTACGTAGTCGAGGTTGTACGTGCGTACTCCGAACCGGGTCGTTATGTCGATACATCGCCCCTGCGCCGGGGTGAGGACGAGACATCCCGCCGCCGACAAAGCGTCTGCCAATCCCGTGTAGAAGCCCAGCAGCCGGTGCGGATGCCCCGTCCCCAGCAGCACCGGAATCCGCCGCGCCGCCGCCTCGCCCAGCCGTTCCGCGAAAGCCGCCAGCGCCGTCAGCGTCAGCTCCGGATCAATCACATCAGGCCCCGACACATGATCGGAATCGCCCGACACCCCGCACTTGTCGGCCATGAGACGGAGCAAGTCTCGCTCATCCCATGCCCATTCAGGATCGATTCCGATCGTCACCCGCGGATCCCGCGCGGCGAAGAGACGGTAACTGCGCAGGCTCTCCTCCCGCGAGGTCGCCACAGGACCGGCCAGCCTGGCCGCCAGAAGATGCGCCCGCAGGGCACCGGTGCTCAACACCTCACCGATGCTGCCGCCTTGCCCGCCCCGCCGGGCGGGAACCCCGCCGACACCGCACGGTTGGCGTAACGAGCGCTACGGACCGGCGCCACCGCTCACGCCAGCAGCCCCCGCAGCGGGAACACCGCCTTACGCGTCGCCAGCACCGCCTGGTCCAGCCGGTCCGCCGGGTCGTACCCCGACTCCCACGACCGCCAGGCCGGCGTCCGCCCGTCCGTCATCCGCCCCGGACCCCGCTGCCGCGTCCGCGCGTACACCTCGTGCCGCCACGACTCCGGCGGCTCCGACAGCGGATCGACCGGCTCGTGCGCCGCGATCCCCACGAGATGGGTCCAGGACCGCGGCACCACGTCGACCACCGCGTACCCGCCCCCGCCGAGCGCCAGCCACCGTCCGCCGTCCACGTACTCGTGCGCCAGATCGTGGCAGGACGCCTGCACCGCGCGCTGCGCGTCCAGCGACACCGCGAGATGCGCGAGCGGATCCTCGAAGTGCGTGTCCGCGCCGTGCTGCGTCACCAGCACCTGCGGCCGGAAGTCCGCCAGCAGCTCCGGCACCACCGCGTGGAACGCCCGCAGCCACCCCTCGTCCCCCGTCCCCGCCGGCAGCGCCACATTGACCGCACCGCCCTCACCCGCACCGGCACCGGTCTCCTCCGGCCAGCCGGTCGCCGGGAAGAGCGTCCGGGGATGCTCGTGCAACGACACCGTCAGCACCCGCGGGTCCTCCCAGAACGCCGCCTGCACACCGTCCCCGTGATGCACGTCCACATCGACGTACGCGACCCGCTCCGCACCCAGCTCCAGCAGCCGCGCGATAGCCAGCGCCGCGTCGTTGTACACGCAGAACCCGGACGCCGCCCCCGGCATCGCGTGGTGCAGCCCGCCCGCGAAGTTCACCGCGTGCGCGCACTCCCCGCGCCACAGCGCCTCCGCCGCACCCACGGACTGCCCGGCGATCAGCGCCGACGCCTCGTGCATCCCCGCGAAGGCCGGATCGTCGGTCGTACCGAGCCCGTACGACATCTCGGCGGCCCGCGGGTCGCGGGAGGCACGCCGCACCGCGTCCACGTACTCCTGCCGGTGGACGAGACGCAGGGTCGAGTCCCCGGCGGGCGGCGCCGCGACGACGTCCACCGCTCTGTCCAGCCCGTACGCCCGCACCAACCCCATCGTCAGGGCCAGCCGCACCGGATCCATCGGGTGGCTGGGCCCGAAGTCGTACGCCGTGACTGCGTCATCCCACATCAACTGTGCGCGGCCGCTCATGCCCGCCACCGTATCGGTCCTCCTCCGCCGCGAACGAGCGGGCGTACACCAGTGTCACGAGGACCATCACCATCGGCACGAGCATCGCCCCCCGGTAGTCCCATGCCTCGCCCAACGCCCCCACCAGCGGCGACCCGACGAGAAAACCCACGTAGTTGAAGACATTGAGCCGGGCCACGGCCGCGTCACTCGCCCCCGGGAACAGCCGCCCGGCCGCCGCGAACGTCTGCGGCACGATCACACACAGCCCGAGCCCCAGCAGCGTGAACCCGAGGATCCCGACCCACGCCCCCGGCGCCACCGCCACCACCCCGAACCCGGCCCCCGCCAGCACGGATCCGCTCCGCACGACGACCACGGACCCGAACCGCCGCACCCCGAGATCCCCGACCGCACGCCCCACCAGAGTGGTGACCATATAAGCGTTGTACGGGACGGTCGCGAGCTCCTCCGAGCTGCCCAGCACGTCCTGGAGGTACTTGGCACTCCAGTTGGAGACGGTGGAGTCACCGATGTACGCGAAACACATCACCAGGCAGAGCGGCAGCAGCACCCGAAAAGCCACCGGCGTACGATCCCCCGCCGCCCTTTCACCGTCCGCCCTCACCGCTCCCGCTTCCTCCCCGGCATCCACGTACCAGCGGGATCCGACGAGCGCGGCCGGCAACAGCACCACGACGACCGGCAGATACGACACCAGCAGCGAGAGGTGCCAGTGCACCCCCGCCCAGGCCAGCGAGGCACCGGCGATCCCGCCGAGGCTGAACGCCGCGTGGAAGCCGAGCATGATGCTGCGCCCGTACGACCGCTGGAGGCTGACGCCGAGCATGTTCATCGACGCGTCCAGCGCGCCGACGGAGAGCCCGAACGCCCCGAGCGCGACCGCGAGCTGCCAGACGGCGTCACCGGCCCCGACACCGAGCAGGGCCAGCAGCACGACGGGCTGAGCCCAGCGCAGCACGAGCCCCGGCCGGACCCGTGCGACCACCTTCTCGGTGGCGACGCTGCCGACACCGGCCAGCACGGGCACGGCGGCGAGGAAGAGGGGGAGGAGACCGTCGGATATCCCGTACCGGTCCTGGATGGCGGGGATACGCGTCACCAGAAGGGCGAAGCTCACCCCTTGGACGAAGAAGCTGAGCCCCAGGGCGAACCGACCGTGCCGCATACGCACATCTGTCATGGCCGGACAGCGTAGGACGCCCTTCTACCCATGGGTAGGTGGATCAGGCAACGGATCGGCCAAGCAATCCCGGCAGCTCGGCCATCGCGGCGAAGTACCCGGTGGCACCCGGCAGTTTCCCGGCGGGCGTCATCGCCGTGAACGCGTACACGTCCATGCCGGCGGCCCGCGCGGCCTGGACCCCGAGGGCACTGTCCTCGACGACGGCACACCGCCCGGGGGCGACCCCCATCCGCTCGGCGGCGTACAGAAAGAGATCGGGCGCCGGCTTCCCGCGCCCGACGTCCTCGGCACTGAAGACGACGTTGCCCGCGCCACTTTCCGCCTCCCCGTGGCGGAACCACCGGTCGAGGCCGGTCTTCCGGTGCCCGACACGGATGCGCTCATGGCTGCCGGAGGAGGCGAGGCAGTACGGCACGCCGTCGGCGGCCAGCTTCTCGATCACCGCGACCACACCCTCGACCGGCGTCAACTCCCGCTCGAAGGCGGCGAAGACCCGGGAGTGCAGCACCTCGTCGAAATCCTCGGGCAGCCGCTGCCCGGTCCGCGCCTGAACGAGATCGTGGACGCGGTGCACGGCGGCCCCCATGAAGTCCCGCAGGGAGTCCTCGTAGGAGGTGGGGTGGCCCAGCTCGGTGAGATAGCCGGCCAGGATGGTGTTGGAGAGCCGCTCACTGTCGACGAGGACGCCGTCGTTGTCGAAGATGACGAGTTCGTAGCGCATACCACCGAGCCTAAACGGCCCCTGAACGCAGAAATGCCCCGCACCATACGGTGCGGGGCATTCCCACAATAATTGTTCGGCGGCGTCCTACTCTCCCACAGGGTCCCCCCTGCAGTACCATCGGCGCTGTGAGGCTTAGCTTCCGGGTTCGGAATGTAACCGGGCG
>NZ_JBFBJB010000057.1:45115-60444 GCF_040685895.1 Streptomyces sp. NPDC088124 | reverse complement strand
GTGATGGATTACGGGCAGTGCGCCTTACGGACCGCCCTGAACTTCCTTGAGCGGGCCGGGCATTTGCTTCGGCGGCGGGAGTTGGTGGTCGGGCCTGGCGGTGGGCGGTGGGTCACCCGTACGTGGTTCTCGCGGACCGCCCGGAGTGATGACGCCTGGGGTGCGCCCGCCGATGCGGACGAGCCGGCCACGGGGGCGGCGACCGTCGCGGCACCGGACCAAGTGCGGGGGCGGGAGCCGGTTTCGGCCCCGGTTTCGGCCCGGACTCAGGCCCCCGCCGCCCCCGCTCCGGCCCCCGGTGCGCGGGTGGGGCGGTCGCGCGGGTATCTCCTGCTTGCCTCGGTCGGGCGGCGGTGCCCCGCGCTGTCGCTGTCCGCCGCCGACTGCACGGCGCTCGAACCGCTGGCCGCCGAGTGGTTCGTCCGCGGGGCCTGCGAGGAGGATGTGCTGCGCGCCCTCACCGACGGGCTGCCCGTGCCCGTACATCACCCGGCCGGGCTTGTACGGTCCCGGCTCACCGCCAAGCTGCCGCCCGAACCGGTGGGCGTGCCGGTGGTGCCGGACCGGGCGGCCGTGGCCGTGGTGGAGTGCGGCACCTGCCGGGCGCCGGCGCGGCCCGCGGCGCTGGTCGACGGGGAGTGCGGAGCCTGCCGGGGTGTGCCCGCGCCCGTACGCCACCCCGCCCCGCTTCTGCCGGACCGGGTCCGGATCCGCGCTGCCGAGGTACGGAGCGCCGCCGCCCGCGTGTAGGCGGGCGGTCGGCGATGGACGCACCCCAGGTTGGCCGAAAATTGGCGCAACCTTTACGGATCATATGGAAACGGGCAACCGGGGCGGATCGGGGTGAGTCCTACCCCCTGAAGGTGCCGCCGGGATCCTCCGGCGGTACGGGGGAGTCAACGGGGGGTTGAACCTTGTCCGAGAAGAACAGCATCAGCATGCCCGAAAACAGTACGGACGCGGAGAGCGGCGCTGCCGCCGAGGCCGGGGGGCTCACGCCGTACCTGGACCGGCTGCGCGTGCCGGAGACGCTGCGGCCCGGCAGCGGGACCGAGAAGATCGAGCTGCGGTCGACCTGGGTGAGGCTGCACTCGCAGATGGCGCCGACCCATGTCTTCGCCTACAACGGGCAGTTCCCGGGGCCCACGGTCGAGGTGCGCAGCGGGCAGCGGATCCACATCGCCTGGACCAACCGCATCAAGAACGCCCCGTACCCGGTCGTGGCGGGGGAGGCGCCCGCCGTCAACGGCGCGCCCGCGCCGCACGCGGTGCCGGGCCGGGGCGACGGGTTCGTGGAGATCAAGGAGGTGGCCGATCTCCCGGCCTGGTCGGTGACCCACCTGCACGGCGCCGAGACCGGCGGCGGCAACGACGGCTGGGCGGAGAACGCGGTCGCGTACAAGGACGCGCAGCTCTCCGAGTACCCGAACGAGCAGCCCGCCACCACGCTCTGGTACCACGACCACGGCATGAACATCACGCGGTGGAACGTCTTCGCCGGGCTCGTCGGGATGTATCTGATCCGCGACGAGGAGGAGGCGGCGCTCCATCTGCCGAGCGGGAAGTACGAGGTTCCGCTGATCCTGTCCGACCGTAACTTCGAGACGGACGGCCGGGGGCGGCCCACCGGGCAGTTGCTGCACAAGGTGCGCAGGGCGTCGGCGGTGCCGGACGCGGAGTCGGCGAAGTTCGTCACCTTGCCGTTCTCCGGCCCGTACAACCTCGTCAACGGGGTGGTGTGGCCGTACCTCGACGTGGAGGCCCGCTGGTACCGCTTCCGGCTGCTGAACGCGTCCAACGCGCGGATCTACAACCTCGCCCTGGTCGACGAGGACAACAGGCCGGTGCGCGGCGCGATCCGGCAGATCGGTTCCGACGGCGGGCTGCTGCCCCGTCCGGTCCCGGTGGAGTACGACGAGGCCACGCTGCGCGGGCTCTCCATCGCGCCCGCCGAGCGGATGGACCTGCTGGTCGACTTCCGGGCGCTGCGTGGGAAGAAGGTGCGGCTGGTCAATGTCGGCGGGCAGCCGGCCGGTACGGCGGACCCGGCGCGTGACGTGCTGTTCCCGCAGATCATGGAGTTCCGGGTGGGGGCGCTGCCGGTCGTGGACCGGTTCGTCCTGCCGTCCGTCATCTCCTCGTCGTTCCGCCGGCTGACCCATGACACGCCGCACGGTCACCGGCTGATCGTGCTCAGCGCGCCCGGCACGAAGGGCGGCGCGGGCCACCCGGAGATCTGGGAGATGGTGGAGGTCACCGACGGCTCGGCGGTGCCGGGGCAGGACGGGGTGATCGCGCTCCTTCGCGAGGGCGAGCAGACGCCGAAGATCTACCGGCGGATCGCCAGGACCTTCGACGACGCGCTCGGCTTCAAGGTCGCGCACGGCGACCACGAGTTGTGGGACCTGCTCAACCTCGGCGGTCCCACGCACCCCATGCACATCCATCTGAGCCAGTTCCAGGTGCTGGAGCGTGAGGTGTACGACGTGTCGGGCTTCAGCCCCGCGGGCGCCACGACCACCTCGCCGATCAGGTATACCGGGGCCAACCCGGTCCCGGACAACGAGCAGGGCTGGAAGGACGTGTTCCAGGTGCGGCGTGGCGAGATGGTCAGGGTCATGGGGCAGTTCACCGGGGCGCACGGCCGGTTCATGTACCACTGCCACCTGCTGGAGCACGAGGACATGGGCATGATGCGGCCGTTCACCGTCATGCCCCGGGAGGTGCTGGTCTTCGACCACCACCAGCCGGGTCACGGCGGCCACTGACGGTACGCGCCCGGACCGGGCGGCGTCGGCGCCGGGCGCTGTTGCCCACCCCCGTGAGGCAACGGCGTCCGGCGCTTCGACGACCCAGGGCCGTCGCTTGCGTGCCAGCGAGGTTGATCCTGTAGGTGACGCGAGCGGAAGTCAACTATCGTGGATTAAAGCTTGAGATGGAGGCGGAGATTCACCAATTCCTGCGCCCTTTGCCCCGATTCTTCACAACGATCGTGTAAATCGGCCCGACTGCGTGCTCCCCGTCGGCGGCTGAAGAGTTCTATGATCCGACCCATGGCCAACACCGATTCTCCACACTCAGAGACGCCGGCCCCCCGTCCCGGCGGAGACGGGGAGTCAGTGCCTGCCGAGCCGTCGGAGGCTCTGGACTTCGCGGCCCGCTTCCGGCGCGTGATCGCGGTGATCTATCCGAAGGATCTCGGCCGCCCGTGGCGCGACTCGGAGATCGCGGAGGGAACGGGCCTGAGCGGTACGTACATCGGCAACCTCCGCAAGGGCACCCAGAAGCCCAGCCTGGAGAACGCGGTGAAGATCGCCAAGTTCTTCGGCGTTCCGCTGGACTACTTCAGCGACTCCGCCACCGCCCAGGCCGTCGAGCGCGACCTGCGCAAGATCGAGGCGCTGCGGGACGCCCGGGTGGAGCGGATCGCGATGCGGGCGGCCGGGCTGCCTCCCGCGATGCAGGACGCCGCGCTGACGGTGGTCGAGCAGCTGCGGAAGGCGGTGGGTCTGCCGGAAGGCCATCCGGAGGGCACTCCGCAAGACCGTACGGAAGGCCTCCCGCGGGGCCGTACGGAAGGCAACCCGCAGGGCCGTACGGAGGGCCGTGACGGCGAGCGTTCCGACGGCCGTTCCGGGGAGTGACCGACGGGGGCAGAACTCCTCTGGGACACTGGCGCCTTGCCGTAGTGGGCGCCGACGCCGAGGCCGATGGGGAGAGCGTGGGAGATCTTGGGCGGACCCGCCGCCGGATGCGGGCCATGGTCAGGGAACTGGACCTGCCACGGACCCGCACCGTCGAGGAGCTCTGCGCGGCGGTCGCCGAGCGGACCGGGCGCCAGGTCCGGCTGGTCCCGCGCCGGATGAAGGTGGGGGAGCCCTCGGGGTTCGTCGAACGCCGCGCGGAAGCCGACATCGTCCACTTCGAGCAGGAGACCTCGTCCCTGCACCAGGCGCACATCATCTGCCACGAACTGGCCCACCTCCTGTGCGGGCACCTCGCCGAGGCGCCGACCGCCGACGAGGAGGCGGCCGAGGTGGACCTGCCCACCCTCGACCCCGATCTGGTCCGGCTGGTCCTCGGACGCTCGCACTACGACGAGGCGGCCGAGACGGAGGCGGAGATCCTGGGCGCGGAGCTGACGCGTAACCTCGTACTGGCTCCCGGCGCCGGGACGACGTCCCAACTGGCGCCCGCGATGGAACACCGCAAAGGACAGCACCTCTGACATGACGGGCGACGTACGGGGACGGGGTGTCGGGCATGTCCGATGAGATGGCGCACGCGTCCCCGCTGCCCGAGGCGCCGTTCAACGCCGTCTACCTCGGCATCGGCACGGTGGCCTGGGTCGTCGCCGCCCTGAAGATACGGGCCTGGCGCCGCGACCCGAATCAGGGACTGCTCGTCGTCTTCTTCTCGATCGCGGCGCCCGCGACCGCGTTCGTGGTGGCCGCCCCGGTGGTCTACCGGCTGGTCGACCGGCTCGCGCACCGCCCCAATCTGGCCACGCTCCTCGTCTACCTCGGCATCATGGGGTTCTCCGCCGCCGCCGTGGTGCTGGCGCGCATGTGGACCCCGCCGGAGGACCGCGTCGACGCGCGGGTGTGGGACGGGGCCGCCGTGGAGACCTGGCGGCCGGTGCGGCTGCGCCTGGTGGTGTTCGCCGTCCTCGTCGCCGCGATGATCGTGCTGTTCTTCGCCGGCGGGGCCACGAGCCCGCAGACCCCGCTCACCTTCGACACCACCTTCGCCACCGTCCCGTCGATCGCGGTCTTCCTCGTCCTCTACCAGGCCCTGTTCGGCTTCGCGCTGATCGATATCGGCCGGGTCTGCCTCCGGCACGCCGCCGGACTCCCGGACGGATCGCTGCGCCGGGGGATCCGGCAGCTCGCCATCGGCTCCTTCGTCTCCTGCGGGTACGGCGCCTGCAAGCTCGTCGCGATCGGCGCGGCGGCCGGCGGAATCACCGGAACGGAGTGGCTGAGCACCGCCCTCGGCCCCGCGTTCGCCGCGCTCGGCGCCATCCTCATCACCGCCGGTTTCGCCGGGCCGGCCATCGCCGCCTGGATCCGCCGGCGCCGCGACTACCAGGCGCTGCGCCCGCTGTGGGACCTCGTCTACCGGGCGGACCGGCGCCTCGCCCTGGAGGCGCCGCCGTCGGCGTGGACCGAGCGGCTCGCCGTACGCGACCTGGAGTGGCGCACCGCGCGGCGCGGACTGGAGATCCGGGACGGGCAGCTGACGCTGCGCCCCTGGGTCGACCCCGGGGTGGTCCCCGCCGCCACCGCGCTCGCCGAACGGGCCGGTCTGGACGAGGACGAGCGGTCGGCGCTGATCGTGGCCGCCGCGCTGCGCGGCGCCGTCGAGGCACTGAACGCGGGGACGCCGCCGCTCCCCCGCGAGGACCAGGCACCGCTGCCGGGGCTGGACGCGGAACCGGTGGAGGAGCGGGCGCATCTCGTACGGGTCGCCCGTTATCTGCACGCGCCATTGACGGGCGAGGCACTGGCCGCCGCCACGGCGGGGACGGGGTGAGCGCCGGTATGAGCGGTACGCCGGAGACACGACGGTTACGGGAGACACGGGAGATGCGGGAGACGCTGGACGTGTCGGAGACACCGGAGACACCGGAGGTGCCGGAGGCGCGCGACGCCTTCGCACGGCTCGTGCTGGACACGATGCACGAGGAGTCGAAGCTCGGGCTCACCCTCGGCTTCGTCCGTACCTTCGGCATCCCGGGCATCGCCGAAGTGCTGGCCGGCACGGGCCGGATGACCGGCGACCCGCGCACCCGGACCAAGGCGACCGGGGCGGCCATGTTCACCCTGATCGGCCGAGGGGTGGCGAGCCCCGAGGGGCGGCGGGTCGTCGAGGGGCTGCGCCGGATCCACGACCGGCCCGACATCACGCCCGACCAGATGCGGTACGTCCTGGCCTGCTTCACCGTCTGCCCGCTCCGCTTCATCGACGACCACGGACACCGCGCGGTCACGGCCGAGGAGCGGGACGCCGCGTACGCCTTCCACGTCAGCCTGTCGGACGCGCTCGGCCTGCCCGAGGGCGGGAGCGAGGGCGGGAGCGGGAGCGGGAACGGGGCCGACGCCGGGCTGGCCGGTGTCGAACGCTGGATGCGGGCGTACGAGAGCCGGCACTTCGCGCCGAGCCCCGAGGGCGGCGCGCTCTGGGCGGCCGCCAGCAAGGGCCTGCTGGGCCGCCGGCTGCCCCGCCCCCTCGCCGGACTCGCCCCGGTGGTGGCCGCCTCGCTGCTGGACGCGCCGCTGCGTGCGGCACTCCACGTACGCCGCGCGCCCGCGCCCGTACGCGGCCTGGTCACGCTGGCCCTGCGGGCCCAGGCCCGCAAGGGCCGGCAGCGCCCCGCCGCCGCCTGACGGCGCGGTGGGCGGGAGGGCCCGCCCACCGCGCCGCACCTGGCTTTCGCGGCAGGTCAGGACGCCGTGCAGGCGCCGACGGCGGGGGCCGACCACTCCCCGTTCGCCATCACCGTGAACCCGAAGCTCGTCGCCGCTCCGGCCGCCAGCGTGCCGTTGCCGTTCGGCCGCATCGTCATGACGTTCCCGCCCGTGTCCCAGGAGGGGGAGCCGTTCCAGGTCGTGGAGACCTTCTGCGGAGCCCGTACGGTCACACTCACCGTCCAGCCGGTGATGGCCGAACTTCCCGCCGTCACCGTCACCTTGCCGTTGAAGCGGTCGCCCCAGCGCTCCGTCTCGGAGTACGTGGCGGTGCAGCCCTGGCTGCCCCCGCCCCCGCCGCCTCCGCCGCTGCTGGAGCCGCCGAGCGCCGTCAGCACGGCGGTGTACGCGGGCTTCTTGGCGTAGTTGCTGTCGAAGAGCAGCGGTGTGCCGCTCGCCCGCCACGAGTACTTGTCGGTCACGCCCCACACCGTGATGCCGGTGCAGCGCGAGACGGCCAGGCACGCCTGGGTGACGCGCCGGTAGCTGTCCGCCTGGGCCGTCCCGGAACCCTCGATGTCCAGCTCCGTGATCTGCACGTCGACGCCGAGGTCGGCGAAGCGCTGGAGGTTCTGCTGATAGTCCCCGGGCACCGGGGACTGGGCGTTGAAGTGCGACTGGAAGCCGACGCAGTCGATGGGCACACCGCGCGCCTTGAAGTCGCGCACCATGGCGTAGACCGCGTTGCTCTTCGCGTTCTGGCCGTCGGTGTTGTAGTCGTTGTAGCAGAGCTTGGCGGCGGGGTCGGCGGCGCGCGCCGTGCGGAACGCCTCCTCGATGAACCCGTCACCGAGCTTGTCCTGGAACGGTGAGCTGCGCCGGGCCCCGGAACTCCCGTCCTGGAACGCCTCGTTCACCACGTCCCAGGAGTGGATCTTTCCCTTGTAGTGCCCCGCGACCTGGGTGATGTGGTTGTTCATCGCCGTCCGCAGGTCCGCGGCGCCCAGACCGCCGACCCAGCCGGGGAGCTGGGAGTGCCACACCAGCGTGTGGCCCCGGATCTTCATGCCCCTGCTCTGCGCGTGGCCGACGATCTGGTCGGCCGCGCCGTAGTTGAACGAGTTGCGGCTGGGTTCGAGCGCGTCCCACTTCATCTCGTTCTCGGGTGTGACGCTGTTGAACTCCTGGTTCAGCGTGGACGCGTACCCCGACTCGCCGAGGTGGTTCGCGGCGACGGCGGCACCGAAGTACCGCCCCTTCTCCGCCGCCGACGCGCCGAGCGTGGTCGCGGCGCTCGCGGTCGGGGCCGAGGCGAGTACGGCGACCACGGCGGTGACGGCCAGCAGGGCGGTCGGGCGTGCCACGGCGAACAGACGTCTGTTCTGCAACGTACCGATCACGCTTCCTCCTTGGAGGTGGTCGAAACATGCGGCTCCCCGGGAGGCCCCCACAACCGGCCCGAGATGACTGACTCTTTCGTAAAGTCAAGCAAAACTTTCGAAACACGCAAGGGTCGCGGCGGAGTTGCGTACGCGGCTCGCCCGCGGGGCGCGGCTGACCTGCTCGAATGCCTTGTGAGATGGCCGAGCGGGCAATGTCTCTCACTTCAAGCTAAACGGATGGTGTTGTCCACTTTCCGTTTTAGTGTGAGCGGAACAGCGGGCGCACAACGCAGCGCACACAGCGCGCACAGCGCATGCGGCACATGCGGCGCATTCCGCAGCTCCGAAAAACGCGACCGTGCGGACAGGTCGACCTTGAACAGGAGAGCAGTCATGGATCTCGAACTCGACGGCAAGCGCGTCCTCGTCACCGGGGCGAGCAAGGGCATCGGCCTCGCGATCGTCAGGGCCTTCCGTGCCGAAGGTGCCGAGGTCGTCGCCGTGTCCCGGAAGACCACAGCCGAACTGGAGGCCACCGGCGCCACGTTCGTCTCCGCCGACCTGGCCGACCCCGCTGCCCCGCGACAGATGGTCGAGACGGTCCTTGAGATGGAACCGCGCCTCGACGTCCTCGTCAACAACGTCGGCGGCGGGGACACGTCCGGGGAGGTGCTTTCCGATCCCTTCGGTGGCGGTGCCGACGCCTGGGCGGGCGTCTTCGCCCTGAATCTCGGCGCCGCCGTGGAGACCACCCGGGCCGCGCTCCCCGCCCTGACCCGGTCCCGGGGCGCGGTGGTGAACATCAGCTCGCAGAACGCCCGCGATCCCCGTAACGCGCCGCTGTCCTACTCGGCGGCCAAGGCCGCGCTCAACGCCTTCTCCCGCGGCCTGGCCGAGCAGGTCGCGGCATCGGGGGTCCGGGTCAACGTCGTCACCCCGTCCGGCACACGGACCCCGATGCTGACGGCCGAGGACGGCTTCGGTGCCGACCTGGCGGCGCGCAGGGGAATCGACCAGGACGCGCTGCTGGCGATGGTGCCTCAGCAGGCCGGAATGGTGACCGGCACATTGATCGACCCGGCCGAGATCGCCCGCGCGGTCCTGCTGCTGGCGTCTCCGACCATGGCAAGTGCGGTCGGCTCCAACTGGGTGGTGGACGGCGGCGCGCTCAAGACGCCATGACCGTACGTCAGTTCATCAGGTGCCGGGGCGGCGGGAGCGGAGGGCGCTGCGGGGCGCGGAGGGCCGCCGGCGGTGCCGGCGGCCGGTCGTCCGCCGCGTCAGTTCACGTAGACCTCGGCGCGGTCGACGCTCACGAAGGAAGCCCCGGACTGGGCGTTGTGCTCGCCCGTCACGCGGACCCGCAGGGTGTGGTTGCCGTGGGGCAGTTGTGGGCTGACGTACTGCACCGCCTCGCCCACGCGGATCGAGTTGTGGAAGTCCACCCGCTGCTCGGGACCGCCGTCGACGCTGATGGCCGCGTAGCCGTTGCCGGTGTCCTTGACGGAGAGCAGGGCGATACGGGTGCCGGTGAAGGTGAAGGTCGCCGTGGCGCCTGCCCGGTCGCTCCAGTGGTCGTCGCTCCAGAAGCACTGCGTGGCGCAGCCCGAACCGGAGTTCCAGGCGCCGGTGTAGGTGACACCGCCGGGGCCGCTGGAGCGGCCGTCGTCGTTGATCCAGTAGTTGCCGGACCCGGGGTCGCCGGAGGGCAGGTTCTGGGTGGCCCCCATGGCGAGCGGGCGGCCGAAGTCGGGGGTGCCGTCGGCCCGCCAGGTGAACTTCTGCGCGCGCGTGGTGCGGTTGCTGTAGGTGTTCACCGACGTGGACTTCGCGTGGTAGACGATCCAGTCCTCGGTGCCGTCGGGGGACCGGAAGAAGGCGTGATGGCCGGGGCCGAACACGCCCCGGTCGTCGGCCCGCGAGAACACCGCGCCCTGGTGCTGGCGCCAGTTGCCCGGCACGAGCGGGTCGGCGTCCAGCGGCATCGACATCATCCAGACCTGGTAGTCCGGTTTGCCCGTGTCGCAGGCGGAGTAGGTCATCCAGACCCGCCCGTTGCGGTACAGGAACTCCGGTCCTTCGCGCACCTCGGGGCAGCCGCCGGCGCCGTTGACGGCGACGGCGTTGCCGGAGACGGTGTACGGGTTGGACATCGGGGCGATGTTGAGCCCGTTGTGCTGGTACTGGTTGATGCCGCTGTACGCGAGGTAGAGCCGGCCGCCCACCTGGAGGATGCCCGCGTCGATGGCGAAGTCGTTCGCGTGGTTGGGCGGGGCGAGCTTCGCCTTGAAGTGGTATGGGCCGGTGGGATCGTCGCCCTCCGACTCCAGGACGTACAGCCGGTGGTGGTCGTCGACGCCGTCGTCGGCCGTGTAGTAGAGGTACCAGCGGTCGCCGAAGCGGTAGAACTCCGGCGCCCAGATGTTGCGGTTGCGGGACGGGTCGGTGTCCGTCCAGACGGTGATCGGGGCGGCGGTCAGCAGCGTGCCCAGCGACGGGGAGCGCCACATCCGGATGCTGCTGCCCTGGGTCGTCGTGAGGTAGTAGTTCCCCTTCCACTGCGTCATGAAGGGGTCGGGGCCGGTGTTGAGGGGGTTGCGGAACGTGCCGGCCGCGGCGGCGGCGACCCGCGGCGCGGGATCGGGGGCGGGCAGCGCCGCGGCGGCCGGGGCGGTCAGCGCGGGCAGCAGGCCCACGACGAGCCCGAGCAGGGCGGCGACGAGCAGGGCGGTGCGCCCACGGGGAGGTCTGGTGGGGTCGGGAAGCACGGGGGCTCCTTTCCGCGGCTCTTCACATCGAGGCGCTTTTACATCGATGTAACGGCGAGGCGTCACGCTAGGGACGACCTGCCCCCGTGTCAACAGTCCGGAGAGGGCGTACGACAGTCCGGAAACGGCGTACGACGGGGAGGAGTTACGCGGTGGCGGGGCGCCAACCCAGGGCCGGGCCGAGCACGGTGGCGATGTCGGTGAGGATCTGGACGTAGTCCTCGTGGCCGAAGGTGAACGGCAGCGCGAAGGCGACCTCGTCGATCTCGCGGAACGCGGCGTGGGCGTGGAGCCGTTCGGCGATCTCCGCCGAGGACCCGACCAGATCGGGCGCGAACATCAGCCGCGCCGGACCCTGCGGAGCGGCCGTACGCGGCAGGCGCGTCCGGGCGTACTCCTCGTACCTCGCGCGCTGCTCCGGCGTGGCGCTGTCGGTCGGGATGACCACGAGCCCCTGCGAGACCCGGGCGCGCTCGCCGTCGGGGTGGTGGGCCCGGAAGGCGCGGATGTGCGAGAGCTGGATCTCCGCGAAGTCCGCCGCCCCGCCCGGACCTTCGGCTTCCTCGGCCTTCACCACGCTGCTGGTCAGAAAATTCATCGCGTGCTCACCGGCCCACCGGGCGGACCGCAGGCTGCCGCCGCCGTACCACATGCGCGCGCCCAGGCCGGGGGAGTGCGGCTCCACCCGGTCGGAGAAGGACTCGAAGCCCTGGACGCCGCTGAAGCCGGAGGCGCGCTCGCCGCGCACGAAGTCCAGCAGCCGCCGCACGCGGTCGTGGCCGAAGTCCTCGGCCTCGGCGGTGTCCGGGTAGAGCGCCTCCTTGACCTGGTCGTAGTGCATCGGCGGGCCGACGCTGACCCCCGGGTTGAGCCGGCCGCCGGAGAGGACGTCGACGGTCGCCAGGTCCTCGGCGAGCCGCAGCGGATTCTCCCAGCCGAGCGGGATGACCGCCGTGCCCAGCTCGATCCGTGAGGTGCGCTGCGAGGCGGCGGCCAGCAGTGCCACGGGGGAGGAGATGCCGTATTGGAGGTGCCGGTGGCGCACCCAGGCGCTGTCGAATCCCAGCCGCTCGCCCAGCTCGATGATCCGCAGGGTCGACTCGTGTCCGGGGCCCGGATCGGCTCCGTCGAACAGCCCGATCGTCAGGAACCCCAGTTTCCGAAGCTTCATGCCCGAACCGAACGCCGAACGGGTCCTCGGCATTCCGCACCCGGACCCTCTGCTCAACAACTCCGTTTCCCGGAGGGGTAGTTACCGCTTCGCCTACGATCGTCGGCGTGTGCGCAGACATCATGGTCGCCGAAGACGACGCGAAGCAGGCCGAACTCGTGCGCCGCTACCTGGAGCACGAGGGACACTCCGTCACCGTCGTCGCGGACGGCCGCGCGGCGCTGGAAGGGGTCCGGCACGCCGAACCCGACCTGCTCGTCCTCGACGTCATGATGCCCCGGGCCGACGGCCTCGACGTCGTACGGATCCTGCGCGCCGAAGGCCGGGAGGTGCCGGTGCTGATGCTGACGGCGCGCAGCACCGAGGACGATCTGCTGCTCGGTCTGGACCTCGGCGCGGACGACTACATGACCAAGCCGTTCAGCCCGCGCGAGCTGGTGGCCCGGGTCCGTACGCTGCTCCGCCGCCACCGGCGCTCCGCCGGGCCCGTGTCCGTCCCCGCGCCGGCCGCCGTTCCCGCGCCCGCTCCTGTTCCGGCCCCTGTTCCTGTGTCCGTTCCCGCCATCGGGGCCGGGGCGGCGGGAGACGCGGACGCGGTGCTGTCGGTGGGCGCGCTCAGGATCGATCCGGGCCGGCACGAGGTGTCGGTGGAGGGAATGCCGGTCGCGTGCACGCCCGGTGAGTTCCGCATCCTCGCCGCGATGGCGACGGAACCGGACCGGGTCTTCACCCGGAAGCGGCTCCTGGAGGAACTGCACGGCTTCGACAAGTACATCAGCGGGCGCACCGTCGACGTACACATCATGCATCTGCGCAAGAAGATCGAGCGCACCCCCCGGCGGCCGGCCCGGCTGCTCACCGTGTTCGGCGTCGGCTACAAGCTGACGGATCCCGCGAAGAACGGACGCCATGCCCCGTCCTCCTCACACCCCTCCTGAGTCCCGTCCCGACGCCCGCCGGGAGCGGCGGGCCGCCCGGCTGCCGCTCCGCAGGAGCGTCCTCGGCCGGCTGCTGACGGTGTCGGCGCTGGTCGCCTCGTGCTCCGTCGCCGCCACCGCGTGGCTCGTCACGCAGACGACCTCGGTCGCGATCCGCCAGGAACAGGGGCAGAACCTCAGCGCCGACGCCACGATCTACAACACCCTGCTGGGGTACGCGGCCACCCACCCGAGCTGGGAGGGCGTCGGCGCTACGGCGCGGAAACTGGCCGAGGAGTCCGACCGCCGGATCACGCTGACGACCCAGGACCGGCGCCCGCTCTACGACTCGGCCGTGCCCGACGCGGCCTCCGCTCCGAAGTCCGGCTCCGGCTCGAAGTCCGGTGGCGCCGCCGGCGTCGACCCGCTGCCGGCGCAGGCGTCGGCGGTCGTCGACCCGCTCTCCGTCGACACCGTGCTGGTGCCCGACACGGCCTCCGCCGGCGCGGACCGCGTCGACCCGCGTGCCGTGGGGCCGTTCCTGCTGCCCGCCGGTGAGCGTACGAGGCTGCGGGCGGCCGCCGCCGAGAACGTGGCGTGTCTCAACCGCATGGGCATCGCCGCGGATGTCGCCGAGAGCCCGAGCGGGCGGCCCCGGATCCAGTACGTCGGCAATGACACCGACGGTGAGATGGAGGTGAAGTGCCGGATGGCCATGCCGGGAACCCCCACCTCCACCGAGCAGAAGGCTCTCGACGAGCTCAACCGACTGGCCGACGACTGCCTGAAACGCCAGGGCAGGTCCGGCGTGAAGCTGAACCTGGACCTGTCCTGGGACCGGGGGTACGCGGAGGGCGCCGCGACCGTCGCCCTCCCGGCCGAGGCGGCCGCCGTGGACGACGCCTCCGTGGACGAGCCCCGCACGGGCGAGGCCCCCGCACGGTCGGCGGAGCAACGGGCGGTGGCCGAGAAGCGGGCCCTGGCGCGGAAGATGGACGAGGACAAGGCGGCCGCCGCCTACGGGTACCGGGGGGCGGCGAGCGAGGCCCGTAACAGCAAGCACGACAGGGCCGTCGCCTCCTGCGTCGGCAGCGCCCGCCGAGAACAGCTCACGGAGTACGTCGCCGCGCCGGCCCTGCTGTTCATCGACGGCCCGCCCGCCGTCAGCGTGCCCGGTTTCGACCTCTCACCGACCAATACCGCCCGCATCGCCGGGGTCGCGGCGCTCGTCCTCGCCCTCACCGTCGGCGCCTCGGTGATCGCGGGGACCCGGTTCGTACGCCCGTTGCACGCGCTCACCGGCGCTGCCCAACGGATGCGGGACGGGCTGGACTCGGCGCCCGTACCGGTCGGGGCCGACAACGAGATCGGCCGGCTGGCCGCGGCCTTCAACGACATGGCCGCACACCGCACCAGGCTGGAGCAGCAGCGCAAGGCGATGGTCAGTGATGTCGCCCACGAACTGCGCACTCCGCTGAGCAACATCCGAGGCTGGCTGGAGGCGGCACAGGACGGGCTGGCCGAACCCGACCCGGCCTTCGTCTCCTCGCTCCACGACGAGGCGTTGCAGCTTCAGCACATCATCAACGATCTGCAGGACCTGGCGGCGGCCGATGTCGGCGCGCTGCGCCTCAACATGGAGCCGGTACGTGCCGACGACCTGATCGGTCAGGTGGCCGCCGCGCACCAGGGGCTGGCGGAGACCGCGGGCGTCACCCTGGCGGTCTCCCCGGCGGCCCCCGGCGCCCCGCGCCCGCCGCTCCTCGACGCCGACCCGGTCCGGCTGCGCCAGGCCGTCAGCAACCTGGTCTCCAACGCGGTACGCCACACACCGTCCGGCGGCCGGGTGACGCTGCGCGCATATGTCACCGGAGCGGGGGAAGGCTCCGGGAGTTCCGAGGGTTTCATGAATTCCAAGGACCCCAAGGGGTGCGAGGGTTCCGGTGGTGAGGTGGCCGTCGAGGTCGCCGACACCGGCACCGGTATCCCGGCGGCCG
This sequence comes from Streptomyces sp. NPDC088124, assembly GCF_040685895.1. Taxonomy (NCBI): domain Bacteria; kingdom Bacillati; phylum Actinomycetota; class Actinomycetes; order Kitasatosporales; family Streptomycetaceae; genus Streptomyces; species Streptomyces sp. NPDC088124. The sequence goes on along the minus strand of NZ_JBFBJB010000057.1, from coordinate 45,799 downwards.
ACCTCCCGCACGTGTTCGACCGCTTCTGGCGGGCGGAGAAGTCGCGCAACCGGAGCACCGGCGGCAGCGGCCTCGGCCTGGCGATCGTCCTCAAGCTCGCCGAGGCCCATGGCGGCACGGCGACCGCGGTGAGCAGGGAGGGGGAGGGCTCGGTCTTCACCTTGCGGCTGCCCTCCGGGACCAAGGCGAGCGGAGCGGCCGGGGTGAGTGGTGAGGCAGGGGGGACCAGGGAGGCAGGGAGGACCGGGGAGGACCGGGGAGACACGGGGGACCGGTGAGGCTCACGGAGCGACTGCTCGGCCCTGATGCGATGACTACGCGGTCCTGACAGGTTCTTCACATGGGGCCGCCACTGTTGCCTCATGCCCGGAACCTGGTGCGACTCGGCATCCAGGCACCACCCAAGCCGGGCCGGAAGTGGAGCTGTACATGTCTCGTCGTCTCAGCCTGCGTCTCGCCGCCCTGACCGTTGTCGCGGCCGGCACCCTGCTCGTCCCCGCCACCGCGGCCGTCGCCGACCAGGCCCCGACCACGGCGCCGGTCACAGGAGTGAGCGATCAGTCGGCCGAGGAGGCCAAGGCCGCGAAGAAGGAGGCCGAGGCGCTGCGGGCCAAGAAGGCCGACGCCGCCGCGCAGGCCAAGGCCGCCAAGACCGCCCCGCGTGGCGCGGTCGCCGCGGGCGAC
>NZ_JBFBJB010000057.1:0-45015 GCF_040685895.1 Streptomyces sp. NPDC088124 | reverse complement strand
GCCCCGAGCGAGAAGGCGAAGCGGGCGGAGGACGCCGCGGCGATGAAGGCGCGGGCCGTCGAGAAGGCCAAGGCCGCGTCGCAGGCGGCCCCGCGTGGCGCGGTCGCCGCGGGCGACGCCCCGAGCGAGAAGGCGAAGCGGGCGGAGGACGCCGCGGCGATGAAGGCGCGGGCCGTCGAGAAGGCCAAGGCCGCGTCGCAGGCGGCCCCGCGCGGCGCGGTCGCCGCGGGCGAGGCCCCGGCCAGCAGCAACGGTGTGGCGCCCCTGGCCGGTACGGCCGCCGGCGCGATGCTGCTCGCGGGAGCGGGCACCTTCGTCATCCGCCGCCGTTCGGCCGCGCGCGCCAACGGCTGACCCGTAGCGCGTCCGATCCGCAGCACGACTGATCCGTAGCGCTTCCGATCCGGTAGCACGACTGATCCGCAGTGCGTCCGACCGCCGCGCGCCTGACCCGTAGCGGGTCCGACCCGTAGCGGGTCCGATCCGCCCCGGCGTCCGACGCCCGCACCCCGTCAGGGCTCGCGCCCTACGCGTACACCCCTGCACCGCTTCATCGCATACCGCCTGATCAGGCATCACCGTGGCGCCGCCCTCCCCGGGCGGCGCCATCGTGACATCCTCCGGTCCACCTCCTGGAGCCTTCCGTGTCCCCAACGCACCCTCCGGTACGGCGACTTGGCGCCCTGCCGGCCGTCCTGGCCCTCACCCTCGCCGTCCTCGCCCTGCTCACCGGCTGCTCGTCCGCCCCCGAAAAGGCCGCCGCGGAAAGCTCCGGCACCGTGGCCGTCGGCACCCCCTCGCCCGGCGGTGAGTCCGGGGCCGGTGAGTCGGGGGCAGGAGAGTCCGGGGCGGGGGGGCCGGGGGCAGGGGAGTCCGGGGCCGGGAAGGCCGCGGCGCCCGCCAAGGTCGACATCCCCTCGCTGGGGATCAGCAGTTCGCTGATGGATCTGGGCCTCAACGAGGACGGCACCGTCGAGGTCCCGCCCGCCGAGAAGGGCATGACCGCGGGCTGGTACACCGGCGGCGCGATACCCGGCGAGGCCGGTGCCGCCGTCATCATCGGCCACAACGACACCCGCTACGGCAAGGCCGTCTTCCACGACCTGAAGAAGATCACCAAGGGTGCGGCCATCACCGTCACCGACGACGAGGGAGCGGCGAAGCGCTTCACCGTCAAGGACACCGAGAGCGTCAGCAAGAACGCCTTCCCCACCGACAAGGTCTACGGCCGGACCGACACCCCCGTCCTGCGGCTGATCACCTGCGACGGCGACTTCGACGCCGAGGGGCACCCGGTGAACAACCTCATCGTCTACGCGACGCCTGCCTGACCGGAGAACCGGCACGACGCCCTGTCGGTGCGCGGCCCCGGTCCGTTATGATCCCGGCTTGTGGAACGTTCCCATTCTTCTTCCGAAACGACGGCGACGGCGGTCGTCTACGACCTCGGTGGTGTCCTGGTGCCGTCCGGCGGTGCGCTGGCCGCGCTCTCCGCCGCGCTCGACGTGCCGCGGGATGAACTGGCCGAGCCCTACTGGGCCTACCGGGACAGCTACGACGAGGGTGACGCCCCTGCCGCGTACTGGCAGCGGGTCGGTGCCGCACTCGGGCGCCGGCTGGACGCGGAGTGGGTCGGCCGCCTCGACCGGATCGACGTCGCGGGCTGGTCGCGGATCGCGGACGACGTGACGGCGATGCTGTCCTCGCTCGCGGCCTCCGGCATACCGCTGGGCGTGCTGTCCAACGCCCCGGCGTCGCTGGCGGACGCGGTGCGGCGGTCGGCGTGGAGCGCCGTCTTCCAGGGCCTGGTCTTCTCGTCCGACGTCGGTCTGCTCAAGCCGGATCCGCGGGTCTACCGGGCCGCGGACGACCGGCTGGGGTTCTCGCCCGCGAACGTCGTGTTCTTCGACGACCGGCCCGGGAACGTCGCGGCGGCCCGCGCCCACGGCTGGCGCGCCCACGTGTGGACCGGCTGCGAGGACGCGCGCCAGGTCCTCGCCCGGGAGGGGTTGCGCGACGGGCTCGTACGGCCGGGAGGTCCGCTCGATGGCTGAGCGGCCCCGCAATCCGACGATCATCGACGTCGCCGCCCGCGCGGGGGTGTCCAAATCGGTGGTCTCCCGTGTCGTCTCCGGCCGGGGCAGCGTCGGCGAGGAGACCCGCAGGCGTGTGCTGGAGGCGGCGGCGGAACTGGGGTACGTCGTCAACGCGGTCGCCCGCGCCATGGTGGCCCACCGTACGTACACGGTCGGGGTGTTCGTCCGCGACGCCGCCACGGCCTTCTACGGTCAGCTGCTCGCGGCGATGCAGGAGCGCGCGGCGTTCCACGGCTACCGGGTGGTGACGACGACGGGCTCGGGACGGTTCGCGGTGGCCGACGAGTACCGCGCCCTGGAGACCCTGGCCATGCTGCGCGTCGAGGCGCTGATCGTGTGCAGCGGGCTGCTGCCCGCCGCGAAGATCGTGCCGTTCGCCGAGCGGCTGCCGACCGTCGTGGCCGGGCGCCCCGAGACCCACCGGAGCATCACCAGCGTCTACTGCGACGAGGAGGAGGGCGGCGCGGCGCTCGCCGACCACATCGCCGGGCTCGGCCACCGGCAGGTCGCGGTGATCGCCGTGCCGAAGACCTCCTCGGTGACCATGGCGCCACGCACCCGGGCCATGGCCCGGCGCCTGCGGGAGCGGGGCGTCCGGGTCCTGGAGATCGAGGGGGCGCACAGCGAGGAGGCCGGCGGCTGGGCGGCGGAGGTGCTGCGCCATCCCGGGATCACCGCGGTGATGGCGCCCAGCGACCGCCACGCCGTCGATCTGCTGGAGCAGCTCCAGCTCCGGGGCGTGTCCGTGCCCGGGGACCTGTCCGTCACCGGTTACGACGGGATCGGGCCGCTGAGCACGCCCCTGATCGGCCTGACGAGCTGGCGCCAGCCGATCGAACTGATCGGAAGCGGCGCCATCGACGCCGTGGTGCGCCTGCTCGACGGGAAACAGCCGCCGGACCATCACCTGGCGCTGTCCGGCGCTCTGGTGGCGGGGCGGACGGCCGCACCACCGCCCGGCGTGAGCGCGGAGGCACCGGAGCGCTCCGGCGCCGAGGCGGGCAAGCGCTGAGGGGCTGAGCCACCTACGGCCGGGGTGGTGGGCGGGCAGCGGTCCGCGCACCACCCCGGCCTCTCGTCGTATATCCGCACATACCAGCGCTGATCCGTGCTGATCTACACGGATCCTCGCGGATCAGCGCCGATCCGCGTTAACGGAACGTTCACGGAACATCTCCTTCTCTCCTCACGGGGAGGATGGGAACGTTCCACTCGTGATTGGGAACGTTCCACTTCGCTCCGGACCCCCTCGTTCCGGACCCCCTCGGCGCGGCGACCGCCGCCGGGGCAAGCCGCGTCTGCCGACCGGGCCCCTGATGGCCCTGCCCTGTCTCGCACTGCTCCTGGCCTTCGCGTACTGGCCGGTCCTCCGCAGCGCCGTCCTGAGCCTGTACGGCACGGATCTGCTGGGCAATCCGACCCGGTTCGTCGGCGCGGACCACTACGTCGAACTCGTCACCGATCCGGCGCTGCGCCGGGTCCTGCTGACCACCGGCGTCATCGCCGCCCTGAGCGTGCTCCTCTCCGTCGGCGGCGCGCTCGCCGCGGCCCTGCTGCTGCGCCGGACCGGGCGCCGGCCGCGAGCGGTCCTGTCGGTGCTGCTGTCCCTGCCGTTCGCGTACTCCGCGGCGGCGGCGTCGGCGGTGTTCGCCGGGCTGTTCGCCCCGGCGGTCGGGACGGTCAACGAACTCCTGGCCGGCCTCGGTCTCGGCGGCCCGCCCTGGCTGCAGTCGCCGGTCTGGGCCGTGCTGAGCGTCTCCGTCGCGACGGCCTGGTACGAGTTCGGATTCGCCTTTCTCGTCCTGCTCGCCGCCCTGACCCAGCTCGACCGGGAGGTCCTGGAGGCCGCGGCGCTCGACGGCGCGTCCGAGCTGCGGACCGCCTGGTCGGTGATCATCCCGATGCTCCGGCCGACCCTGGTCTTCCTCGTGGTGACCGGGACGATCAGCGGCCTCCAGGTGTTCACACAGGTCCAGGTCCTCACCAGGGGAGGCCCGGCCGGCGCCACCTCCACGCTCGTCCACGAGCTGTACCGGCGCGCCTTCGGCGAGGCGCTGCCCGACTTCGGGTCGGCCTCCGCCCTCGCGCTGGTCCTGCTCGCCCTGGTCGTACTGATCACCGCCGTCCAGTTCCGCGTGCTGAGGAGGTCGGCGTGAAGCACCTGTCGAAGGCGGTCCGCCTGTCGGCCCTGACCGTGATCGTCGTGATCGTCGCGTTCCCCGTCTACGTCACCGTCACCACCGCCCTGCTGCCCCAGGGCGATGTCGTCGCCGGGCGGCTGATCCCGCTGCCCACGCATCTGACCCTGGACAACGTACGGGAGGCGCTGCGTTCGGCCCCGCTGGTCCACCAGTACGGCATGAGCGTGGCCGTCACGGCGGTGCAGTCGGCGGCGCAGCTGGTCACCGCCGCGCTGGCCGCCTACGCGTTCACCTTCCCCCACTGGCGCGGGCGCGGCGTCGCGTTCGCCCTCGTACTCGCCACCCTGGCCATCCCCGGCGAGAGCCTGGTCATCCCCAACTACGAGCTGGCGACCGGCCTCGGCCTGCGGGACACCCTGGCCGGTGTCGTCGTGCCGTACCTGGCGGCGGGGTACGCGGTGTTCCTCCTGCGCCAGGCGTTCATCGGGCTGCCGAGGGAGGTCTGGGAGGCAGCGCGCCTGGACGGCTGCGGCCACCTGCGGACCCTGCTGTACGTCGTGCTCCCCATGGCGCGCCCCCAGGTGGTCACCGCCGCGCTGTGGTGCGCCCTGTCGGCGTGGAACGGCTACTTCTGGCCGCTGCTGATCACCGACTCCCCCCAGCGGCGCACGATCCAGGTCGGCCTCGCCCAGCTCGCCGTCGAGCAGACCACCCGGCCCGCGGTCATCTACGCGGGGACGCTGCTGGTCCTCCTGCCGACCCTGCTGCTCGTCCTGTTCGGCCAGCGCTACCTGGTGAACGGACTGGCCGGCCGCGTCAGAGCCTGACCCCACCCACCCCCTTCACGTCCGCCCCTCATCCCCCGACACCTCATCAACGAAGGAGTGAACCGGCCATGTCCGGACGAAACCGCGTCCTCGGCGCCCTGTTCGCCATAGCCACGGCGACGGCGCTGACCGCCTGCGGAGGAGGCTCCGGTACGAGCCCCTCCGGAGCCTCCGCCGCCGCCCCCGGCCGCTCGGCGCTCGCCAAGGCGTCCGGGCCGGTGACCGTGACCCTCTGGCACGGCCTCGGCGGTCCCGCGGGCGAGGCGCTGCAGCAGGAGATCGACGCCTTCAACAAGGCCAACCAGGGCAGGATCACCGTCAAGGCGTCGTTCCAGGGCAGCTACGCCGACGCCATCGCCAAGTACTCCTCGGCCGTACGGGACAAGAGCACGCCCACGGTCATGGTGTCCAACGACATCACCACGGGCTATCTGCGGGACGCCGGCCAGACGGTCCCGGCGCAGGCGATGGCCGCCGCCAACCCCGGCGACCTCGACCTCGGCCGGCTGCGCCCCGCGGCCCGCAACTACTACACCGCCGAGGGCGAGTTGCTCGCCGTACCGCTCAACACGTCGATGCCGCTGCTGTACGTCAACGACGCGCTGCTGGCCCGCGCGGGCGTGGACCGGTCGACGCTCTCCACACTGGACGGGGTGGCCGCCGCGGCCCGTAAGGTCCGGACGGCGGTGCCCGGGACCAAGGGAATCGTCCAGCCCTTCGACGGCTGGTGGTTCGAACAGCTCACCGCCGCGTCGGGGACGCCGTACTGCACCCCGGACAACGGCCGGAAGGCCGACGGCGCCACCGCGCTCTCGCTGACGGGCGACGCCCAGCGCAAGGCGATCGGCACCATGGCCGAGCTGTACACGGAGGGCGTCGGGCTCGACACCGGCACCGACGGCAACGCGGCGCTGTCGGCGTTCGCCGCCGGCAAGGCCGCGATGATGTTCAACTCCAGCGGCGCCATCGGCGGCCTCAAGGAATCGGGCATGAAGGGGTACAGCGCGCTGCCCTACCCGCTCTCGGGCCCGGCCTCCGACGCGGGCGCCCTGATCGGCGGCGCCGCGATGTGGCTGGACCGCGTCGGCCACAGCGACGCCGAACAGGTCGCCGCCTGGAAGTTCATCAGCCACATGGCCTCCGCCCCGGTGCAGGAGCGGTTCGCCATGGCGTCCGGCTACGCGCCGATCAACACGGACGTCGGCGCCTCGGCCACCTGGCGGGACTTCCTCGGGAAGAACAAGCCCTACGCCGTACTCGACAAGCAGTTCGCCGACACCCCGGCCAACACCGCCACCTCGGGCTGTCTGAGCGGCGCGATGTCCGGCGTCCGGGACGCGATCGTCCCCGAGATGCAGCGTGCCTTCAGCGGAGCCGAACCGCTCGACAAGGCACTCACGCGGGCCGAGAAGGCCGCGACCACCAAGATCGACGACTACCGGAAGCAGGCAGGCCAGTGACCGAGCGATTCGCCAAGGCCCCGGGTGACCCGTACCGCTACGGCGTCTACCTGCGGCCCGACCCCGCCACCTGCGCGGCCGTGACCGCGCTGACCGGCCAGGTCCGCGCCCAGTACGGGTTCGTCTCCGCGGGCGCCTTCCCGCCGCACGCGACGCTCGTCGGCAGCCAGCACATCACCGCGCCCGTGGACGAGATCATCGCGGCGGTGACCCGGGGGATCGCCGGCGTCGCGCCCTTCACCGTCCACAACGCCGGGGTCCGCCGGCAAGGCGTGGGCCTGGTCCTCGGGGTCCACCACCTCGCCGACGGCACCACCCCGAACCCCGCCTTCCTCGCCCTCGCCGAAGCGGTCGACCGGGCCGTGGCCCCGCTGGTGACCCCGGCGCCCAACCCCGACCCGCACACCTTCGACCGCGCCACCTTCGAGGCCCATCTGTCGCTCGTCTCGCACGAGATGTACGTACGCCCCGACCTGTCCGAGGAGCTGGAGGAGTACGTACGCGGCCTCCCCGTCCCCTTCCCCGACGCCTTCCCCGGCGACACGGTCGCCCTCTACCGGACCCGCAGCGACGACTGGTCCGGCCGCTGGTGGACCACCCTGACCTGGGAGCACCTGCACACGTGGCGGCTGCGCGAGGGGTGACGGGGGAACCGCGAACATCGGACCCGGCAGGCGGCGGGCCCGGTGACCCGCCCGCCCCACGCCTCCCCGGACGCCGATGAGCCCGCCCCCACACCGGGGGCGGGCTCATCGGTGCTCGCGACAGAAAGGACGTGGCTCAGACGTCCTCGGGCTTCTCGTCGCCGGGCTCCAGGCCGAACTGCTCCACGAGCCACTTGTCGAACTCGATCGAGGCGCGCACCCAGCTCACCGTCGACGACACGAAGTGCTCCAGGCTGACCCCCATGCCGATCAGCATCTGGGCCTCGCCGATGAGCCGCACGGTGGGCGGGCCGTCGCCCTCCTCGTGGACGTGGCTGTAGACCTTGGGCCACAGCGTGCGGCGGTTCCAGTCGTCGATCGCGTCGAGGATCTTGGACTTGTCCGCGATGGGGTGCGGCCGGTCGTAGAACGTCCGCACCGAGAAGACCTGCTGGTCCTCCTCGCCACGGAACATGAAGTACGTGCGGAACTCCTCCCACGGAGCCGCGAGGTCACCCTCGTCGTCGACGACGTACTTCAGCTCCATCTGTTCCAGGAGCTGCTTGACCAGGTCCTGGTCGGGGACGACGGGGCCCGCCGGTCCTTCACCCTGCGGTTGGGGCTGTCCCCCGAAATTCGGAATCGAGGACGGGTCGATGCTCACCGTGTATTTCCCTTCGTACGGTTCCTGCCATCCTCTCCCATCCCGGGCGGTCCCTGGCAAGCCCATCCGCGTCCGCACGGGTCATGGATTCGTCATGCGGTCCGTGAGCCGCCACACCCCCGTGGAGGGGTTACGGGCATGCTCGGCGCCGGTGGGGTCCAGCTTCCGCGCCCGTTCCGCCGCCCGGCCCACCGCGTCGCGGCACTTCACGAACTCGACGCGCGTCTTGTCGTAGCCGGGAACGTGCTTCTGGAGCAGCGGCAGAAGTTTCCGGTACGTGTCGACAAACGCGTGGTGGTCGGTGAAATGGAGCAGCAGCCACAGCTCGAAGCACGGGTTGGAGACGGCGACCTTGATTCCGTGCCGACGGGCGGCGTCGGCCGCGGTGGCCACATCGGGGTACTCGTCGACGTCGAAGACGCACCACACCTCGTCGTACCCGCCCCGATTCAGATCCCTCTGACCACGGGCGTAGGCGACGAGCTGCGTCGGGGAGCACGCCTTGCCGCGCACGACGACGGAGACCGCAGGGCTACGGAGGTGGTCACGTAACCGTTCCTAGAGACTGAGTGGGAGTGAGTCCTGTTGCCAGGGCTCGTGCTCGTGCTCAGCCGAACGTCCCGAACGGTGTTGCAACCCCTGGAGATACTGGCGCTCGGTCTCCTTGCTGCCGCAGACGACCAGCAGCGTCCGCGAGGACCGCCGGACCGGACCGCGCCGCCGACCCGATCCCTTACGCGGAAACGCCTTCGCCACGAGTCCCCCAGTATTTCTTGAGCATGTCCTCGAAGGCCGTCTCCGGCAGAAGCGGTACGGCGCCGTAGCTGCCCGCCAGATAGCGGCGCTCGAAGTTCTCGCCCTTGCGCGGCTTGAAGTCGCTGAGCGGATACAGCTCCGAGGCGCCGGTCGCGGGGCTCTTCTCCACGAACCAGACCTGGTCACGGCGGAGCACCTGGTCGCCGAGCATCGTGCCGAGGAGCGAGGCGTCGTGCGTCGTGAAGATGAGCTGGGCGCCGAGCGGGTTCAGCTCCGGGTCCTGGAAGAGGGTGAGGAGCTTGGCGGTGAGCAGGGGATGGAGGCTCACGTCGATCTCGTCCACCCACATGGCCGACCCGCGGAGGACGCACGAGAGTGCTGTGGTCACCATGGAGAGCCAGGTCTTGGTGCCCGCCGATTCGGCCTCCACCGGGAGAACGAACTCCTCGTCACCGACCCGGTGGACGAATTCGAGCGAACGGGCCGCAGCAGCCTCGAAGCCCTCCGGCGGCTCCCACCGCTGCTCGGCCAGCACCCGCTGGATCGAGGCGAAAGCCTCATTGCCCGTCGGGCCACTCCGCATGTCGTGCACACCCAGATCGGCGGCCGCCAGAACATCCGCTCTGAGCGGCAGCCCCGCGTCTTCGAGCCACTTGTACATATCGACCAGCGCCGTGCCGAACTCGGTCATCGCCTGCCGGCTGCCGTCCCCCAGGATCATCCCGTCCAGAGCGCGCCATACCGCCCCGAGCTGCGGATGCGCGGACTGCGCCCCGGCCGAGAGATAGAGGCTGTTCGGCCGCATCGTGCGCTCGACGGCCATGCGCTCACCGGTGAGTGAGGCGCCGTACGTCATGGCCATGCGGGCCCGTTCAAAGAGGACGCGCTTACGGGTCTTGGGATAGGCGTACAGCCACTCCTCCACGACCTCCGCGTCGGTGACGCTGAAGCCGTACACGTACCGCACCCCCTCCACCAAAAGGTCGACGGCGTACGACGACGGCTCGGCCCGGCTCTGGTGATCGAGGAGGAAGGGGCGGCGCGATACGGGGCCGCCCGGCAGCCAGCGGGCCTGCGAATCACGCACCGCCGACGTGAAGAAGTCGAAGGCAATCACCACCGTGGACTTGCCCGAAGCGTTCGCCCCGAAGATCGCCGCCACCGGCACCGCGGGCCGGTCGTCCTCGTACACCGGGGCGAGGTTCAGCTCCTGCGGCTCACGCAGGGAGCCGTGGTTGGCGACACGGAAGCTCAGCAACATGGAGAGTGCCACCCCCTAAAAGAGCTTTGTGAACAAGTGAATCGCGAAAGGCGGATCCAGAGTCATGTTTGTGCGTGTCCACGAACGTGGACAGGCCCGCCACCCGGGCGGGTGACGGGCCTGTCGGGACCCGGATGCCTTCTACGGCGCCTTCTCCAGGGACGGCCCCTCCGGCGCGCCGCGGCCCGTCCACAGGTCCGCGCGCCCGGTCGTTCGCGGGTCCGCCGTGCCCCGGCCCACCATCAGGCCGTCGCCCACCCGGTCGACCCGGACCGTGTCGCCGTCCGTGATGTCCCCCGCCAGGATCTCCTTCGCGAGCTGGTCGCCGATCGCCGTCTGGACCAGGCGGCGCAGGGGGCGGGCGCCGTAGGCCGGGTCGTTGCCCTCTTCCGCGAGCCAGTCCAGGGCCTCCGGGGTGACCTCCAGGATGAGGCGGCGTTCCGCGAGGCGCTGGGCGAGGCGGTCGATCTGGAGGCCCGCGATGTGGGCCAGCTCGTCCCTGGACAGGGCGGAGAAGACCACCAGGTCGTCCAGGCGGTTGAGGAACTCCGGCTTGAAGGAGGCCCGTACGGTCTGGAGGACCTGCTCCTTCTTGCGTTCCGGGGTGATCGTCGGGTCGACCAGGTACTGGCTGCCCAGGTTCGACGTCAGGATCAGGATGGTGTTCCGGAAGTCGACCGTCCGGCCCTGGCCGTCGGTGAGGCGGCCGTCGTCCAGGACCTGGAGCAGCACGTCGAAGACCTCGGGGTGGGCCTTCTCGACCTCGTCCAGGAGGACCACGGAGTACGGGCGCCGCCGTACCGCCTCGGTGAGCTGGCCGCCCTCCTCGTAGCCGACGTAGCCGGGAGGCGCGCCGACCAGGCGGGCCACTGAGTGCTTCTCGCCGTACTCGCTCATGTCGATGCGGACCATGGCCCGCTCGTCGTCGAAGAGGAAGTCCGCGAGCGCCTTGGCCAGTTCCGTCTTGCCCACGCCCGTCGGGCCGAGGAAGAGGAACGATCCTGTGGGCCGGTCGGGGTCCGCGATGCCGGCGCGGGTGCGGCGTACCGCGTCGGAGACGGCCTGGACCGCCTCGCTCTGGCCGATCAGCCGCCTGCCCAGCTCCTGCTCCATGCGCAGCAGCTTCTGCGTCTCGCCCTCCAGCAGCCGGCCCGCGGGGATACCGGTCCAGGAGCCGACGACGTCGGCGATGTCGTCCGGGCCGACCTCCTCCTTGACCATCGTGTCCTTGGCGGCCTCCTGCTCGGCCTCCGCGGCCGCCTCCAGCTCCCGCTCCAGGTTGGGGATCTCGCCGTACAGCAGCTTGGAGGCGGTGTCGAAGTCGCCGTCGCGCTGCGCCCGCTCGGCCTGGCCGCGCAGGTCGTCCAGGCGTTCCTTCAGCTCACCGACCCGGTTCAGGCCCTGCTTCTCCTTCTCCCAGCGGGCGGTGAGGCCGCGCAGCTCCTCCTCGCGGTCGGCGAGGTCGCGGCGCAGCTTCTCCAGACGCTGCTTGGAGGCGGGGTCGGACTCGTTCTTGAGGGCCAGCTCCTCCATGCGGAGGCGGTCGACGGAGCGCTGGAGCTCGTCGATCTCCAGCGGCGAGGAGTCGATCTCCATACGGAGCCGGGACGCGGCCTCGTCGACGAGGTCGATGGCCTTGTCGGGGAGGAAGCGCGAGGTGATGTAGCGGTCGGAGAGGGCGGCGGCGGCCACCAGGGCCGCGTCCGCGATCTGCACCTTGTGGTGGGCCTCGTAACGGCCCTTGAGCCCGCGCAGGATCGCGATGGTGTCCTCGACGGTCGGCTCGGCGACCAGCACCTGCTGGAAGCGGCGTTCCAGGGCGGCGTCCTTCTCGATCCGCTCGCGGTACTCGTCGAGGGTGGTCGCGCCGACCATGCGCAGCTCGCCGCGGGCCAGCATCGGCTTGAGCATGTTGCCCGCGTCCATCGAGGAGTCGCCGCCGGCGCCCGCGCCGACGACGGTGTGCAGCTCGTCGATGAAGGTGATGATCTGTCCGTCGCTCTCCTTGATCTCGGAGAGGACGGTCTTGAGGCGTTCCTCGAACTCGCCGCGGTACTTGGCGCCCGCGACCATCGCGCCGAGGTCCAGCGAAACCAGCCGCTTGTTCTTGAGCGACTCCGGCACGTCGCCCTTGACGATGCGCTGCGCGAGCCCCTCGACCACGGCGGTCTTGCCGACGCCGGGCTCACCGATCAGCACCGGGTTGTTCTTCGTACGGCGCGACAGCACCTGCACCACGCGGCGGATCTCGTGGTCCCGGCCGATGACGGGGTCGAGCTTGCCGTCCCGGGCGGCGGCGGTGAAATCGGTGCCGAACTTCTCCAGGGCCTTGTACTGGCCCTCCGGGTCGGGTGTGGTCACCCGGCGCCCTCCCCTCGACTTCTCGAACGCGTCCAGGAGCCGGTCCGCGGCGGCTCCCTGCCGGGCCAGTATCTCCCCGGTCTGGCCGCCCTTGGCGGCGATGCCGATGAGCAGGTGCTCGGTGGAGAGGTAGTCGTCGCCCAGCTCCTTCGCCCGGCGGCCCGCGTCCGCGATGACGGCGAGCAGGTCACGGTTGGGCTGCGGGGGAGCGACGGTCGATCCGGTGACGCTGGGCAGGGCGGCGAGCAGCCGCTCGGTGGCCGACCGTACGGCCGCCTGGTCCGCCTCGACGGCGGCCAGCAGGTCGGTGACGTTCTCGTTCTCCTGGCCCTCCAGCAGCGCGAGCAGCAGATGGGCCGGGGTCAGGTCGGGATGTCCCGCCGCCACCGCCCGGCTGGTGGCGGAGTTGATCGCATCCCGGCTCTTGTTGGTCAGCTCGGCGTCCACGTGTGCCCTCTCCTCCTTGCACGAGTTCTGCGCGCGCGTTCCTGCGATGTTGCGTGACCTGCGTGACGTGCGTGACCTGCGCGATCTTTCGATCTTGCGTGATCACCTACAGATACGGAAAAACGCCGCTCCGGTCTCATCCGTCCCGCCGCATCCTGATAGCAAGAACCTACGCAAAGTTGAGTCTATTCCACTCAAGCCTGGAGTGGCGCCCGGAACCCCGCTCCCCGAGCCCGATTTTTCTCGCGTTCCGGCGCGAGCACCACCGGTGCTCGCCCGGGCGCCACCCGTACACACCAAAAGGCCCGGCACGCGAGGTCACGCGTGCCGGGCCGGAAGGGCACCGGGCCGGGGGGGGATCCGGGGCAGCTGCCCGGAGGAATCCGGGCAGCACAACGGCGCCATCGTGTTTCAGGTCCACGATGGCGCCGTTGTGTGGGGGAAGCGCCTGAACGATTTGGAACGACGGGGGAATCGCTCAGGCACTGCGGGGGGTGGCGAGGGTGGTCTGTGGTGCTCCGACCAGCTGGTGGTCACGCTGGTCGAGGTTGACGAAGATCATGTCGTAGCGGATGGCGCAGCGGACCGGGCGCGGGGCGCCGCGCGGCCTGCGGAGGCAGCGGTAGGCGCGTACGTCCTCGTCCTCCTCGCGCACGACGACGATCGGCTCTCCGAAGAGAGTGACCATCAACGAGTCTCCTCGGTGGGGAATGGCCGTGACCAGATCGATGAAGTGCCATCCCGATCGGTACGCCGTGGCCATCTCGCGCCGGAAGACCCGATCGTCCGGCGGGACGGTCATGCCTCGGTGCCGGCCGGGGTGCTGCCCCATTCGATGTCACCAGAGTCACCGGCGTCACCGGAGGCGGCCTTGGGGGCCACCGTCCACGAAATCTCCTTCGTGCCCGCGCCCGCGGCCCGGACGGCGGTTCCGGCCGGCGTGCTGGTCCAGGAGATCTCCCCCACCGCGGCGGCCTGGTGGGCCGCACCCGTCGGCGCACTGGTCCAGGAGATCTCCCCGACAGCAGCCAGCGCACCGAAGGCCAGAGCCGTAGAGAAAGCAGTGGCCACCACCGCGCGAAGCATTCTCTGATACATAGTCGGCTTCGTCCTCACTTGATGGATTCCTCTCCCCCGCCATCTAGACGATGTCTCATTCGGACACGTCAACACCACCGGGACGAGGCATCATGTTCCTGCATGTTCAGGACCCTGAGGGGTGGAGATTTGACCGAAAGCATCACAAAACCGACACATCCCCATGCCGTCACTGATCTATGTGAAGACGGCAGGCGGCTTTACGCCAGTGCGCTGCGCTCCGGGCGCATCGCCCGGAGCGAGATCGTGACCGCCCCCTGTCTGATGGAGTTCCCACTCCTGCATCCGGACCCGGACGATCCGGACTGGCTGCGACCGGTTCCGCCGTCGGCCGCGCTCTCCCAGCGCCTCAACCCCATCGAGCGGGAGATCCAGGAGCGGAGGCACTTCGCCGTCGCGCTGACCGACGCTTTCGAGCCGTTCATGGCGATCGCCTCGCAGGGGCCGCCGAGCACCCACGCGATCACCGTCCTGGAGGGCAAGGGCCGGATCAACGCGGCGATCGACCTCTCCACGGCCGCGTGCAGGACCGAGGTCCTCACCGTGCAGCCGGGCGGTGTCCGCAGCGTGGACGCGCTCGAACAGGGGCTGGAGCGCGGCCGGACCGTGGTGGACCGCGGCGTCAGCATCCGCACGCTCTACCAGCACACCGTCCGGCACGGCCAGGGCACGCTCGTCTACGCCGAACGTCTCGCCGAGGGAAACGTCGAGATCCGGACGCTGGAGGAGCTGGTCGAGCGACTGATCATCTTCGACCGCACCGTCGCGTACATCCCGGCGCGCTCCGACCGGGAGGTCGCCCTGGAGCTGCGCCACCCGGCGCTCGTCGACTACCTGGCCCAGGTCTTCGAGCAGCTCTGGCGACGCGCCACCCCCCTGACCGAACAGGTCGCGTACGAGCCGACCCCCGACGGCATCTCCGGCGTCCAGCGCTCCATCGCGAGGCTGCTCATCGAGGGATACGTGGACGAGGCCATCGCCCGCCGGCTGGGGATGAACGTACGGACCTGCCGCGCCCACATCGCCAAACTCGCCACCACGCTCGGCAGCGGCAGCAGGGCGCAACTCGGCTATCTCATCGCACACTCGGGAATCCTGGACCAGGAGCGCTGACCCGGCATTTCGATACACCCCGACATACCTCGCTCCACACCGCACACAACGAACCCCACACCGAACAAACAGAGGAAACCCGCAATCCGAATCCGAACCGACCTGAAACAGCGCGAATTCCCCGAACCGGACGCCTAAAACCCGCCGTTGCACGGCGAGAACCCGGCGACGTCCGCAGTCACTCTCTGTAGAGTGCGGCTTCGGCCTGTCCGGATCAAGCGAAACGCGACTGCACTGATGCGCACTGCGGAACCGTGCAGCACTGCGGAACCACGCAGGAGGGACATATGACACAACCGGACGCGGTGACCCACAGAGGACCGTCGCCCGATGTGTCGGCGGAGGCGCGCGCCCTGCTCGACCGGTTCGTCCGGGGCGAGCAGGTCGGGCGCGCCGAGCCCGGCTGCACCGAACTGATCGCCCTCGGCCTGGCGGTCCACGACCCGCACAACGACCGGTGGGGCATGGCCGACCTGCGCCATGCCGAGGAGACCGCCATGGCCGAGGAGCGGGCCGGCATAGCCCGCCACCTCCAGCGCATGCGGCAACTCGCCGATCTCTACCGCGAGCTGGGAACGTACGGCTCGCCCACCGGAAACGGAATCGAGTTTCTGGACCGCCTCGAACACGTCAACGCCGCCATCATGCAGGCGGCGGATTACGCGCGGTCCCACATGTACACGGCGCACCCGGTAAACCGAAAGCCGGAGGGCCTGGCCGCGGTCATCCCCCGCGAGATCAAGCTCCTGGAACGCGGCATCACCCGCCGCACCATTTACTCCGAATCCGCCCGCACCCGCGCCGCGGAACAGGAGTGGGCGACGACCATGAGCGCGCACGGCGCGGAGATTCGCACGCTCGCCTCCGATTTCGAGCGAATGATCCTCGTGGACAGAAGATTCGCCATCATTTCCGACCACCGGGACGAGCCGAACAGAATGACCGCGTTCAAAGTGACGCACCCCGGCATGGTGGCTTTCCTCCACCACCTCTTCGAACAGCAGTGGGAGCGGGCCGAGCCCTGGATGGGCGGCCGGTTCCGGCCGCGGGAGGGGATCGTCACGACGGGCCGCTCCCGGCGCATCCTCAACAAGCTCCGCGAGGGCCGCACCCTCAAGCAGATCGCCAGCGAACTGGACGTCAGCCTGCGCACCGTCAACACCGACCTGAACAAGCTGTACGAGGTCGTCGGCGTGGACACGCTCTTCTCGCTCGGGGTGTGGTGGGGGTCCGAGGCCGCCGCCGAGGAGCGCAAACGGGGCTGATCGCACCCGAGCGGGACGAGCGCGCGCGAACACGCGGAACGCCCGGCCGGGGAGATCCCGGCCGGGCGTTCCGCGGCAGTCGGCAGTCGGCAGTCCGTCAGGTCAGTCCGCCGGGTCAGTCCGTCGGGCGCTTGGGCTTCGGGCGCCACACCACCAGCGCGCTCGTCTGCTGCACGTCCTGGTACGGCACCAGGTCCCGGCGGTACGAGGCGTGCACCTGCGCCTCGCGCTGCTGCATCGCCGCCGCGGCGCCGTCCACCGCGGACGCCAGCTCGGCGACCCTGGCCTGGAGCGCGGCGACCTGGTTCTCCAGCTCGATGATGCGCTTGATTCCGGCCAGATTGATGCCCTCGTCCTGCGAGAGCTGCTGCACCTGCCGGAGCAGTTCGATGTCCCGGGCCGAGTAGCGGCGCCCGCGGCCCGCCGTACGGTCCGGGGAGACCAGGCCGAGACGGTCGTACTGCCTCAGGGTCTGCGGGTGCAGCCCGGAGAGCTGTGCCGCCACCGAGATGACGTACACCGGCGTCTCCTCGGTCAGCGCGTACGCCCTGCCGAACGATGAGGACGGCCGCCGCCGCCCGTCCCTGTCCATCGGGTCATGCTCCCTTCGCCGCCTGGAACAGCTCCGCCCGCGGGTTCTCGTCCGCGGTCGCCTTCCGGTATGCCTCCAGCGCGTCGCGCGCCTGGCCGCCGAGGTCCCTGGGCACGACCACCTCGACGGTCACCAGCAGGTCGCCGCGGCTGCCGTCCTTGCGTACGGCGCCCTTGCCACGGGCCCGCATCGTACGGCCGTTGGGGGTGCCCGCGGGCAGCTTCAGCGTGACCGGTGGGCCACCCAGCGTGGGAACCCGCACCTCGCCGCCGAGCGCCGCCTCCGCGAACGTGACGGGCACCGTGATGGTGAGGTTGTCGTCCCTGCGGCCGAAGACCGGGTGCGCGTCGACGTGCACGACGACGTACAGGTCGCCGCCCGGGCCGCCGCGCTCGCCGGGAGCGCCCTTGCCCCGGAGCCTGATCCGCTGGCCGTCGCTGACGCCCGCGGGGATGCGGACCTGCATGGTCCGCGAGGACCTGGCCCGTCCGCTGCCCTTGCAGACCTCGCACGGGTCCTGGGCGATCAGCCCGCGCCCCTTGCAGTCCACGCACGGGTCGGTCAGCGAGAAGCCGCCGCCCGAGCCGCGCGAGACCTGTCCGGTGCCCACACAGGTCGGGCAGACCCGCGGGGAGCCGTTCTTGTCGCCGGTGCCCGAACACGCCTTGCAGGGCGCCTGGCTGGACATCCGCAGCGGGACGGTGGCCCCGTCGACGGCCTCCGTGAAGCTGAGCGTCACCTCGGTGTCGATGTCCTGGCCGCGGCGCGGCTGCGTACGGGTGCCGGGGCCGCCGCGGTTGAACAGCCCGCCGAAGACGTCACCGAGCCCGCCGCCGAAGCCGCCGGCACCGGCCGGGCCGCCCTGCGCGCCGCCCTGGCCGCCGCCGAAGAGGTCGCCCAGGTCGAAGTTGAACGAGCCGTTGCCGCCCGCGCCGGGCCCCGGCCGGAACCCGCCGTTGCCGAAGAGCGAGCGCGCCTCGTCGTACTCCTTGCGCCGCTTGGGGTCGCCGAGGATGTCGTTCGCCTCGGAGATCTCCTTGAAGCGCTCCTCCGCCTTGGCGTCGCCCTTGTTGGCGTCCGGGTGGAACTCGCGGGCGAGCTTCCGGTACGCCTTCTTGATCTCGGCCTCGGTGGCGTCCTTCGGAACGCCGAGAACCTTGTAGTAGTCCTTCTCCACGAAGTCCTTCGTGCTCATCCCCGACGTCCCTCCTCTCCGCCCGCACCGGCACCGCCGGTCACCGCGTCACCTGTGTCCGGAACGCCGCCGGCGCGTCGTGCGCCGGCCGCGTCCCGGTTACCGACGGCGTGCTCCGTGCCGTCTCCGTCAGCCCTGTTCGGGCCCACCGTTCTCCTTGTCATCGGCCGACTCCGCCTGCTCCTCGGCGGACTTGGTCTTGCCACCCGGCTGCGGCTCGGCCACCGCGACCCGGGCGGGCCTGATCGTGCGCTCGCCGAACCGATACCCGGGCTGGAGGATCGCGACGCACGTCGTCTCCGTGACGTCCGGCGCGTACGAGTGCATCAGGGCCTCGTGGATCGTCGGGTCGAAGGGCTCGCCCTCCGTACCGAACGGCTGGAGACCCAGCTTGACCGTGACCGCTTCCAGCGACTCGGCGACGGACTTGAAGCCGCCGACGAGCTCGTCGTGGTCCCGCGCCCGCCCGATGTCGTCGAGCACGGGCAGGAGTTCGGTGAGCAGGTTCGCGACCGCGATCTCCTTGACGGAGACCCGGTCCCGCTCCACGCGCCTGCGGTAGTTCTGGTACTCGGCCTGGAGCCGCTGGAGGTCTGCCGTGCGCTCACCGAGCGCCGTACGGACCTGGTCGAGCTGGGCCAGCAGGCCCGCGTCCTGGATGTCCCCGGCGGGGGCCGCCGGCCCGGACTCCTTCGCGGAGTCCGGCTCGGCGGCCTTCGGCGTGGCGTCGTCGGCGCCGGAGGGGACATCGGGCTTCTCGTCGAAGCCCGGGGTCTCCTCTGTCACGCCGCACCGTCCTTCCTGGGCTTCTCGTCGTCGACGATCTCGGCGTCCACGACGTCGTCCTCGGGCTTGGCCTGACCGGCGCCCGCGGCACCGTCGGGACCGGGCGCGGCACCGGACGCCTGGGCGTCCGCGTACATCGCCTGTCCGAGCTTCTGGGACACGGCCGCGACCTTCTCCGTGGCGGTACGGATCTCGGCGGTGTCCTCGCCCTTCAGCTTCTCCTTGAGGTCGGCGATCGCCGTCTCGACCTCGGTCTTGATCTCGCCGGGGACCTTCTCCTCGTTGTCCTTGAGGAACTTCTCGGTCTGGTAGACGAGCTGCTCGGCCTGGTTGCGGGTCTCCGCGGCCTCGCGGCGGCGGTGGTCCTCGTCCGCGTACTTCTCGGCCTCTTCGCGCATCCGGTTGACCTCGTCCTTCGGCAGCGAGGAGCCACCGGTGACGGTCATCTTCTGCTCCTTGCCGGTGCCGAGGTCCTTCGCGGCCACGTGCATGATGCCGTTGGCGTCGATGTCGAAGGCGACCTCGATCTGCGGCACACCGCGCGGCGCGGGCGGCAGACCGGTCAGCTCGAACATACCGAGCTTCTTGTTGTACGCGGCGATCTCGCGCTCGCCCTGGTAGACCTGGATCTGCACGGACGGCTGGTTGTCCTCGGCCGTCGTGAAGATCTCCGAGCGCTTCGTCGGAATCGTGGTGTTCCGCTCGATGAGCTTGGTCATGATGCCGCCCTTGGTCTCGATACCCAGGGACAGCGGGGTGACGTCGAGGAGCAGGACGTCCTTGACCTCACCCTTCAGGACACCGGCCTGGAGCACGGCGCCGATGGCGACGACCTCGTCCGGGTTGACGCCCTTGTTGGCCTCGCGGCCACCGGTCAGCTCCTTGACGAGCTCGGCGACGGCGGGCATACGCGTCGAACCACCGACGAGCACCACGTGGTCGATCTCGGAGAGCTGGATGCCCGCGTCCTTGATGACGTTGTGGAACGGGGTCTTGCACCGGTCCAGCAGGTCGGCCGTGAGCTGCTGGAACTGGGAGCGGGTGACCTTCTCGTCCAGGTGCAGCGGGCCCTCGGCGGACGCCGTGATGTACGGCAGGTTGATCGTGGTCTCCGTGGAGGACGACAGCTCGATCTTCGCCTTCTCCGCGGCCTCGCGGAGACGCTGGAGAGCCATCTTGTCCTTGGACAGGTCCACGCCGTGGCCGTTGGCGAACTGCTTCACCAGGTAGTCGACGAGACGCTGGTCCCAGTCGTCACCACCGAGGTGGTTGTCACCGTTGGTGGCCTTCACCTCGACGACGCCGTCGCCGATCTCCAGCAGCGAGACGTCGAACGTACCGCCACCGAGGTCGAAGACGAGGATGGTCTGGTCGTCCTTGTCGAGCCCGTAGGCCAGGGCGGCCGCCGTCGGCTCGTTGACGATACGCAGGACGTTCAGGCCCGCGATCTCGCCGGCCTCCTTGGTGGCCTGGCGCTCCGAGTCGTTGAAGTACGCCGGGACGGTGATCACCGCGTCGGTGACCTTCTCGCCCAGGTACGCCTCGGCGTCCCGCTTCAGCTTCTGCAGCACGAAGGCCGACATCTGCTGGGGGTTGAAGTCCTTGCCGTCGAGGTTGATCTTCCAGTCGGTGCCCATGTGGCGCTTGACCGACCGGATGGTCCTGTCGACGTTCGTGACCGCCTGGCGCTTCGCGACCTCGCCGACGAGCACCTCGCCGTTCTTGGCGAAGGCGACGACGGACGGCGTGGTCCTGGCGCCCTCTGCGTTGGTGATGACGGTGGGCTCGCCGCCTTCGAGAACGCTGACGACGGAGTTAGTCGTGCCCAGGTCGATGCCGACCGCACGTGCCATTTCGATTCCTCCAGGTGACTTGAGTGGAACAGGCTCAAGGATGCATCACAGATCCCACGGAGTCAAAGGACCTGAGTCGATAAGACTCAACTATTGTGCGCCCGCATCCGGGCCGCACCGAAACACGCCGAAACGGGCACGACGGGACGGGTGACACCGCTCGGGGTGCCTACCTGATCCATACCGGTCCAGCATGCGATCGTTCTGCACCAAAAGCCATAAATCGCTCAGAGAACGGTCAGATGTGGCCATGAAGCGACTTACACGCTGGACACCCCGGACACCCTGGACGCCCTGGATGCCCCGGACATCCCCGCCACCGAACCCGCGCCTCGCGCGGCTCGATCAGCTGGGCCGGCACCTCGCACGGCTCGATCGGCTCCGCCCGCACCTCGAACGGATCGGCCGGCTCCGCCCGCACCTCGAACCCAAGCGCCTGCTCGACCTGACCCTCGGCTCGGCCCTGCTGCTCCTCACCTCGCCCGTCCTCGCGGCCGCCGCCCTCGCCCTCGCGCTCTCCCGCCCGGCCGGTGGCGTCTTCGTACGCGACTACCGCACCGGGCTCAACGGACACCCCTTCCTCCTGAGTTCCCTGCGCACCCGCCGCTTCCGGCTCGACCTGCTCTCCCGGCTGCCCCATGTCGTACGAGGCCACCTCTCCCTGGTCGGTCCGGCGCCCCTCGCGTTCGGCTCCCCCGCGGCCGCGGCGCCCTGGCGGCAGCTCGTACGGCCCGGGCTGACCGGGCTCGCGCAGGTACGGCGCCACTCGGCGCTGCCGTGGAACGAGGCGCCCCTGCTGGACCAGCACTACGTGGAGCAGCACTGGATCGGCCTCGACCTGTCGGTCCTCGCCCGCACACCCGGCGCGCTCCTGCGGCGGGTCAGGGTGGGCTCAGCGACACAGATCACCGGTCCGACGGCTACATTGCGGCGGAATAAGTGGGTACCCTCAGCACGAGCCGATTAAGTTACCGCTTAGTACGATCAGTCTGAGCGCGGTTCCGGATCTCCCACCGTCGCAGGCCCGAGGAGCCCCCGAAATGCAACTCGCCGCGATCATCGTGTCGCTGGTACTCGCCGTCGTAGGTGTCGCGCTGTTCGCCCGAGCCATCGCGCAGATCTACCGCTTCGTACGGCTCGGCCAGCCCGTGCCCGCCGGGACACGTACCGACGAACCCGCGCAACGCACCATGACGGTGGCCAAGGAGTTCCTCGGCCACACCCGGATGAACGCCTGGGGCGTCGTCGGCGTCGCGCACTGGTTCGTCGCGGTCGGGTTCTTCTCGCTCGTCCTGACCCTGGTCAACGCCTTCGGGCAGCTGTTCAAGGCCGACTGGCTGCTGCCGGTGATCGGCGACTGGACCCCGTACGAGGTCTTCGTCGAGCTGATCGGCCTGCTGACCACGCTCGGCATCCTGACGCTGATCGTCATCCGCCAGCTCTCGCTGCCCGGCCGGGCCGGACGCAAGTCCCGCTTCGCGGGCTCCAACCTGGGCCAGGCGTACTTCGTCGAGGCCGTCATCCTGACCATCGGGATCGCCATCCTCGTCCTGCGCGGGCTGGAGGGGGCGCTGCACCACGCGGACTCGTACCAGGCGGCGTACGTCGTCTCGTACCCCCTGGTCCTGGCCTTCAAGGGGCTGAGCCTCAGCACCCTGCAGAACCTGGTCTACCTGGTCGCCATGATCAAGATCGCCACCTCGCTGGTGTGGATGATCACCGTCGCCCTCAAGACCGACATGGGTGTCGCCTGGCACCGTTTCCTCGCCTTCCCCAACATCTGGTTCAAGCGCGAGGCGGACGGCTCCACGGCCCTCGGCGCGCTCCGGCCCATGACCTCCGGCGGCAAGGAGATCGACTTCGAGGACCCGGGCGACGACGACATCTTCGGGGTCTCCCAGGTCGAGCACTTCTCCTGGAAGGGCATCCTCGACTTCTCCACGTGCACGGAGTGCGGTCGCTGCCAGTCGCAGTGCCCCGCCTGGAACACGGGCAAGCCGCTCTCCCCGAAGCTGCTGATCATGTCGCTGCGCGACCACGCCCACGCCAAGGCGCCGTATCTGCTGGCCGGCGGCGGCAAGACGATGGAGGGCGAGGAGAAGGCCACCGCCGAGGCCCTGAAGGAGGTGCCCGCGGCGGCCCTCGCGGAGGCCGAACGCCCGCTGATCGGCACTCTCGCGGAGAACGGCGTCATCGACCCCGACGTGCTGTGGTCCTGCACGACCTGTGGCGCGTGCGTGGAGCAGTGCCCGGTCGACATCGAGCACATCGACCACATCGTCGACATGCGCCGCTACCAGGTGATGATCGAGTCCAGCTTCCCCTCCGAGGCCGGGACGATGCTCAAGAACCTGGAGAAGAAGGGCAATCCCTGGGGGCTGGCCAAGAAGCAGCGCCTGGAGTGGACCAAGGAGGTCGACTTCGAGGTGCCGGTGGTCGGCAGGGACGTCGAGGACCTGACGGAGGTCGACTACCTCTACTGGGTCGGCTGCGCGGGCGCCTTGGAGGACCGCGCGAAGAAGACCACGAAGGCGTTCGCCGAGCTCCTCCACATCGCCGGCGTGAAGTTCGCCATCATGGGCGGCGACGAGAAGTGCACGGGCGACTCGGCCCGCCGGCTGGGCAACGAGCCGCTGTTCCAGCAGCTCGGCCAGGAGAACGTCGCGATGCTGAACATGGCGTACGGCGAGGATGACGAGGACGCCTCGACGAAGAAGCCCAAGGCGTCGAAGAAGATCGTCGCGACCTGCCCGCACTGCTTCAACACCATCGCGAACGAGTACCCGCAGCTCGGCGGCGAGTACGAGGTCATCCACCACACGCAGTTGCTCCAGCACCTCGTGGACGAGGGCAGGCTGGTGCCGGTGACACCGGTCGAGGGCCTGATCACGTACCACGACCCCTGCTACCTGGGCCGGCACAACAAGGTCTACACACCGCCGCGCGAGATCATGTCCGCCGTTCCTGGTCTGCGCCAGCAGGAGATGCACCGCCACAAGGAGCGCGGCTTCTGCTGCGGCGCGGGCGGCGCGCGGATGTGGATGGAGGAGCGCATCGGCAAGCGGATCAACAACGAGCGGGTGGACGAGGCGCTTTCGCTCAACCCGGACATCGTCTCGACGGCCTGCCCGTTCTGCCTGGTGATGCTGACGGACTCGGTCAACGGCAAGAAGGGCGACGGCCAGGCCAAGGAGTCGCTCCAGGTGGTGGACGTGGCGCAGCTGCTGCTCGACTCGGTACGGACGCCGGCCGACCCGGAGCCGGAGGAGGAGCGGGAGAGCGCGCCGGACCCGGAGCCCGAACCGGCGAAGTAGTCCGTTCGCGGGGGCCGTTCCGTACGGGCGCGGCACGGCGCCCGTACCGGTGGCACAACCATCCGGCGGCCGAGCGGGTCCAACTGGCCATGCGGAAACGTCCGGTGGCCGACAGGCCCGCCCTTGCCCGTGTGGTCCCCCTGGTGAGCCTTGTCTGTCTCCTGGGGGCGGCGACGGCATGTGGTGGCGCGGACACGCCACCGGACGGTGGGCCGTCCGGCCCCACGACGGTCGCGACGACCGGGGCGCCGTCCCGTACGCCGGTCCCGCCCCCGTCGCCGACCGCGCCGCCCGCCCCCGCCACGTACTCCGACTTCGACGGTGACCACGTGAGCGACCTCGTCCTGACCGACCCCGTCGCGACGGTCGACGGCGTCTACTCCGCCGGGTACGCGGCCGTGGTGCCCGGCTCACCGGACGGCCCGGACACGGGCCGCCACCGGGTGATCACGCAGAACAGCCTGAACCTCGGGAAGGCCGGCCAGGGAGGGGCCTTCGGCCGCACCGTCCGCTCGGCCGACCTCGACGGGGACGGGACGGCGGATCTGATCACCGGGGCGGGCACCGACACGGTCTTCGTCGTCTGGGGCGGCGAGAAGGGCCTCGCGGGCGGGGCACGGCTCGCCGGCAGCGCGCCGGTCACCGGTGACTTCGACGGGGACGGGTACGCCGACCTGGTCACCGCGGGGCGCTCGCCGTCGACGGCGACGCTGTCGTACGGCCCGTTCAGCCGGGCCGGTGCGCCCGCGGCCACGGTGCCACTGGACCTCACCCCGAAGGACCGCGGCCCCGACTCCGGCCTCGGCCCCGACACCGCCCCCGGCTCCGGTCCGGACTCCGAGGGGTACTACACGGCCCGCCTCGCCGCCGCGGGGGACGTGAACGGCGACGGCCGGGACGACCTCGTCGTCACCTGGACCCATGTCTTCGCCGACGAGATGCCCGTCCCGCGCGCCACCGCCGTCCACCGCGGGACCGTCCGGGGCGCCGGGGGCGTCTCGGCCACGTACACCCGCCTCAAGGACGCCCAGGGCAGGAACGTCTACGGCGCGGACACCCTCACCGCCGATGTCGACAAGGACGGCACCGCGGACGTGATCGTCGGCCGTTCCTGCGAGGTCATCGGCGAGGAGCAGATCGCGGACGGCGGCAGCCGGCTGACGGTCGTGTACGGCGGCCGGGCGGGCCGCGGCCGCGCCCCGAAGCCGACGACGATCGACGACCGGACGCAGGGACTGCCGGGCGCGCCGGTCTCCACCGGCTGCTTCTTCGGGGCGGCGGCCACGGCGGGCGACGTGAACGGCGACGGGTACGCCGACGTGGCCTTCACCGCCCCGGCGAAGGACGGCTCGACCATGATCCTCGTCGTGCGCGGCGGCGAGAAGGGCCTGACCGGCACGGGCGCCCAGCACCTCGCGGGCCTCCCCGGAACACCACGGCTCGCGCTGCTGGACACGGACGGGGACGGGGCGGCGGAGCTGGCGATCGGCGCGGCGCGGGGGGACTTCTCCGGGGCCGCGGAGGTACGCGTCCTGCGCGGCGGCCCGGACGGCCTGGCGGAGAAGGACACGGGCGCCGACCGGCCGCGCAGGATCGTTCCGGCGGATCTGGGACTGAAGCCGGCGGCCGGCGACGCATTCGGCTGGGACTTCGGTCACTGAGCCCCGCCCGGCCTGGGCACGGCGAGCCGCCGCGCGCACAATAAGGCGGTGCGGCGGGGGCCGGTGAGTACGGATGGGACGGGTGGGGTCATGCGGAAACGGCGCATACGGCAAGCACGTACAACGGCGACGAAGACAACGGCGACGAAGACAGCGACGACGAAGACAACGGCGACGAAGACAGCGACGACGAAAACGGCCATCGGCCTCACCGCCTGCACCGCCCTGCTGCTGCCGCTGACCGCCTGCACCGACGCCTCGTCCGCCTCCTCCGCTTCCTCCTCGGGCGCCACGGTGGCGGCGAAGAACGGCGACACCGCCCCCGGCACCGGCGTCTCGGCCGTGCCGCGCCGCCCCGTGCCACGCGGCAGGGGCAGCCGCCTCCCGGACGACTTCAACGGCGACGGCCACCCCGACCTCGTACTGAACGACCTGGTCAAGGCGGCGGGCGACACGTACGGGGACGACGCGGGCATCGGCATCGTGTACGGCACGGCCGCCAGGCCGGGGGACGGCGACAAGGCCCGCCGCTTCGACCCGGCCGTACGCCAGACGCTCGACCCGCGCGAACGGGGCGCGCGGGTGGACGGTGCGCTGCCCGCGGCGTTCGACGCGGAGGCGGCGTGCGACCTCGACGGCGACGGCTTCGGCGATCTGATCATCGCCACGGACCCGCCGTACGACGGCATCGGGATGCCGCCCGTACCGCTCCAGATCCTGTTCGGCGGCCCGCAGGGGCTCACCGGCCGCGCGGTCGTCCTCAAGATCCCGGCGAAGGCCCGCGCGGGCGACGAGTGGCCCGACCACCCGGTCTGCGGCGACTTCGACGGGGACGGCAGGACCGACCTCGCGGTCACCGCGAGCGCGGGCCAGGTCACCTTCCTGCGCGGCCCGTTCAGCCGGGCCGGGGCCCCGCGCTCCGCCGCCGCGCCGGTCCAGGGCGGCGGCACGGTCCTGGCGGCCCCGGAGCCGAAGGCCGATGTGAACGGCGACGGCTACGACGACCTCGTCGTCGCGCCCCGCGCCCACGCGCCCGGGGCGGCCGCGCGCGGAACGCTGCTGCTGGGCGGCCCGGACGGCCCCGGGCGCCCGGGCACCACGTACAGCTTCCCGGCCGCCCGGAAGCCCCCGGCGCCCCGGCTCCCGGGCGTACCGGCCGCAAAGGCGGCCACGGAGATCCTGCGCGCGACGAACGGCTACCTGCTCACAAGAACGCACCGGGGCGAGCAAACGGACCTCCTGGCGGTCTACGCCCCCGCCTCCGGACCGGGCGGGAAGAAGGTACCGGCCTTCCGGCCCCACCCGCTGCTCACCTTCAGCACAGCGATCTTCCTCAACTGACCGAACCCTGGGGGAGAACCCCCCAGGGTTCCCCTAAGGGATGTCACAGCTCGGCCGCAAAGGCCCTCCTGTTCCCCACCTCCGTCACCGCGCCCGTCAGGAGCGGGTACGTTCGATTGCGTGGCTGGATTCAGGATCGGACGCGGCCGGGACAACCGCACCTCGCAACAGCAACCGCAAACGCAGCAGCAACAGCCGTACGGACGGCAGGCGCCGCCCCCCGCATACGGGGGCGGTCAGCAGGGCGCGCCGACGTACGGCCGGCAGCAGTGGCCCCCCGCGGGCGGTGGTCCGCAAGGGGGCGGCGCGCAGTACGGGGGCGGCGGCCGGCAGGGGGAGCCCGAGTACTTCGGCGACCCGTACGCGCAGACACAGGGGTACGGCGGCCCGCCGCAGCACCCCGGCGACCCGTACGCCAACAACCCCGGGCACACCCAGGCGTTCAGCATCGACGAGGACCGTTACGGCGACGGCGCCCCCTACCAGGCCGGCGCGGCCCCGGCTCCGACCGGCCCGCGGCTGCCCTGGAAGGACCTGCTGAGCGGCATCGTCCTGCGCCCGGCGCAGACGTTCCTGCAGATGCGCGACTACCCGATCTGGGGCCCGGCCCTGATCGTGACGTTCCTCTACGGGCTGCTGGCGCTGTTCGGCTTCGACACCGCCCGTGAGGAAGCGATCAACGCGACGCTGACCACGGCCATCCCGTACGTCCTGACGACGGCCGTCGCCTTCGTCATCGGCGGACTGATCCTGGGCGCGGTCACCCACTCGCTCGCCCGCCAGCTCGGCGGCGACGGCGCCTGGCAGCCGACCGTGGGCCTCTCCATGCTGATCATGTCGATCACGGATGTCCCGCGCCTGCTCTTCGCGCTCTTCCTGGGCGGCGAGAACTCGCTGGTGCAGATCATCGGCTGGGCGACGTGGATCGCGGCGGGCGCGCTCTTCACCGTGATGGTGAGCAAGTCGCACGACCTGCCCTGGCCGAAGGCGCTGGGCGCGTCGGCGATCCAGCTCATCGGGCTGCTGTCGCTGCTGAAGCTCGGCACCCTGTAGGGGCCCGTAGGGGCCTGTAGTGGTTGAGGAGGGGCCGCCCGGCCCCTCCTTTGCTTCCCCTGCTTCCCCTGCTTCCCCCTGGCCGTCCCTTACTCATCCCCGCGGCGCACGACGGGCGGCTCGACGCTCCAGGGAAAGTTGATCCAGTGCTCGGTGCGCCCCCACACGTACTCGCACTTCACGAGCGAGTGCGGCTTCTCGTAGAGGACGGCGCTGCGCACCTCGGCGACATGGCCCGTGCAGAAGTCGTGCACGAGCTTCAGGGTCTTGCCGGTGTCGGCGACGTCGTCCGCGATCAGGACCTTCTTGTCGGAGAAGTCCACGAGGTTCGGGACGGGAGCGAGCATGACGGGCATCGCGAGCGTGGTCCCCACACCTGTGTAGAACTCCACGTTGACCAGATGAATATTCTTGCAGTCGAGTGCATAAGCGAGCCCGCCGGCGACGAAGACCCCGCCGCGCGCGATGCTCAGTACGACATCCGGTTCATAGCCGTCGTCCGCGACGCTCTGCGCCAGCTCGCGCACGGCGCGGCCGAACTTCTCGTACGACAGGTTCTCCCGGCGCTCGGTCATGCCTGTGTCACACCTGCGTCCGGTGGAAGTTGAGGTACGAACGCGAGGCTGTCGGCCCCCGCTGCCCCTGATATCGCGACCCGTACCGCTCGGATCCGTAGGGGAACTCGGCCGGCGAGCTGAGCCGGAAGAGGCAGAGCTGCCCGATCTTCATCCCGGGCCAGAGCTTGATGGGCAGGGTCGCCATGTTCGACAGTTCGAGGGTGACGTGCCCGGAGAACCCGGGGTCGATGAACCCGGCGGTCGAGTGCGTCACCAGCCCGAGCCGCCCGAGGCTGGACTTGCCCTCCAGCCGGGAGGCGATGTCGTCGGGCAGCGAGATGACCTCGTACGTCGACGCGAGCACGAACTCGCCGGGGTGCAGGATGAACGGCTCGTCGCCGTCGGGCTCGACCGTACGCGTCAGATCGACCTGCTCGACGGCGGGGTCGATGTGCGGATAGCGGTGGTTCTCGAACACCCGGAAGTACCGGTCGAGCCGTACATCGATACTGGAGGGCTGCACCATCGTCGCGTCGTACGGATCGAGGCGCACGCGCCCGGAGTCGATCTCGGCCCGGATGTCCTTGTCTGAGAGAAGCACGCCCCGAGGATACGCAAGGCGCGCGAGCCCACCCCAATCGGGCAGCCTCGCGCGCCTCATCCGCCCAAGGTCAGCGCTGCTCCACCTGACCCCGCTCCACCTTGTTCACCGTGTTCACCATCTCCACCGACACCTCCACAGGCACGGCATGCCGCAACCGCGCGCACCGCGGACACCGGATGAGCCGGCCGGGGCCGATCCGTGCGGCGCCGAGCTGCTGCATCGGGAACGAAGCAGTACTGAACACGTGCCCATCGGCACAGCGGACGACGGTGCGTTCCATCAAGTCCATCAAGTCCCTTCCCCAACAAACGCGGACGAACGCCCACACTAGGGGATGATCGGGACACCACAAGAGGCGGCACTCCGCCCCCGACCCTACGCCCCAACTCCCGCCCCCACCGCCCGCCGAACGCACTTCCCGGCCACCGACGACACCGACCGAACCGGGGAGCGAGCGGCGCCCGGGGCCGGGGATGAGGTAGAGTGTCCGACGACGCGAAGCCGATCACCGGCTCGCCAAGCGGGTGTAGTTTAATGGTAGAACATGAGCTTCCCAAGCTCAGAGCGCGAGTTCGATTCTCGTCACCCGCTCCATGAAAAGCCCTAGGTCACAGGACCGGGGCTTCTTTGTTGCCCAGGCCACGCTGAGTCGGCCTGGACAGGCGCCGGGTGTGGGGCCGGCCGCGCGTCCAGAACCGAGGCCGGTGCTCCGCCTGGGCCGGAAGCGGACGCCGATCGACCTCGGAGGCCGCGGGCGAGGTTCCGCTGACCGGCACCCGACCCCGACATCAAACGGTGCCGCACTGGCAACGCATGGTCACGCCATCGGGGCCAAACCCTTTCAGCGCCGACCCCGTGGCATGTCAACATGCGCGGAGGCTCAGAGCGTTGCCTCGCCTCCGAGCCTTCCGGTACTGATGGCGCCCCGCAGGACACGGGCGATCTCCTTGGGATCGAGGTCGATGCCGTCGAGCCCTTCCATGGTCAGCGGGTTCTCCTCCAGGGCGTATCGCCGCGTCCTTCGGCGCTGAACTCGGGGCAGGGCGCTCGTCGAAGGATCAGGTCGCGACGCGGGCGAGGTAGAAGAGCAGGCGCTCGTTGTCGGACTCCGTCGTGTGGAGGAGACGGATGATGTCGGCCTTCCCCGCGATCTCCTCGTGGATCTCCCGGTGGAGGGCGGTCTCCCGGGGCTCGTCGCAGGGTTCGACGCCGCCGCCCGGCAGGACCCAGTACTCGGGGACACCGGGCCTGGTGCGTCGGATGACCGGCATCGTGTCGTCAGCGATGACCAGGACGGGGCGGACTCGCTCGATCATTTCGGTTCGTCCCCGTGCTTGTTGACGCTCTCGGTGGAGCAGCCGGCCCTTGCTTTCGGAAAACGCTGCACTCGAGGTAAATGAATACCTGTGCCGGCGACCTCAGAATTTAACGGCTCTTACTGGGAGAGTTTCTGCCGCAGCACGCACGGGGAAATACTTGACGCACACAATCGTCCACGTCGTGCTACTGTCGGACTCGGTTGCAGTTTTGGTACCCAAAAACTCAAGCGCCTCCGCTCGGCCTCGATGCCGCAGGGAAGCGCTTTGTATTTCCGGTCATTTTCCGGGCGGGGCATCATCGCGGCGACGCGGTTTCCGTACAGTACGGATTCCGGTGTACTGCCCAAAGGAGATATGACATGGCTACTGGCACCGTGAAGTGGTTCAACGCGGAAAAGGGTTTCGGCTTCATCGAGCAGGACGGTGGCGGCGCTGACGTGTTCGCCCACTTCTCGAACATCGCCGCCCAGGGATTCCGTGAACTGCAGGAAGGTCAGAAGGTCAGCTTCGACATCGCACAGGGCCAGAAGGGCCCGACGGCCGAGAACATCGTTTCCGCCTGACGTCGGCGCGCATTTCATAGCTGGGGCCCGCATCCCTCGGGGTGCGGGCCCCAGCTGCACGCATTTCCGCAGCGGTTCGTCTCCGGGAAAAAAATATTGAGGAACGCAGCCGCCTCGGAGCCGCTCCCGGCGATGCACCGGATTCTTTTTCGCGCGCCATCCATCATCTTGCGTACGTCGGCACGGATTTCCCGTGGGCCACGTTCGCATTCCATTCGGTCCGTGCCTGTGATTCCCCGCGCCGCTCTTACGCTGTGGAATTCCTTGATACGCGCCGTATCAAGGAAGGTTCTGTATGAACCCCACACGCACGAACAGCCGTTCCTCCCGCGCCCGCCGTGACGGCGGCCACGGGTACGACTCCGCTGCCGGTTCGATTCGGGGCGGTCGCTCCGGTTCCTCCGCCCCGAGCCGTTCGGCAGGTCCGAGCCGTTCGGGTGGCAGGCGGCCTGCCGCGATGCAGGGAGAGTTCGCTCTGCCCGAGACGATCACTCCGGCGCTGCCCGCAGTCGACGTGTTCAGCGACCTCGACATGCCGAGGAGCCTGCTGGCCGCGCTCACCGCGCAGGGCGTGGCCATGCCGTTCCCGATCCAGGGTGCGACGTTGCCGAACTCTCTGGCGGGCCGTGACGTCCTGGGCCGCGGCCGGACCGGCTCCGGCAAGACTCTCGCCTTCGGCCTGGCCCTGCTGGCCCGCACCGCCGGGCAGCGCGCCGAGCCCCGTCAGCCGCTGGCCCTGGTCCTGGTTCCCACCCGGGAACTCGCCCAGCAGGTCACCGATGCCCTCACCCCTTACGCCCGAGCCGTGAAGCTGCGGCTGGCCACCGTCGTCGGCGGGATGCCGATCGGCCGGCAGGCGAATGCTCTGCGAGGCGGCACCGAAGTCGTCGTCGCCACCCCCGGTCGCCTCAAGGACCTCATCGACCGCGGCGACTGCCGGCTGAACCAGGTCGCCATCACCGTCCTGGACGAGGCCGACCAGATGGCCGAGATGGGCTTCATGCCCCAGGTCACCGAGCTCCTGAACCAGGTCCGCCCCGAGGGCCAGCGCATGCTGTTCTCCGCGACCCTGGACCGTAATATCGACCTCCTGGTCCGTCGCTACCTCACCGACCCCGTCGTCCACTCCGTGGACCCTTCCCAGGGTGCGGTCACCACGATGGAACATCACGTCCTGCACGTGCACGGTGCCGACAAGCACCGGCTGACGACGGAGATCGCGGCGCGCGACGGCCGGGTGATCATGTTCCTGGACACCAAGCACGCCGTGGACCGCCTCACCCAGGACCTCCTCGCCAGCGGTGTCCGGGCCGGGGCCTTGCACGGCGGTAAATCACAGTCGCAGCGCACCCGCACCCTCGCCCAGTTCAAGACAGGGCACGTCACCGTCCTGGTCGCGACGAACGTCGCGGCGCGCGGCATTCACGTCGACCACCTCGACCTCGTCGTGAACGTGGACCCGCCGAACGACCACAAGGACTACCTCCACCGCGGCGGCCGTACCGCGCGGGCCGGCGAGTCCGGCAGTGTCGTCACCCTGGTCACCAACAACCAGCGCCGCGCCATGACGCGCCTCATGGCGGCCGCCGGCATCGCGCCCCGGGCCACCCAGGTCCGCTCCGGCGAGGAAGCGCTCCACCGGATCACCGGCGCCCGGACCCCCTCCGGCATCCCCGTGACGATCACCGCGCCGGCACCCGAGCGACGCGAGCGCGGCACGGCCTCCCGCGGTCGACGCGGTCCCGCCACGGCTGCCCGGCGCGTGAGCGGGCGACAGTCCGCCTTCGACGCGGCGGCCTGAGCACCGCGTGATCCGGAAGCTGACCCATCTCTGCAGGAGGCACATTGTGACGCTGGTCCAGATGCGGCCCCACTCGGCGAACGTCGGTCCCGTACCCCGGGCGGCGCTCGACGCCATGAACACGGCAGGGCCACAGGTCTGCGACGACATGACCGTCGAGGTGGCCCTGTCCGTCATGGCCAGTGACAGGACCGGACACCTGAGGGTCTGCGACAACGACGGTCTGTGCACCGGACTGGTCACCCAGGCCCAGCTCACCACCGTCCGAGACGGCCCCGCCTACACGGACCGGCTCCAGCTGCGCGACATCCTCGGCGACCGCGGGCCGCACACCTCGCCCGCCGCCATGATGGCCGAGCACGCCACGTACCACCGCCGGCCCGCTACCCCGTCCGCCGTGGACGAACAGGACAGCGCGTCGGGCGTCCTCGCCCTGACCCTCTGAACCGTCTCACCACGCCGGACAATCTCCTTCCTCTCTCTGTGATCCCTGTGAGGCATCGTGCGCTGTGTTATCGCCCGCTTCCCGTTCGAACTCACCAGGAGCGGCGTCCTGGAGTCCATGAAGGGCATCAAGCCCGAGAAGGTCGTCGGCGAGTCCGTGACCATCGGCCGCCGCGCCTACCCTGTCAAGCAGGTCGGCGTGGTCATCACCCGCCAGGATCCCCGCGACTTCAGCGCCGAGGAAGTCCTCCGGGCCATGACCAAGCTCGGCTTCACCTGCCGCAGCCTCCCCCGGACCGCCGCCCCCACCCGCCCTCTCAGCCCGCTCCAGCACGCTTCCGCGATGCTCGGCGTCCCGGTGGCCGTCTGACTGTCCGACCGTTTGGCTGATGGGAAGCGCGCGCTGACAACCGAACAGCCAAGAGGGCCCGACCGGCACACGCCGGTCGGGCCCTCCCGCGTACCGTTTCTCTGCGCGGCGCGACGTCAGTGATCGGGGCAGCTGAAGTCACCCACGGTCCAGGCGCTGACATCCGCGATCGAGACGCGGTACATCCCACCCGTCTCCGGGATCCCCACCGTGCCCTGAAGGATCCGCGCCATACGGAAGTGCAGATACGCGGGCGGCCCCTCCCCTCGCGTCGTAGCGGTGAACATGGCGGAGAACTCGCCCAGAACGGGACGAGCCCGTCAGGACCTCCGACACCCGTTGCCTCCACACGGCCTCGGGCCCCGGTCGGCCGGTGATGACAGCACCACCGGTGACCACGGTCAGGGGCATCTGCTTTCTTCCCCTCGGAGGCCCGGCGGGTGACCGCGGTCGCTCTGGCGAGCCGGTTGACCGCGGGCCGGCCGGAGCCTCCGGCGAGGTCGATTTCCTCCTCACGGAACACGCGAAAATCTCCGTTGGCCGGAGTAGACATTGAGTGGTGGTGTGGCTATGGTTTCTCTTGTACCCGAGAGAGACAGCAGGGCCTGGCAGAGAAGAACTGCCGGCAGTACACGTAGTCGCAGGACGGTGTGGCAGTGGAGTTTCGAAGCCAGGGTTGTTGCAGGACGGCGACGGGACTGACGGCCGGACCGGGTGGCCCGCAGTAAGGGGCCGCCAAAGCGGGACCGCTGTCATGAAAGTTGCGGTACCCGTGAGTGCAGTTCGCAGTACCCAGCAGTGAAGTGACCAAGCGGTACCTCGGTGAAGGCGTCGGCTGCGGACGCGCGCACCGGGAAGTTCGGCAGTGGGGTTCCAAGCCAGAGCAGACGCAGGAAGGGCAACGGGGCTGGCTGCCGGAGAGCGGCGCTGTCACAGGCCGCTGAGCAGTTCGCATCACCAGCAGTACGCAGTAGTGCAGTACCAGCAGTACGCAGTGTCCCCATGGTAGGTAGTTGATCACCGAGGGAAGAACGGAGGAGCCCGCGCCATCAGGATCGCCCGGGCCGGAGCATTGAGCCCGGGTACCGCAGGACATCGATAGTGAGGTGGTCTCCGGTCGAGCAACCGCGATCCCCGCACTCCCGACAGCGGCCAGGTCGGGTCTGCGGACACAGAATGCCGGTGCAGTATCAGGGCCGGCAGGTGGTGTAGTAGTTCCTTCGGGGCCCTGGTGCCGTACGGCACCAGGGCCCCTCCACGCGTTCCACAAGAGAGGTGCAAGTGACAGCAGACGACTCGTACGGCCGGCTTGACGACGACGACTACCCCGCCTACACGATGGGCCGGGCCGCCGAGATGCTCGGCACCACCCAGGGCTTCCTCCGCGCTATCGGCGAAGCCCGCCTGATCACCCCCCTGCGCTCGGAGGGCGGCCACCGCCGCTACTCCCGCTACCAACTGCGCATCGCCGCCCGCGCCCGTGAACTGGTCGACCAGGGCACGTCCATCGAGGCGGCCTGTCGTATCGTCGTCCTGGAAGACCAGCTGGAAGAGGCGCAACGCATCAACGCCGAGTACCGCCGCGCCGCCGAATCGGCAGAGCCGCCGACCGAGGACTGAGGCGGTGCGCGACGAGGTGGCGGGGCCCGCCCTGCGCGCGATCCACGAGGATCCGGCGCACCCGTGGACGACGGCGGAGCCGGCAGGCCGGGCG
Source organism: Streptomyces sp. NPDC088124 (assembly GCF_040685895.1). Classification (NCBI taxonomy): domain Bacteria; kingdom Bacillati; phylum Actinomycetota; class Actinomycetes; order Kitasatosporales; family Streptomycetaceae; genus Streptomyces; species Streptomyces sp. NPDC088124. The sequence continues at coordinate 9,715 of NZ_JBFBJB010000057.1, read as the reverse complement.
GGGGTGTCGAGGACGACCTTGGCGAAGCGGTTCACGGAACTGGTCGGGAACGGGCCGGTGGCGTATCTCGCCGAGTGGCGGATGACCGTCGCCGCCGATCTGCTGGCCCGCCCGGAACTGACGGTGGCAGCGGTGGCCCGGCGGGTCGGCTACGCGGACGCGTTCGGCTTCAGCGCGGCGTTCAAACGGCCCCGGGGCGAGAGCCCGAGCACCTACCGACAGGAGGCCGCCACCGCCCGCGTACCGGACCGCGCCGGACCGGCGGGCCGGCTCCGGCCGGTGCGCCCCGGCGGCGGACCCGGGCAGGGCCGCGCCGGAGCCCTCTGACGCCTTCCCGCCAGGTACCCCGGCTTCCCGGGTACTCCGGCTTCCCGGGTACTCCGGCTCCCCCTCAGGACCAGGCACCCGCCGCGGACGCGTCACGGACGAAGTCGGTGACGTCGCGCGGCGGGCGGCCGAGTGCTCTCCGCACGCCGTCCGTGACCGGTGCCTCCTGACTCGTACGAATCGGCTTCATCGCGTCGGTCCAGAGCGCGGCCTCCTCCTCGGGCAGTCCCTGTGCCACCAGCCCGGCCCGGAAGACGGACTCCTCCACCGGAACGTAGGCGGCACGCACGCCGGTCACCTTCGCGATCTCTTCGAGTACGTCGGCGATGCCGAGCGCCCGGGGGCCGGAGAGTTCGTACACCTCGCCGTCGTGTCCGTCCTCGTCGGTCAGGGCCGCGACGGCGACCGCCGCGATGTCGTCGGCGTCGACGAACGCGGCGGCGCCGCTGCCGGTGGGCAGGGCGAGTTCGCCGGCACGTACACCGTCGAGGAAGACGCCCTCGCTGAAGTTCTGGGCGAACCAGCCGGGCCGCAGGATCGTCCAGGCGACGCCGGACGACCGGACGGCCACCTCGCTCTCCATGTGCGGGCCGCCACCCTCGAAGGAGGAGCCGAAGTAACCGGGCACGTCCACGCCCCGGGCCGAGAGCAGCACCAGCCGTCGTACCCCGCTCGCGACGGCCTGTGCGACGAAGGCGGGCGTCGGGGAGGGTGAGGTGTCCAGCGGGACGATGTAGACGGCGTCGACCCCGTCGAGGGCCGCCTGCCAGGTCGTCCGATCCGCCCAGTCGAAGAGGGTGTCCCCGGACCGTGAGGCCGCTCGGGTCTCCACGCCCAGCTCCCGGAGGCGTGCCACCGTCCTACGGCCGGTCTTGCCGGAACCGCCGATCACCAGCACGGTGTTCCCGGCGCCCATCGTGTCTGTATGCGTCGCGTTCGTCTGTGTCATGCCACAAGCCTGGCCGCGCCGGTGGTCCGCGGCCATGGTTCATCGTCCGGGAAGCATGCTCGCGCGTCCGGGCGTGTGACGAGCAAGCGGCGGCACCGCCGCGCAGGCGTCGTCCCACCGAGGGGCGCCGGCCCGCCCCGGCCGCCTGCGTCGGCCTGGTCGCACGCCTTTCGGCCTGGTCGGACGTCTTGACGACGTCAGGGAGAGGCCCGGGTACGCCGACGGTGGGGCCGGTACCGTCGTCGGCCGACTGCCCCGCGCGGCCCCTCTCCTCACCGCTGTGGCAGTGCGGTGAGGAAGTCCAGTTGAGCGCCGGAGATGCCGTTCGCAAGCGGGGCGGCCGCCGAACGACTGCCGGATGCAGGTGGATGCCACTCACCCGCGCGATCACTCTCCGCACTTCCTTGATACTTTATTTGATGAGAGTATCTTGAGTGCAAGCATCAAGAGCGCGCGAAGGTGGACTGCCATGAAGGGATTCATCGGGCGCCGCACCGAACTCGCCCTTTTGGACGAGCTGTTGGAACCGGTCAAGACTGGCGGCCGCAGCGGCCGGCCCGGGCGGGCCGTCCTGATCCGCGGACGCCGACGGGTGGGCAAGTCCCGCTTGGTCGAGGAGTTCTTGGAGCAGGCCGGGCTGCCGCACGTGTTCTTCACCGCCGTCGGCGGCTCCCGCGAGGGGGATCTGGCGGGCTTCGCCGCCGAGGTGACGGCCTCCCGGCTTCCCGACTCGGCACGGTTCGGCGATTTCGCGGCCCCGCTGACCTGGGACGCCGCGCTGACCATGCTCGCTTCCGCGCTGCCCACCGGTTCACCCAGCGTGGTGGTCCTCGACGAGATGCCCTACCTCGTACGAGAGGACCCCAGCTTCGAGGGCGCACTGCAGAAGGCATTCGACCGAACGTTGTCGAGGCTGCCTGTTCTGCTCATCCTCATCGGCTCCGACATCGCCATGATGGAGCAGCTGAACACCTACGGACGGCCCTTCTACCAGCGGGGGACCGAGATGGTCGTACCGCCGTTGAATCCGGCAGAGGTCGCCTCGATGCTCGATCTGACTCCCGCAGACGCCTTCGACGCCTATCTGGTCTCCGGCGGGCTCCCGCTCATCCTGGAGGAATGGCCACCGGGCGCCGGACTGTGGGAGTACCTCGAACTGGCTCTACGCAGACCGACCTCCGCCCTGCTGGTCAGCGGCGAGCGATCCCTGGCCGCCGAGTTTCCCTCCGAGGCGCAGGCTCGCACCGTTCTGGGCGCCATCGGCCACGGCGAGCGCACCTTCACTCTGATCGGGAGAGCCGCCGGCGGCCTCAACCCCGGCTCGGTGTCCCGCTCGCTGGACCTGCTCTCGTCCCGCCGCATGGTCGCCGCCGAACTGCCCCTGTCCACCAGACCCAGCCGTGAGACCCGCTATCGCATCGACGACCCGTACCTACGCTTCTGGCTCTCCTTCATCGGCCCCGGCATCCCCACCGTCGAACGAGGCCGCGGAGACCGCGTCCTCGACACCATCCGCGCCGGCTGGACATCCTGGCGTGGCAGAGCCATCGAGCCCGTCATCCGCGAAGCCCTGTGGCGACTGGGCCCCGACGGAGGGCAGCTGCCCTCGGGCACCGATGCGATCGGCGGCTACTGGACCCGTACCAACGACCCGGAGATCGACATCGTCGGCGCCGACCGTGCCCCGATCGCCAGGAAGATCACCCTCGTGGGTTCGGTCAAGTGGCTGGAGAAGAAGCCCTTCGACAACCGCGATCTCGGCCGCCTCATCACCCACCGCTCCCTGCTCCCCGGCGCCGACGACACCACCCCCTTGCTCGCCGTCACCCGCAGCGGCTGCACCGCCGACGGCGTCCCCACCCTCACACCCGAGGACCTCCACGCCGCGTGGACCTGAACCTGTGACCGGCCGCGCCACTACCTGCCGGACGCAGTGGTGGACAAGGGCCGGCAACGGCGCCCAACGGAACTCGCACAGGAGGTGCACACCGGACACGGCCCGGGAGGTAGGGGCCCGCGCCGCCGTGCCACAACATGCCGGCCGGAGCGGTGAACAGCGGTCTCGAGCGGCAAGCACAAGAAGCCGCGCGGGTTCCAGGAATCCTGGGCGCCAGGGGACGGAAACCCGCACGCGAGTCCCCCAATCACAGGGCCATGTGTACGGGTTGACGGCTGCTGATCAGACATGACCAGGGGTGGCCGGGTGGACGAGGCTCCGCCCGAAGCCTGCGCCCTCCGGTGCTGAACGTATGCCGGAGGAGATGCGCGTGGGCGTGGGGCAGAGGCTGTGTCACGGCGGACGTCGACCCAGGCGGCGCCGAGACCTCCGCGGGCCGCGCGTCGACGGCGGCACGTGTGGCCGAGAGGTCTCCCACGTCGAGCGGTTCTACGTCTACGCGAAGAAGAAGCTGTGGATGCCGGAAGTGCTGATCCCGCAGCAACCACCGCGCGACGGACAAGACGAGCAGGAAATGCTGTCACCCGCCGTTCCTCGGGGAAGTCACTTGGGGCACATCGTCTCCGAGACACCTCGGCCTTCGTCAGCTATGGGGAGGAGTACCGGCTGGGGGACGCGGCGGAGGAGGCCCAGTGCTCGTCCCTGCCTGTGATCCCTGCCTTCAGGCCGTTGCGCCAGAAACAGAGGGCGCTGAGCAGATGAGTCCGCCTTCTCGCGAGGACGTTCCCCTCGCTGACGGCGCACGGCGCCCTCAGCCTCGCAGCCCCTCGGAACACGTGGGGCACGCCCCGCCATTGCAGCCAGGGCTTGCCCGCAGCGCCGGGCTCGTACGGCAACGGTCTTTGTTGGTGACGGTTGGGGAGGTCGGTCGTTGGTCCGGTCATGGGTGGGGGAACTGGCTGATGCCCGGTCGTGGGCGGGTGAGCTGGGGGCTCTGCAGGACCGCACCCGGCCCTTCCGGCGCACGCGCAACTGGAGAGTCGGTATCGAGGCCCGCATCAGCCACCTCGTGCGCAGCTTCGGTTTCCGCCGCACCCGCCTCCGCAGCTTGACCGGTGCCCAGACCTGGGCCGGACTCGGGGTCTTCGCCTGCACCTTCCAGCTAATGGCCGTCCAGGGGTCGCAGGTCGGGCTTCTCCCGCAGGCCGCCGTTGTTCTCGCAGTCGAGCCGCTCGGCCACGGCGAGTGCCGCGGCGTTGACGACCGTCACATTAGCCTGCAGGTTCTCCAGCGCGTCCCCGCGGTCCTTCACGTGAACAAGAGCCGCATAGATGCGCGCCGGCTGCTCGTCGGAACCCTTCATCTGGGGGCTGACACACTCGAAGTAGACGCGGGCCCCGCGAGGCGACGCGACGGCCTCCGTGCCAAGGGCGAAGAAGCGACTCCCCTCACGGGGCTTCGGGTCCCCAATGTCCTGCGGCGCATAGATGGAGAAATCGATGGTGGCGTTCTCGCGCGAAGAAGTACCTTTCGCCGGTATTTTGCAGAGTTTCTCACCGACCGTCCAACTGCGGCCCGATGCGTGACCGTCCTTGATGTTCTCGGACACCCGCCCCACCCCTTCACCGGTGAGTCGGGAGAAGGACGTGGCGCCGGTGACGGACTCGATCGTCTTCTCCAACGGACCGGCGAACACGCCGTCACACACCTCCGCCGCCCCCACGTACGGCGACTCGTCCTCCCCGCCCGAACCGCACGCGACCGCGACCGCGCCGAGGGCGAGCACCACCCCGGTCACGGAGAGCGCCTTCCTCACCCGCACCACTCCCACACCTTTCCTCTCCACGCCGCTCCTCAAGGACTGTCTCCCGTATCAGCCGGTCTCCGGATCGTTGCCCTGCTGCTGCGCGCGGGCGTTTCCGGCCCCGTATCCGATCAGCATGGCCTGCCTGAGGTCTTCCTTGAATTCCTTGTCCACCTCTGTCGAGTGGTAGTCGAGGAACTTCTCCATGGGGGCCTCGGCCATGTATTCACCGCCGGACCAGACCTTCCTCCGATCCTCCTTGCTCAGCTCGTCGACCTTGTCCTTGTGCTCGTCGATCGACTTGTCGGAGACATCACCGATGACCGTCCCGATGATCTGCTCCACGCCTCCGGCGGCGGTGTCGGTGGCCAGCGGAATGAGCACCGCGGCCGTGCCCACGGCCGCGGTGGCTGGCAGGAAGGCGACCCCCGCGGCGACGCCCGCGGCGGCTCCGAATTCGATCCAGCCGGATCGGGCGGCCACCGCCTTCTCGTACTCCTCGTGCTTCTTCTCGTACTCCGCCCCGACCTGGTCGGCGCGCGACTGGTCGAGCATCCCCTGCACCTCGGACCCGACCCGCACGGCGTTCCGCGCGCCTCCCTCGTCGATCTTTCCGTCGGGCCCGACCTGGGCCTCCAGCACGCTGGTGGTGTAGATCTGCTCGGCCTTGGAGACCGTGGCGTACGCATCCGGGTGCTGACCGAGCGAACTGAGGAACTTACGCGCGATTTGGCGGCTGTCGTCTTCGGGATCGAAACTGAGGTGACCGTCGGGGTTCTTCGTGGGCGCGAAGATGCTGTCCTCCGAAGTCTTCTCCAGCGACCAGTTGATGTCGTCGATATACGCGGCGCCCATGGTGCCCAGGCTGTCGGACAACGCCTCCTGCTTCTTGAGCAGGCCCGCGTCCTCCCCGTACTTCTCCATCACCTGCTTCATGACATCGGCGTTGTCCTCGTCCCGCACGACCTTCGCGTCCGGACTGTCGTACGGGTAGCCGAGGGCGGCCGATTCCAGCGCGTGCCCCAACGCGTCCGGCATGTAGTTGAGCGTGGGCTTGAGCTTGTCGGGGTCGATCGAGTTGCCGTCGGGGAACGACTCCCACTTCTCGTTGCCGAAGAAGTCGAGGTAGTTCGCGATGGGTTCGCCGTCCTCGCCCTTCCCGAGATCGGCGGTACCACTCTCGTCGACCGTGCCGTCCTCCTTGTACGCGGTCGGCGGATCGGTGAAGAACTTCTTGGACGCCTCCGGGCTGTGCCCCAGCGCCTCCAGCATGGCCGTGGTCGGGTCGTAACCGGCGCCGTTCTTCCCCGAGGGGTTGTACGGATTCTCCAGGGGGCCGTTGACCTGCTTGTTGTTGGCGAAGAAGAACGGGTCCTTCTGGTGCAGCTGCGCCACGTGTTCGGCGATCGGGTTGAGGAACGCCGCGTTGTAGTTGCCGTTCCGCATGATGCCGCCCAGCAGCTGGTAGCCGTAGGGCCCGCCGGTGTTGTCGTACTTGGACAGCGGAATCTGTTCGGTGCCGAGCTTGCGCAGCTCCGGGCCCCACTTGTCCGAGAACGCCTTGTCCTGCGAAGCGGTGGCCAGGTTGAGTCCGAGGTTCTTCTGCAGCTCCTGGACGTCCTTCAGCCGTTTCTTGTCGACCTTGCCGTAATCGTGCGTGTCGGTCGCGAGCTGCCCGAAGAACGCGAGCGACTTCTCCGGGCCGAGCTTCTCGTAGAAAGTCTTGGCGAACTCGGTGGACTTGGTGTTGTCCCGCAGCAGTTCGTTGAGCTGCTGAAGCTCCGTGTGCGTGATGTCGCGGCCCTTGGCGGCCAGTGCGGCGGCCCGGGCCGCCTCCTCCTGGTCCAGCTTCCGGTACTTCGGCGCGCTGAAGTCCTTGCCCTCGGTGACGTTGGCCTCCAGGGCGTTCTTGAAGGCCACGTCCGTGTCGTTGCAGTTGTCGACGATGTTGTCGATCTTCTTCTGCCAGGCATCGATCGCGCTCTTCTGCTGGCGCAGCAGATCGGAGTAGTCCGGGTCGTGCCGCGCCGTCTTGTCGTTCTCCAGCGGATGACGGGCGGTCACCTTGCCTTTGGCGTCGATGTGCATGCCCGCCGCGGGACCCTCCTCGTCACGGATGGCCTCCAGGTCGTCCTTGGCCTTCTTGATGGCCTTGTGGGCGTCCTCCATGATGAGCTTGACGCCCTTGGCCTCGGCGGCGGCGTCCTCGAACTCCTTGGCGGTCTTGCCTATGAACGCCTTGGTGACGCCCGCGTTGACGCCTTCCCACTCTGCCTTGTCCGCCTTGGTCTTCATCCCGTCCCGGGCGTCGTCGGCCAGCTTGTCCAGCTTGGTGACCATCTCGGCCCAGTCGTCGGCGGCCGCCTTCAGTTTGCCGACAGGCGCGTCGACTATGTCCTCGTATTTCAGCATCTCTCTCTTCCCCCGTTGATGACGCGAGACTTCGGTCGACTACTTCATATAGTCGTTGAGCTTGGACACCGAGATCAGGTCGCCGGCGATCTGCACGTCTTCCTTCTGTTGTGAGGACTTCGTGTAGTTCAGGTGGTTCGAGATCTGCGCGAGGGCGTCCAACAGCGTCTTGAAGTGCGTGTTCCAGCGGTCGTGGACCTTGAGGAGCCCCGAACCGCTCTCGAAGTTGCCGTTGGTGAGCGCGATGGCCGCGTCGAAGGTGGTGGGCCGGGCGTGGTCCCCGTCCTTCGACAGCCGGGTGCGCAGTTCATATGCCTCGTGACCGATGGCACCCAGGTTGTCCTGATTGACCGCGAGGTCCGCAGCGGCCGGCCCCCCCGAACCACCCGGCTCCTTGGGCGCACTGTTCAGGCGCATATTGACTCGTTGCGTCGATTCCGCGCGGAGTGCCGCCCATTCCGAGTCGAACGTCACGTATTCCCCCATACTCAATCCCGGATTCCGGCGAAGCCGATCACTTCGCCATGCACCACACCCAGGGGGCGGTACGTGCACGGTGGAGGACCGGCAGCGTACGGGGGACTGTACCCAGCCACCTCGGGCGATGTCCCTCCGCCCCCTGCTGGTGGATCAGCCGCGCCCGCTCGGACGGGCGGCCCGCGCGACAATCAGTTCGCGCGCCGGGAACAGCGGCTCCGGTCGGCACGGTTGCAACCGAGGGACCGGTGCCGCACGGGCGAGGAACACGGAGACCACGAGGTCGTCCGCCCCACCAGGCCCCGGAGCGCGGTATGCCCGACGCGCACTCGGACCAAGACGTAGTTCTGTTCTGCTGGAGGACTTTTTCATGACTGACCGGCCCTTGACGCTCATGGCAGTACACGCCCACCCCGACGACGAGGCCACCAGCACCGGCGGGGTCCTCGCGCGGTATGCGGCGGAAGGCATTCGCACGGTTCTCGTGACGTGTACCGACGGCCGTTGCGGCGACGGGGCGGGGGGTGCCAAGCCGGGCGATCCCGGCCATGATCCGGCCGCTGTCGCCCTGATGCGCCGCCAAGAACTGGAGGCGAGCTGTGACGTCCTGAAGGTCGGCGATCTGGAGATGCTGGACTACGCCGACTCCGGGATGGTGGGCTGGCCCAGCAACGACGCCCCCGGATCCTTCTGGCGGACCCCCGTGGAGGAAGGCGCCGCCCGGCTCGCGGAACTCATGCGGCACTACCGGCCCGATGTGGTGGTCACCTACGACGAGAACGGCTTCTACGGCCACCCCGACCACATCCAGGCCCACCGCATCACGATGGCGGCGCTGGAGATGACCGAGCTGACCCCGAAGGTGTACTGGACGACGATGCCCCGCTCGATGATGCAGCGGTTCGGGGAGACCATGCGCGAATTCCAGGAGGACATGCCGGAGCCGGATCCCGCCGAGGCCGCCGCGATGGCCGAGATCGGCCTCCCCGACGATGAGATCACCACCTGGGTGGACACCACCGCGTTCAGTGGTCAGAAGTACGATTCGCTGGCCGCGCACGCCAGTCAGGGCGAGAACATCTTCTTCCTCAAGATGGGCAAGGAGAAGTTCGGCGAGGTGATGGGCCTGGAGACCTTCGTGCGCGTCAAGGACAGCACCGGCGCGGCCGTTCCCGAGAACGATCTCTTCGCCGGACTGCGCTGATCCGCCGCCGGTCACGGGGGACGCCCTCCGGCGCGCGATTCCCGGGAATCGCGCGCCGGAGACGGACTCAGCGAAGGGCGGCGGCCCGGCGGCGGCGGGAGGACTCCGTGACGTCGGGTACCGTTCCGGCGCCTGTTCCCGGAGTCTCGTCCCAGGCCCGGATCTTGGACGCGATCCGCCGCAGACGCTGGTCGCCCGGACGCACGGTGAGGTAGAAGAGGCCCTCGTAGGCGCGGCGGTCCTCGCCACCCCAGCGGACGACTCCTTCGGTGTCGGCGACGATGTCGCGGATGGTCAGCTGCTGTCCGGCGGTGAATCCGCCCCGTACGCCGGGGGGATAGAAGTCCGGCCGGATCACGACGGCCGTGCCTGATGCCTGGTTGGACTCCGGGAGGCGGCTGTCGCGGACCGCCGACGGCGCCACCCAGCCCTCGATTGGGTTCGGTTCGGCGCCCCGGCCAAGGGCGTCGACCTCGTAGTGGAAGCGCCGGATCACATGGACGAGGACCGTTTCGGTGTCTCCCATGCGTACGGAGACGTTCAGACCGGTGCCCGGTACGGGACGGGCCACGATGTCACCACCGTCGTCCGTGGCCTTCTGCATCTCCCATCCGTTGGCGGACGGGCGGCTGGTGTCGAGGCGGC